>JAHLFE010000116.1 GCA_018884035.1 Candidatus Anaerobiospirillum pullicola
TTTCTGTATACAACAGAATATGCCTTTAAGCACTGTACATATGCGCTAGTAATGCTCATTCCTATCATGTTTAATGGTAAGATAGCTTGTTATGTATCTTGCTGTTTTTTTACTAGCAAAAACTGCGTTAAGCAGCATCTGTGCCCATTCGCATCTACCTGCTACTTAAAAGGTCTGTGCTCGTCTAATGCGTACCCATTGGTGGCAAGCAGTGCTTGCGGCTAATCACAGCTACTCTGCTTAGTCGTGTCTGTGCTAAGAGCTTACTCTATCCTTGCCTGCTCTTATGCACTGTAGTGCATGGCTGGCTGTGAAAGCTCTACCTGCAAGAGATGGAGCTTACTCCGCCTCTGCGTACCGACTTTAGAGCAGACACCAGTAACATCGCTGGTAGAAGCACGGCACTTGAAGATGTCCCCCAACCAACTCATTGGTAGTGCATGCTACTCACAGAGTGGTGCAGAATCAGTAGGGTATGCTTTCACTGCATGGTAAGGAGCAATGATCAGATGTTGATGCTGCTGTGCTGCTGATCTTTACCCTTCTTTACCCCTGCTCACGCTTAAGTTGGGTGCTACAAGAGTGTCCTAAAATCTTATGCTGTGCACAGCCTTTGGGGCGGGCGCTGTTAACTGCGCTGACATCAGCACAGACTTTGAGATGGATCTGAGCCTTCCTTTACGCTGCACGTCTTCACTGAGCTGCTCTGCTATGGATTGCTCCCATGTAGGAGATAGTAGCCGTGTACCACCTCTCTTAGCTTGCCTGCATCCGCAAAGATCTGCAAAACCGGTAGGCCCCCAAACATTAGTGCTCACACCACATGACGATGAAGATGAGTAGTGCTGTGCTGTGCTGTACTCGGATCCGTTCAGATCCACGTTCTGCTCTTGATGCTATATCATAGGAATGCGCCTTGATAAAGCTACAGCTAGGCCTTGTTACCACTACACCGACGCTACTTTGAGTGTAGTCACCGGCTAGCTGGGCAAAGCATTACATGCAGCACTGCTGCACTTAGCAGAGCCTTGGTCGCACTGCCAGTCTCTCCTCGCTCTCTACTGTTAAGGACAATCATGATCTCTTCAGATTTTTTGCCAAGAATCCGCGACATTATGCGGCGCGATGCCGGTATTACTAACGATGCCCAATGCATTGAGCAGTTGAGCTGGATGCTTCTCCTCAAGATTTACGACATTGCTGAGCTGAGATGGGAAGCAAAGAGCTTTGACTTCGAGTCGTTGTTGGCACCACAGCACCTCAGCTGGGGTGACTGGGCTTACTTTAAGTCAGGCAAAGTGAAATCAGGCGAGAGCTTATTAGCTTTTGTCAACAATACCCTGTTGCCAGGGCTCAAGAATCTGGAGGTGCCAGAAGATACCCCTCAAGGACCAGCTCTGATCAAAGCCGCTTTTACCGATGTGCACAACTTCATGACAGACGCTGAGGCCTTTCGTGAAGTGTTGGCGGAGATCGATCAGATTGATCTGACCAAGCCAAATGAAGAGCGTGCTTTGGTTAAAATCTACGAGACCATGCTGCAGGAACTTCAGTACACTGCTGGTACAGGTGAGTTTTACACTCCACGCGCACTCACTGATTTTATGGCCGAGCATGTCCAGCTGCAGTATGGTGATAGGATTGCCGACCTTGCCTGCGGTACAGGTGGCTTTTTGAACTCTGCCCGCCGCGTGCTCTCTACACAGGTGCAGTCAGAAGATGATTGGGAGGAGTGGGCAGGAGAGGATGGGGAGACTTTGGATTACGCGTTCGTTGGTATCGAGAACAAGCCGCTGCCTTATCTGCTGTGCTTTACTAATCTGCTACTCAATGGCATTGATTATCCTGAGCTCATCTATGGCAACGCTTTGGCCATTAAGAACTACGTCAACTACACCAAGAGCGACTGCTTTGATGTGATTTTGATGACCCCGCCACTTAGTGGTGTGGAAACGGCCACTGTACAGAATAGATTCCTGCCAGAGGAGCGCAGCCCTGAAACAAACGATCTTTTCCTGCTGCTGAGCGAAAAGCGCCTTGCTAAGACGGGAGGACGTGCAGCGGTGATAGTACCTGACGGCTTGCTTGTTGGTGGTGACAATAAGACCGCTATTAAGCAAAAGCTCATGGATCAGGCCAATCTACACACTATTGTGCGCCTGCCACCATCGGTTTTTGCCCCTTACACTGACATCGCCACGAACATACTCTTCTTTGACCGCAGCAAGCCAAAAACTAAGGAGACGTGGTTTTACCGCGTAGACCTGCCACGTGGTTACAAGAGCTTTTCGCAGAGCAAGCCGTTCAAAAGAGCGCACCTTAAGGACTTGGATCAGTGGTGGAATAGCCGTAAGGAGATCCAAGACAAGAACGGTCTGTACAAAGCCAAGTGCTACAGCCGCAAAGAGATCGAGGCGCATGGCTACAACCTCGACCTTTGCAGCTACCCTAAATAAGAGCGAGTGGTCTCCTCCCTAAGGTAGATCATGGAAGGATGGGCAGCTTATTGTTGATAGCTGCCTGCTGTCATGACGCTGGGGCACTTTGGGTAGAAAGTACCTTGCGTGCTGACTTGCTCCAAGTGGGCTCTACGCAGAGTGGGGGAATAGCAAACAGCAGCAGCGACCATGCGCTCAACCAACATGGAGCCCATGTGATGGCGTTTGGCGTAAACAGCCTTAGTAGTGTTGGTGCCCTGTCTCCCATGATCTGAGACGAGTCCACAAATGCCCCGTGCCCTCATTAGCAGCGCCCGCCCCTTTAGCCAGCCCCTTAGACACTGCTCTTTGGTTGGTACTCCGCAATTAACTGCAATGCGTAGTGCGTAGCGTGCACCCCCAGCCTACGCCACAAGGTAAGCCTTTCTTGATACGTTTGCTGCTAAAATGAGCGCAGCGGTTCTGCGCAGAGCGCAGAATCCCAAGGTACTTCAAAGCTACCGAGGGCTACACAGAAAGCAGAAAAGCAGGGCAGGTAGGTACAGTCATGAGCGGAATCAATCCTCATCCCAGCGAAGAAGACGTCAAGACTAAAATCGTGATCCCAGCGCTACTGCAAGCAGGCTGGTCTCATGAGAACTTCCTGACTGAGTACAATCTGCGCAGTGACAAGTACCAAATAGTGCCGCAGACAGGGCAAGTGGAGCAGATTGCGCAGAAACAACAACGCCCTGACATCATCCTGTGCACTAACATCTTTCACCCTCTGGCTGTCATTGAGGTAAAGCGTTCAGAGCTCGATTCTGCAGGTATTGATCAGGCCATCAAGTACGCCAAAACCCTGCAGGTGCCGTTAGCTTATGCCACAGCTGGTCACGGCTTTGTCGAATACAACCTCAAAACAGGGCAACAGCGCTCCCTGAGTCTTACAGACTTCCCAAGTCTCAATGAGCTGTGGAGTTCATACTGTACTGCCCTTGGTATCACTGCCGCAGCAGACCAGCAAAACTTAGCCAAAGCACAGTATTTTCGCGACGAAGGCACTGTGCATGGACGGCTCATACCGCGCTACTACCAGATGGTGGCTATCAATTCCGTGGTACAGGCCATTGTCGGTTTGCACCGGCGGCGGTTGCTTTTAGTCATGGCTACCGGCACGGGTAAGACCTACACAGCCATGCAGATTGTGTTCAGGTTGAAACAAGCCGGTGTGATCCATCGGGTACTGTATCTTGCTGATCGTAACAAGCTGGTCGATCAGGCCATGAGTGCAGGCTTCGAGAGCATTGCCCCTTGCCTCAAAATCACGGGTGGCAAGATCGACACGCATCATGAGATCTACTTTGGTCTGTACCAGCAACTGAGCACCAGCAGAAAAGCTGTTAGTGCTGACGTAGATAGCGAGGATGCCGAGGCACAGGTCACCTCTCTTATCGATCTTTATCGCAAGCTGCCACCTGACTTCTTTGACCTTGTCATCGTAGATGAGTGCCATCGTGGCTCGGCGGCAGAGGAAAGCTCGTGGCGTGAGATCCTTGAGTACTTTCATCCGGCTATTCAGCTGGGACTGACGGCAACTCCTAACACCAAAGACGGTGCTGATAACACCGCTTACTTTGGTGAGCCGGTTTTCACCTATTCCCTCAAAAAGGGAATTGAGGAGGGCTTTCTTGCGCCTTATCGCGTCATCCGCATCGACCTCGACAAAGACAAGACCGGCTGGATGCCAGAGCTAGGGCAGCTGGATGACAATGGCCAAGAGATCCCGCCAAAGCTCTACACCGTAAGTGACTTCGACCGCACCATTGTGCTGCCTGATCGCATCAAGCGAGTGGCGCAGATTATCAACGACTTTCAGCACAACAGTCTGGGCGATATGGCCAAGACCATTGTGTTCTGTGCCACGCAGAACCATGCGCTGCGCATGCGGGATGCATTACGCGAGCTTAATCCTCAGCACATGCAGGAAAACAGCAATTACATCGTGCGTATGACCTCCAATGATGAGGAGGGCAAGGCCCTGTACGCTCAGTTCTGCTCTATCAGTGAAGAGTATCCGGTAATCGTCACCACTTCCAAGCTGCTGACCACTGGTGCTGACACCAAAGGTACGCAGCTGATCGTGATTGACGCCAACATTAAGTCGCACACGGAGTTTAAGCAGATCATTGGCCGTGGTACACGGCTGGCACCGGAGAATGGTAAGACCAGCTTCACCATTCTCGATTTCAGACGGGTTAGCGAGATCTTCAATGATCCCGACTTTGACGGCGAACCAGACGAGCTGCAGGAGGTCGGTGATCCTGCTTCTGATGACCCGATTTTCAAACCTAAGGCCAAAGCGGCAACCACAGACAAGCAAGGCTCCACTAAGGCTGCCATCACTAACCGAGATGCTAATGACCATGATGCTGCCAAGAGTAATCAGCCTCACGGGACAGAGAGCCGTAAGCGCTCTGAGCATGTCGTCAGCGGAGTGGAGTTCACCGTGGTTGATGCCAATGTCCTCTATCTTGATGAGACGGGCAAACGCATGAGCACGCCGCTGCGTGATTTTGCTAAGCAGCGTATTCTTAGTGAATTTCCGGCAAGCGAAGACTTTACGCACAGCTGGCTAACCGCAAAGTCCAAAGCAGATATCATTGCGGAGATGGAGAGGCAAGGGGTCTTTTTCTCTGATCTGCGCCAAGTACTGGGTCAGGACAACCTTGATGAGTTCGACATCGTGAACCACATTGGCTTTAACAAGGAGCTAATGACCCGTAGTGAGCGCGCTGAACAAGCCCGTCACAGTGCCATCATGCAGCGTTATGACGCCAGGCAGCAACAGCTGCTGCGCGAGCTGATTGCAGTATATGAGGATCAAGGCTTTGAAGCCATAGAAAAGCCGGTTGTGCTCAAAGCTCCTCGTTTCCAAGCTTATGGTGGGGTACCACAGATTATTGCCAGTATCGGTGGTGCAGACGGTAAGGATGGCTACAGACAGGCTCTTTCATTGCTGCTGTATCAGGATGGTGATACAGCAGAGCAAGCAGCTCATGCTGACGCCGCTGGCACTTCAGACTACACGGCAGTGCCTTAGCCTGTTACCATAAGCGCTTCACGCAGCACACAGAGGTACCATGCCCTCGGCAGTGCTCGCTCAGCTAGCCTCATAACTTTTAAGGACAACCATGCAGTTTTCTGGTTTTGTAAAACGCATCCGCGACATTATGCGCGGCGATGCTGGCGTTAATGGCGATGCCCAGCGCATTGAGCAGCTGAGCTGGATGATCTTCCTCAAGATCTACGATGCAGCTGAGCTGAACTGGGAAATCGAGAACGATGACTACCAGTCGTTGCTAGCACCGCTTCATCTCAGATGGCGTGATTGGGCAGACTTTAAGTCTGGCAAGGTAGAGACTGGTGAGAGCTTGCTTGCCTTTGTCAACAACACCTTGCTGCCAGGGATTAAGAATCTGGTGGTGCCTTTAAACACTCCTAAAGGCCAAGCTCTGATCAAGACCGCCTTTACCGACGTGCACAACTTTATGAAAGATGGTGTCGTATTACGTGAGGTGTTGGCTGAGATTGACCAGATCGATTTTACTGATCCACAAGAGTCCCATGCTTTCGGTGAAATTTATGAGACCATTCTGCGCAATTTGCAGAACGCTCGCGATTCAGGAGAATTTTATACCCCACGTGCGCTTACGGATTTCATGGCCGAGCATGTGCAGCTGAAGCTGGGTGACCAGATTGCCGACCTTGCCTGTGGTACAGGGGGCTTTTTGAACTCAGCGCACCGCGTGCTCTATCCTCAGTTGCAGACTGCTGACGAAATTGAGCGTTTTAGTCGCTCGTTCCATGGCATTGAGAAAAAGCCACTGCCTTACCTGTTATGCCTGACCAACCTGCTGCTCAATGGCATTGATAATCCTGATATTCTCTATGGTAACTCCCTCACTATTAAGAACTGCGTTGATTACACCGACCAAGAGTGTTTTGACGTGATTCTTATGAATCCACCATACGGAGGTGTGGAAAAGTCAGAGGTGCAGAGTAAGTTTCTGCCAGGTGAGCGCAGCTCTGAAACTGCCGACCTGTTCATGCTGCTAATTGAAAAGCGTCTTGCTAAGCAGGGAGGGCGTGCTGCGGTGGTACTGCCTAATGGCTTCCTCTTTGGTGTTGGCAATAAGACGGCTATCAAGAAGAAGATCATGGATAAGGCCAATTTGCACACCATTGTGCGCTTACCAACTTCGGTCTTTGCCCCTTACACCTCCATTGCCACTAACATCCTCTTCTTTGACCGCAGCCAGCCTAAGACTACGGAGACGTGGTTCTACCGCGTAGACATGCCAAAGGGCTACAAGAACTTCTCCAAGACCAAGCCTCTGAAGAGAGAGCACCTCAAGGACTTGGATTTGTGGTGGCATAACCGGCAGGAGATACTGGACGAGGACGGCCTGTATAAAGCCAAGTGTTACAGCCGCAGTGAGATCGAGGAGCGTGGCTATAACCTCGACCTTTGTGGTTACACAAAAGAAGAGCAGGATGAGCTGCTGCCACCTGCTGAGCTCATTGCTAACTACCAGCAAAAGCGCGCGCAGCACACTGAGCAGATTGACGCCATCTTAAGCCAGATCATGGCGATGCTGGGTAGAGCTTAGTGCTGAGAACAGCCATCTGTATTAACAGTTAGGTGGCTCGGGTAGGACGTGACCGTACATTAGGTATTTATGGCGTTTACGGTCGGTAGGGTAGGTATGATCGGCACTGTAGTTCTGAACAGAACGCAGTGTGCGGTAAAGACCGCAGACTAAAGGGGGGACAACGTGAACAGCAAAAAACTATGGGGCTCGATTCTGCAACAGGCAGTCTCCGGTAAGCTGGTAGAGCAGTTTGACAACGAGCCAGCGGTGGCGCAAATTGGGACAGCGCCCGCCTCTGAAGAGGTGCCGTTTGAGATCCCTGAGAAGTGGAAGTGGGTGCAGGCTAAGTACTTAGGAGATTGGAAGTCAGGAGCGACTCCAAGCCGTAATAATGCTGAATTTTGGGAAAAAGGAACTGTTCCTTGGCTGAAAACCGGAGAAATCTCAAATGGCGTGGTTTTATCGACAGAGGAGTTTGTAACTGAGAAAGCAGTGAAACAAGCTAGACTAAGGCTAAATCCAGCAGGAAGTGTGCTGGTTGCAATGTACGGAACAGGTACAGTTGGTAATATCGGTATGCTTGGCTTTCCAAGCACTACTAACCAAGCCTGCTGTGCTTGCATCACTAATTCAGAGGTGATTGTTAATTGGTACCTATTTTATGCTTTACTTGCCTTTCGCAAGTTGCTGATAAATAAGGCATCAGGTACAACCAACCTCCAAAACCTTTCCAAGGACAAAATCGAAAAAACTTGGATTCCAGTGCCACCGCTTGCCGAGCAGCATCGCATCGTGGACAAGCTCGAGGAGCTCAAACCGCTTGTTGAGCGCTTTGGCGCGGCTCAGGATGCACTGGTAAAGCTTGAGACGGAGTTTCCTCGTAGCCTTAAGGCCTCGGTGCTACAGTACGCTATTAGTGGTCAGCTGGTACCACAACTTGACACCGAGCCCGCTGTTGAGCAGATTGGCTTAGCTCCCGCCCCTGAAGAGGTACCGTTTGATATCCCTGAGAAATGGAAGTGGGTGGAGCTTGGAAAGCTCTTGCCTTTTGGTAGATCAAAGCAAGTAAAGCCTGAGCAAATCCCAGCAAACTCGTGGCTCCTAGGTCTTGAGGAGATAAAGAACAATGGCGGACTTATCCGCAAATGTTACGACTGGAAGTCAATCAACAGTAACAAGAATGCCTTTAAAGCTGGGGACGTGCTTTACAGCAAAATGCGTCCTTATCTGAACAAAGTCATCATCGCTGATGAGGACGGCTTTTGTTCGACTGAGCTGCTTGTATTAGATGTCAATCAAGCGCATATGCCATTAAATGCGGGGTTCATGCTCTATTTCCTTCGTGCTCCTTACTTCGTTAGCTTGGCTACAAAGCACTCCCATGGGCAGAAACCACGTTTAGACATCAAGGAGGGAAAGAAATTCCTTGTACCAGTCCCTCCTTTAGAAGAGCAGCAACGCATCGTGGCTAAGCTTGTTGAGATCTTAGCGGACGTGGAAAAGATGGAGCGGTTAACGAGCGCTTCTCAGTAGGGTAGGCTGCATTTAAGATCAAGGGGCAGGCGCTGCTATGCTTTGCTATGCTTTGTGTAAATTGATTGCTGGCAGCCCCCATTGGCAACAGCCTACCATGAGTTGAGCTGGTAAGATGGTCGGCAGTACTGGCAGCGCATAAAGCAGCTACCGTCTATGACGATCATAGACGCTCTCGGGTATGACTCTGTTATCGATGGGCATGTGCTACATAGCCCCATTATCAGCGCCCGCCCCTAAGGCAATGGCTCATACAGCGGCTGCAAGCATTGTGGTAACTGCCAGTGAAGACGAGTAGGCGCAGTGATGTAGACGTCTGCGCTTAGGGCTTGCCAATACAGTCCTCTAAGGTGCCGCCTATTCAAAGACGTGATGTGATCGATGCAGCAAGGCAAGCAAGCAGGGGGGTTTTAGGACAGAGCACCGCAGGGACTGCAAATCAGCTGCTCAGGTTTTAGTGATCACAGGCACCTGAGGAGAGTCCTATGTGAGACGACGTTATTGTTGCCTCCTGTGCTCCACGCTTACCAGTGACACGATAGCTGTTGTGCTGCAAGAATTGCAAGCTCAGAACACTCACGTACTGCTTTGCAGCTCACCCCCCACTGAGGCTGTGCTCTACTGATGGTAGACGTAAGGTTTTAGCAAGCACAGCTATGAGTTCCTAAAGAACCGCCTATGGGGCGGGCGCTGTTAATAGTGCTGGCAGCAGCGCAAAGTCTTAGGTGACGCTTAATCGCCTTTTCTGTACCCGCTTCCCTCCTAAACTGTGCAGGGCTCTTCTGTGCCTCCTTGCTTGGCTTTTGTCCCACCATTATTCAAGATGTGCGAGGCTCCTGTCTAAGTGCCCAGAGAGCTTTGCTTGCTCTTGAGTAGAGCAGAGTAATGACAACCTGCTTCCTCTTTCTTCCCTGACTCATAAGCTCCACAGGTAGCACAGATAGTTCTGTAATTATAGTGTTAAATCAATGTAGAAAAAGCCAGCAATACCCACAGGTGCTGATGATTTTTTGTAAAAGCATTTAACATCAAGATTAATCAACGCCAGTGCACGTCAGCGAAGGCGTCTGCCCTAATGTTGTAAACAAAGCTCACCACGGAATCATTGAGGCCGAGACTAAAGCGTTGACGGCAGAAACAGCGGTTTGCGTGACTTGCTCTAAGAGGGATTCTGCTTCTTCAAGGTGATAGCTGTGACGTCTGCTACGGGGCATTTCGTCAGGCAAGTGGCCGGTGTGACCGTAGCTGATAGTACAGACGCCAGCGGAGCACTGGTAAGGCTCAAAGCTTAAGCCCGCAAAGCGTTTGATAAACGCTGCGCGGCATTGACGCATAGCCTCCATATTGCCGTCTTGCAAGTTGGTGCTGAACAGTTCAACTTGCTGGCAAACGTAGAGCATCCACATCTTACCGTGCTTTATGCCGTATCGTACTGATTTCATTATTATTTTATTTTGTTTTTTGATTGTTTTGCGATATGGTGTCTTGATTTTCTCTTTGTCGTGTGATAAAAAAGTAAGTATCAACGTTACCTCTTTATCATATCAATAGGAGAAATGCTATGAGCTCTTCTGCTAAATCAGGCTCTTCAACAGTGAGCCCCGCTGTGGCTCCTGCTGATCAACAGATCGTAATGGAAAAACCAGCTGCGCCGGTGATCGATGTAAGCAAGCTCGATCCTAACGTGAGTCAGGTGAAGTCTACAAGAGGCCAGCTGGTCAAGTTTCACCGTGAGCCACAATCGAAGCAAGATGTTAAGGAAAATCTTGCTTTCTATCGGGTGTGTGCGGGGCTGTCTCAACGTAATCTGGCTGATAAGTCTGGTTTTCCTCAGCCTTTTATCGCTAACTGGGAGGCGCCAGATCGCTTTGAGGTTTTTACTTGGGAGCAGGCCAAAAAGCTCAGCTCTATACTCAATGCTCCTATTGAACACCTCGATCCACGTAACAAGCCGTTTAGCCTCAGAGACGATCCTGGCGAGTACAGATGCCGCAATATGGTCATTAAGCTTGTGCTCCCACCGCAGTCCCTGCTCGACCTCAAGAACAACCTGTTCTTTTACCGTATGCGCATGGGGCTTACGCAGGAGCAGCTTGCAGGGCTGGTGCAGGTGGAAAAAACCGCAGTAGCGCGCTGGGAAAACAAAAAGATCCTCATGTGGCCTAAGTCAGATAAGCTGATGCTGGTGGCCAATGCGCTTAACGCTGATATAGCTAATTTGGATCCTCTCACTTATCTGGAGGGGCGTGATGTAGCTGACAGCCTGCCTCAGGATGAGGATGAAAGGTTGCGCGCAGTGGAGGCTCCACGCCGTCTTAATCAGGCTAAAGACAACCTGCGGTTTTATCGCTTGTGCTTGAGCTTGAGCAAGGACAAAGTGGCGGCCAAACTAGGCGTGCCTGCAATGTCTGTTGCTGCATGGGAAACCAGTAAAAACCATCAGTGGATGGATGCCGCCACACGACGGGCCTTAGCGCATGTCTTAAAGTGCCCAGAGAGGGCCTTTTCCCCTAGCAGCGAAAAAGACCGCATCGAGGTCTATATGCCTAGCAACAGCCCTACAAGCGCAGCCTCGGCTATGCCCGCTAAAGCTGCCCCATCCCTGCAATGGGCTTTAGACGCGATTAACGGCCCAGTAGCCAACCTCAAGACTGCAAATAAGGAAGAGCCTAACGCCACGGGCTTATGCCGTCTCGCTCCTCTAGAGCCCGCCCCAGATGCTTTAGGAGGCATGGTTGATTTCGCACAGATCTGCAAGCTGTCTCCAGATGTGACTTACGCCGTGCTCACCATCACCGACGACTCTCTTAAAGCCAGCACCGGTATTGCCAAAGGAGATGTCGTGGTGATTGACACAGCGCAGAACGACCCTCACGCGGTTGCTGGAGAGCTTATGGCCGTGGCGCTGCCTAATGAAAAGGCTATGGTCAAGTTTGTGTTTGCTGATCATGACGACCTGATGTTTGCTAACAGCCATACGCCATATAAAGTGTACCCAATGCCTAAGAACAGCTTAGTGTTAGGCCGCGTGGTAACCTCCATTAAGGCACATGCCTAACCACTTACAGTTTAGATACCACTCTCCTTTCAAGGCGTCTTTATGGCGCCTTTATTATCCAGTGGGTACGACAAAGGACTGCAACCGCGTGCTAGTGCTAACTTACATCGGAGAGCAGGTAAAGCAGAACGCACACAAGCTGCAAGAGGTGTGGCCATAAGCAGATATAGGCTTATGCTCAGAATCCTTAGGCAAAGAGGACACAAAGCACGACTTGGTATTTGCCACTGAGCAAACCGTTGCCTCCATGCTTAAGCGCGACGCCGCCGTATTTGGCCGCTGTTGTCTTATCATCATTGATGATTGCCACCAGCTCTCAGCAGACGGTACCTCACAACACCGTATCGTGTTGCGATTGTTGCGCGAGCAATGCCCTCAGATGGGGTATACGGCTTAAAGGACGGCCTGCTAACGCAACAAAAAGCCCCCATCATTGCAAGCGAGCATCAGCAGCTAAAGGTAGTGATGGAGTTTAAAAGTATTTACCACCAAGCGGCGCTTGCTGACATCAAGATAAACCGCTAGTACAAGCCTTATAATAGTGATCTTCAAAGTAGATCGCTGATCGGTGTGGCTTGGTAAATACTTTTGAACTTCATCAGTAGGTAGGTAGGTAGTACAGCATACGCTGTGGTAAAGATGCTCTAAGAGCGTAGCAGGGGCGGGCGCTGCTATAGGCGCCAGTACAGCTCCACTAACAGGATGCTGTGGAGTCATTTAGTACTGGCTGTCTTAAGGCTGTCTGAAAGGAACAAGAGCTTGCTCAGGGGCTGTAAGCAGAGTTGTTACATGCAGCCCCTAAACCTGTAATGCACAACTGATTTCCCTCGGACATAGCAATCAGTAGCTACTGCTGTAAGCCACCTCAAGATGCACTCTAAGAGCTGGTGACTGGGGCTCCATTGACCGAGAACACTCTACTGACTTGAGCGCTGATTAAGGCCATGGTGCAGAATGGTAGGCTACCACTGACTGCGTAAAATTTTGCTAAAAGTTCTAACCCTCTTGCCACCCTCTAGAAACTGATGAATAAGCTAAATCTGTAAAATTAACCTGCACAGTGAAGTGCTCAATATCAGAGAGCACTATAGGGTTAAGGCTAACCCTATGCATGAATTTATAACCAAAAGTCCTACCCCTCTTACCACCCTCTAGACAGTGATAAATAAGCTAAATCTGTAAAAAAGCCCCATCACTATAGAACACAAAGAGTATGAGGTGAAGCCAAAGCAGGTAATGCATGTGGTAACAGGGGGGCGACCACGTTCACCACACCCTCCTGCTACCCTCTGGGAGGTGATAAATAAGCCAATCTCCGTTTTGATGCTTGAATTTTGAGGTTTGCAGTATTTCCTTAGCCAAGCGCCAAAACGGCGCTAGAGTGCAGGGTAAAAATTACGGCTCTCCTCAGAATCTGTGGGTATAGGCTCAAGCCCCAGTCTTATGTGGTTGGGATAAGGCCAGTGCTAATCAGCAATTAGCCGCCCCATTACCTCCTAAGCGCCCCATAAATTCTGAGGAGAGCCAAAATTACAGATGCCGATACATTTTGGGTGGTGCAGAGGGGATAGGGTGGTTGACCTTGGGATAGCCGTACTCATGACCCTATACCCAGCTTGGCTGCTTTTACCCAGAGCAGCTACCACAGCTTACCTCTAAGCCAACCGCTTTCTCAAGAAGAACCTTCACATCCGAGACACCCACCACCTTATGACGACGTTACATTTAGGGTGACACTAACGTGAGGGCAATACGGCCTATGGCTCCTTACCCTTAACCGAGGTGACCCAGTACACTACCACTAAGACCACCACCTGCCTTTAGCCCCCATCTCGTTACTCCTGATAGAACGTCCCCACTTGAGGCGTGACCATGTGTCCTTATAGGGTGGCACTGTCGAGGCTACCGCCTGATCTTACCCATGCCTGTGCTCGTACCACTGAGCACGTGCCTTGAGGGTGGGGGATGTTACCACATATGAGCTGCCATTGTACCCAGAGACACCCCCTTGGTAATAACCAAACCAGCCAGAGACTCCTTACTATTCCCGTTACTCAACGGTACATCCAGCCAAGCAACCATGTCAGCTGTGACCAAGCCACATAAACCTCGCTGCTAAGATCAGGGAAGGGGCTAAGAGTAGGGGGTGGAGTGTAACCTGTAGCCTCTAGAGCGTGCTCATATCACGTGTCCACCGCCTCTGCCACCCTCTAAAACCAGATAAATAAGCCAAAGAGACTCTATACACCATAGGCACAGTAAGCCATATCCACCTTGTCGGCCGAGGGTGTCTACCTCATACTCCTGTCTCTCATACTAGGCCGCGATCACGTCCTCACACCTTCTTGCCACCCTCTGGAATTTGATAAATAAGCCAATCGCCGTTTTGGTGCTTAGATTTTACCGCTGGCAACATTTCCTTAACCAAGCGCCAAAACGGCGTTAGAGCGCAGGTGCTTATATTCTTTGGGTGGAGCAAAGGGAGTAGGGTGGCTGCCCCTAGTACAGCAGCTACCTGTACTCATGACCATACCCAGCTTGGCTGTTTTTACCCAGAGCAGCTACCACAGCTTACCCATATGCCTATGCCAGCTTATCCGGTTCTAGTGTGCAATTCATGGGGTACTGCATTTGAGCTCTGCTCAGAGTTTGGTGGATACCACAACTTGGCCTAATACAAACTCCGAAGCGAAGCTGCTTGGCAGAAAGTACCTTGAAGGCACTTCCTTGTCATGCCCACCACCCTTCTTTCATGGCCCCCCATGAATCGCACACTAGAACCGCTTATCCTTTGACGAACTACCTTTACATCAGAGAGCACCACCACCACCACCTTATGACGACGTACCCTGTAGAGTGACACTAACGTGAGCCCTTACGGCATATGGCGCCTTAACCTGAGACCGAGGGCATACGTACCATGCCACTAAGATCAGTACCAGCCTTAAGCCATCTGCCATGCTGCTCCTGATAGAACGTCCCCACTGGAGGCGTGACCATGTGTCCTTATAGGGTGGCACTGTCGAGGCTACCGCCTGATCTTACCCATGCCTGTGCTCGTACCACTGAGCATGTGCCCTTAGGGTGGGTGATGTCTCCACATATGAGCTGCCATTGTACCCAAAGACACCCCCTTGGTAATAACCAAACCAGCCAGAGACTCCTTACTATTCCCGTTACTCAACGGTACATCCAGCCAAGCAACCATGTCAGCTGTGACAAGCCATATAAACCTCGCTGCTAAGAGTAGAGGGTGGGGGTAACCTGTAAGCCTCTAGCGCGTGCTCATATCACGTGTCCCCACCTCTGCCATCCTCTACAACCAGATAAATAAGCCAAAGATACTCTATACACCTTAGGCACAGCAATCCGTATCACCTTGCCATTCGAGGGGGTTTACCTCGTACATCTGTCTCTCATACTGTGCCGCGACCAAGTCCTCACACCCTCTTGCCACCCTCTGGAATTTGATAAATAAGCCAATCGTCGTTTTGGTGCTTAGATTTTACCGTCGGCAGTATTTACCTTAACCAAGCGCTAAAACGACGTTAGAGCGCAGGTGCCTATATCCTTTGGGTGGAGCAAAGGGAGTAGGGTGGCTGATCATAGTCCCGCAGCTAACCTGTACTCATGACCATACCCAACTTGGCTGCTTTTACCCAGAGCAGCTACCACTGCTTAACCCTATACCTGCTTCCCCTAAACTAAACACCCTCATCTCAGAGCCACCCACCTCCTTATGCCAACCTGACCTTTAGGGTGACACCCACGTGGAAACCATACAGCATATGGCTCCTTATCCAGTGACCGAAGGTACCAGTCCACTGCCACTAAGATAAGCACCTGCCTTGAGCCATCTGCTATATTGCTCCTGATAGGACGTCCCCACAGGGGACGTGACCCTGTGTCCTGATATGGTGGCACTGTCGAGGCTACCACCTGAGCGTACCCTGCCTGTGCTCATACCCCTGACCTCATGCCCTGAGGGTGTGGAGATGTCAGCACCTATGAGCCAACCACGTGCCCATACCCAACTTCATGGTGCCCTCAGTACCAGTCAGATCTCCTTACCATGCCTGTACCCGAAGGATAACGCAGAACACGCCACCATGGCCAGTTATGTCCAGCCCCATAGGCCTCGGTGCTAAGAGATTGGTTGGATAGGGTGCCAAGAGTAGAGAATAGGGGGTAACCGCTAGCCTCTATAGCTGCTCAGACACGTATCCACCACCTTGCCACCCTCTAAAACCAGATAAATAAGCCAAAGATGCTTTATATACCCCATACGCAGTAAGTCGTATTCACCTTGCTAGCCGAGGTGGCTACCGCGTGTCTTAGCCGATAGTAAGGTGCCGCGACCACGTTCTCACACCCTCTTGCCACCCTCTGAAACCTGATAAATAAGCCAATCGCCGTTTTGGTGCTTAGATTTTACCGTCGGCAGTATTTACCTTAATCAAGCGCTAAAACGGCGCTAAAGTGCAGGGTAAAAAGTACAAATGACGATACCTTTTGGGTGGTGCAGAGGGGATAGAGTGGCTGACCTTGGGATAGCCGTACACATGACTTATACCCAGCTTGGCTGTTTTTATCCAGAGCAGCTACCACTGCTTAACCCTATACCTGCTTCCCCTCAACTAACCACCCTCATTTCAGAGCCACCCATCTCCTTATGACAACCTGACCTTTAGGGTGACACCAACCGTGGAAACCATACAGCCTATGGCTCCTTAACCTGAGACCGAGGGCACCACGTACCCAGCCATAAGATCAGCACCTGCCTTGAGCCATCTGCCATGTTGCTCCTGATAGGACGTCTCCACAGGGGACGTGACCATGTGTCCTTATAGGGTGTCATGTCGAGGCTACCACCTGAGCTTACCTCAGCCTGTGCTCATACCCCTGACCATTTGCCTTGAGGGTGGGGTGACATCAGCACCTATGAGCCTATCACGTGCCCATCCCCAACTTCATGGTGCCCCCAGTACCAGCCAGATCTCCTTACCATGCCCGTTACCCAAGAGTACCACCCAGCGCAAGCTACCGTGGCAGCTGCCAGCTGTAATCACCAAAGCACCACAGCCCTCGGTGCGAAGAGCAGGTAGGATAGGGTGCCAAGAGTAGGGGATAGGGTGTAGCCTCTAACCTCTAGAGCGTGCTTAGGCCACCACCCCACTCCCTTGCCACCCTCTAAAAGCAGATAAATAAGCCAAAGATGCCCTATATACCCCATACGTAGCAAGTTGTACCCATTATGCCTGCAGCTGGTGGTTACCACGTGCCCCTACCATCACACTGTGCCGCTCCCACGTCTTCACACCCTCTTGCCACCCTCTGTAACCTGATAAATAAGCCAAATCTTGCTGAAACGCAAGGACATTACCCCATCAAGCTAGCACCTCATGCTACCAACGATCGAAGCCTCGGCGGTGCTACCCTCAGACCGTAACCAAAAGCACCACTAAGAGTCCGCACCTTACTCATACCATGAGGAGTAAACTTGCAAAGATGCTATCCTGAGACCACGTCTCAGTACGAACCCCAGAGCACCATGATGTACTTCTGACCTTAGGTGCTACCCCATATCTGAGAAATCAGCCCCTGTGATCACCATGCTGAACACACCTTCATACCACCTCGACCACGTGCCAAGTCCATAGAAGCTTAGGATCCTCATCGCTAAATAGCACCACCCCAAAACATCCAACCAAACACCAGCAAAAAACCACCATAACACTCCCATCCATACCCCAATTACATCTTCGTATAATGGTGGATTAAGTTAAGTTTGCTATTTGTGGGAGGTGGGCTGGTTTGGTTGGGGTTTATGGCGGGTTGGTGTGAGCTAAGGTTAGATGTTGGGGTAGCTGGCAGCTGCTGGCTGGGTTGTATTGTTGTGCGCTGGGGGGGTTGGTGCGGTGACACGTGGGTTAGTAGCGGGCGATGCTGATTGACTGTACGACGTGCGCGGTGTTCTCAGGTGCTCATGTGATAGGAAAGGCTTATTTATCAGCTTTTATACTGAAAGTGGCTTATATAAGCGCTTTGCTGCTATATACGCTATAAGTTCTATAAGACATGGCAACAGCAGCAGCTGCTGCTCGTGACTAAGGGAACACCCTTGCTTTCTTCTCTGTTTTAAATTTAACATAACATAAATAGGGTTTTGCAGTAGGGCTGTATGGATTCTGCGTGGCTGTATGAGCTGTTATACATGACATTGGCTATCTCGGCGGCTATACCGTGCATAAACGGCTTATTTATCAGGTTTTGTATTAAGAATGGCTTATATAAGCTGTTTTTGCTGCTATAACGGGCTGGATACCACTGCGGAGGTGCTTTGCTCCCGTGGTACGGCAGCTGAAACTGTCCCAAAAGCTTGGTGCTGTAGCGCCGTTTTGACGCTTGGTTAAGGTAAATACTGCCAGCTTTTAAATCTAAGCACCAAAACGGCGACTGGCTTATTTATGCGGTTTTAACACGTGGTAAGACTGTTGCTGAGGATGGACTCATGCTGCTCTTATAGGTGTACTTGGAAGAAAAGCGCTTATTTATCGCATTTTTGGCACATATGGCTGGTTTAGTGGCTGAAGAGCTGATTCAGCTTGGTACTACTTAGGGTCGGATCATTAAGGTGGTTGGCTTTGAGGGCCCTTCATTCTGCCAGCCCGTCTTTATGTTTTACCCTTGGACGAGGCGCCACTCTACCCCTGTGCTTTGGGGGCCACCATGATGGTGGTGGTGGTGACTCTGGTCGTAACGTTACCTTAGAATAGCCTCGTCCTAGGTATAGGTGCTCCTGTGACAAGGGTACCCTTAGTATGGGCAGACGGGATGAGCTACCTTTCTTTGCTTGAGGTTCCACCCTGCATCCTATGTCTCGATGTGACACCCTCAGGGTACGGGTCAGCTACCACAGGCAACACCCTATAGGTGTACCAATGATGGCTGTCATGAAGGAGCAACCTATTACCCAATGTGCTGAGGAATGGTACCCTACCAAGGTCGTAACACCGAGGTATGTCCACTACCTTGGGGTGCGTGACAAGGTGCCTGTACTGAGAGGGGCTCCACTCACCACCCTCTTAATATGCGTGGACGTGACCACATTATGGTACCATGGATCGAGGGGGCCATACCCGAAGGGTACCAGCACTTCCAGTTATAATTAGGTACCACCCTACCCTACCCTAGCCTTCACTCTACCTTTACCCTTACCCTATGATACCCACCCTCGTATCGTTACCTAAGATGTCGCTCCCTCGGTAAGGGGCACCATGTGATAAGGGTACCCTGAGGACGAGGTTCTTGATCTAAGGATGTCATTACCCTGTACCACCCTATCCCAAGGCTCAACGTTACTCCCTTAGAAGGACGTGGTCGAGGTCACCATATTAATACCCAGTGTACCTGTACTTTGGTACCACCTTAAACCCTATGCCTTTGGCTCACCCCCACGTGGTGGCTCATGACTTACCGTCACCACCCTCGGTACCGTAGCAGACCCTATGGGATCCGTAGTGCTGAAAGTATAGTGAAGTGCCTGTACTTTGTGTACCACCCTACACCCTATGCCTCAATGTGATACCTTCAGGGTACATGGTCGAAGATACCTACTGCATCACCCTATAGGGTACCAAGTTGACGGTCATGATGGTGGCCATCATAACACCCTTATGTGAGTAAGGTTGGTACCCTACCAAGACACAGGGTGATGAGGTACGTCCGCGACCTTGTGGCCAGTGACAAGGTTCGTGTGCTGATGGTGTCAGCCTGCATTACGAGGTATCACCACCACCATCGAACCAGCAAGGTTAGCTTTAGTGCTGACAGCTGGGTAAGGAGCCACCCTATATGAGGGAGCAAACACCAAGTCAGCATTCTTCGCAGATAGTGCCTCAAAAGTGCTTGTCGTGCTAACTGCATAGCGCCGTTTTGGTGTGTGATTAAGGTAAATACCGCTACCACTAAAAAACTAAACGCCAAAATGGCGATTGCCTTATTTATGCGGTTTTAACACGCGGTAGGGGCTGTACTAAGACCACGCTATTTCAGAGCTTAGCTGTAAGCACCTGTGAAAAGCGCTTATTTATGGGATTATCCGCGTAAAAGGCATATCTTGAGCAGTGCTCAGCTTAAAGGACAGTAGGTGCCATTGTGCGTAGGTGCTCTCTGGGTTAGGAGCTTTGGCTCAGCACCAATGCCCCAGTAAGCTCCCAGCTTTATGCAGATTGACAACATTACCCCTGTATCTGTTGGGATGCTACCAAGTCAAGTTGGTTGAAAGGAGGTCATGGGATGTAACCTTACCCTTGGCAGTATGGAGATGAGGTACCCCTCTCCCTGAGGGTACTTGCATCTTGACCATATTGACGCAGTGGCAACCTATCGCAACCTTAAGCTTAGTCATGGCACCCCTTATGAGGCGACATGCGTACCTTGCCTCGTGGTACTCAACCCTCAACATATGCCAGTACTCAGGGAGGGTTCCCTGAAACTACTGATGAAGTTCAAAAGTATTTACCGAGCCACACCGATCAGCGATCTACTTTGAAGATCACTATTGGATGGCTTGTATTAGCGGTTTATCTTGATGACCTCAAGCGCCGCTTGGTGGTAAATACTTTTAAACTCCATCACTACGAATCAAAGTGAGGGTACCTGCTGACCTCACCCTTACAAGGCCTACCCAAGTAGGTGACCAAGCACGTACTCACCTCAAAGTACCACCCTACTACAACCCAGTGCCCAGCCTCATATGGCGTCTTAGTTACCCAAGGCTACCTTAGGACAAAGAGGCAGGATGATGAGCAGCAGTAACCAGCTATACACTCGGTGCCTATGACGAGTACCCCAGCCAAGTGCACAGGGCAGTGAGGATCGTGCTTCAATAATAGGGTACCACCTTACCCTATATGGTACCTACCACCTGCTCCAGAGGACAAGGTGCTGACCGTGGCTGTGGAAACACTATACCCCACCCTATCCCAGAGCAATAGGGTACCTTAAGTATGAGAGGCCTCACGATGGAGTATGCAGACAGAACACCACCTTACCTCCACTTATGCTTATGGCTGGTATCATGCCAAGCTACATTTGTAGTGAATAACGTACCCCGTCTTCAGGAGCCGCCTAACCCTATAGGTTACTGGAACCATGTACATCATGACGTGGTGTCACCTTACCGTACTCCCATGATTAGGTATGATCCGTACCCTTGCTGATCGAGGTGCCTAACCCTATGCCCTTTACGAGGCCCCCACCACAATGATGCCAAAGTACGTACTCACCTTAAGGTAAGTGTCTCTTCCACCAACATGCTCAAGACTACCTAAGACCCGACCCTTAGAATCGAACTGAGCGTGATGATGCTCTTATAGCACCGCTTTGACGTTTGCTTTAGGATTTACTGCCAACAGCAAGATTTCAAGCACCAAAACGGCGATTGGCTTGTTTATGCTGTTTTAACACGTGGTAAGGGTTACTGGTAGACAATAGTACGAGGACTATCGCAGCAGCGAAGCGCTTATTTATGAGGTTTTTTGCAAAAGATACTGGATTAAGCTGAACAAGGCATCTTGACCATGCGCTTTATCGGTTACCCTAATCAAGGAGGTAATTCAGGGATGAAAGCTACCCCTGCTCATTAATAATGATGATGTACTACCACCCCATTGTAGTATCGAGTTGCTGACTTGTTCCAGATTCACAGCACCTTAAAGTATCTCGATGCTATGGGGGCCTAACCTTAGGCTACCTACCATACTGTGCCACTACGCGGTGCCGGTTCGAGACTACATCCCAGTCAGCTTGTTATGCCCCCAAGTTGCGGTGCCTCCATGCCTTCGCACCTATGCTGACTGAAGGCATAGCATGTTGAGTACTCCGCCTCTAAACAGCCACCCTACAGTATGGAGCCAAACTCAGCACGTACCTAAGATAGCGTCCCCTCATAGGAGCACACCACCAGCTCCCAGCCATGATGATCTGACCAAAGTTTTTCAGTATATTAACAATATCGATAAACTAAAACTGCTAACATAAAGCCGGTAAAATCAGGATTCTTGTAGGCAAAAGTAAGCTTATGCTAACCACATCAGGTACCCATAACACACCTAGCTGTCACCCTCTGTACGCACCTAACCACGCTATCCTAGCGCCTCCCGCTGTAAGTTGATAAAGTAAGCCTGTATATTAACAATATTGATTGTATAAACCTACCCTTTGGGCGTTGCGGCTGTGCCAGCAAGGGCAACAATGGCGAATACGAGCTAAGACCGCTCTTTTGTGGGCTAAAACCGCAACTCTCCTAAGACTTGAAGGCAAGTCTGCCATTTCTTGGCGGCACGTGCGTGTGGCTCTTAGGCGTAGCTAAGCTTGATGAAGCAAGACACTGTGACTAACGCCAGTGCCTGCAAACGACCACTGAAGAGTTGCCCTTAGCAGCGCCCGCCCCAGTACTTGGTGCTGTTAGGCCTATAGAGCATCATAGGGCTCTCTATCGGTGCCCTACTCTGCTACGCTATGAGCCGTCGTAAGACGTCTCCACATATCGCCCTATCCTATGGGGTGCCTCTCTAATCCATACCTTTTAGAGCTCCATGGTAACGCTCTGAAAGCATGCCTCCGACTTTAAGGGGAAGGGATAAAAGCCGCTTACGGTGCGCACTGATAAAGCTCCTATGCTCCATTGAGGGAGCTATATGAGTCATCAGGAGCTGAACGGATCCTGGCAACTCGCAGGCTGTGAATACTGTCTGCTCTAAGGTGTCCTCAAATTATTTTGGTAGCCGTGGCTATCAGCTTGAAGGCTATTAATCCATCTGCGGCAGCAAGATCCGTGATGGAAGCTTGCTCCAACGCATGTTTTGCCAAATGGCTGGCTGTATAAGCCACATCTTGCCAGGATCCGTTCAGCCCCGTAATGACCCTATACCCTCTTACGCAGGGCTTAGCTAAAGGTAAGTGCCCTATAGCAGCGCCCGCCCCTGTCACCAGTCAGTTGAGCACGTACAGCCTCATACCGAGCTTTACCAACACTTCATAAGATTCTGACTTTATGCCCATCCTATAGGTGGAGCCTGTCTCTGTGGTAGCTTCTTCTCTTTGGAGAGTACCTCATAACCTTGAGGCAGTAAGCAGTAGGCGGGTAAGGGACGGGCGCTGTTAACCATACTCCGCGAGACCACCCAGCCTCATAACGCAGTAGCTGGCGTCTGTATGCATCATCTATAGCAGCAGTGCTGCATAAGCTTGAGAGGATGGGCAGCATATTGGTAAACAGCATTGCCTTCATCACCTGCTTATAGCGGGCATACTCTCTTTGGTTGCTTGCTTACCGTGGCAAAGGTGATGGTTTATCCCTATCCCCTATCCTTGAGCCCATGATGCTTCCCTATGTATGCGGCGCTATATACTCTACACTGCAATTTGTGGCGCTCATTAGCCAATATGGCGTATAACGCTCCAAAACACCGCTTTAGAGTGCTGCTTGGCTGTCCCTTTAAGCTTAGCGCGGCCAAGACCTTCTCCTAAGCAGCTGACTCCCAAGATCCCCTACCTGCAGGACAGCACTTATCATGGGGCGGGCGCTGTAAGAGCACCTAAATACTGCTCTACCCTGTAAGCAGCATCTCTGACCAGCATCGATGGTGCAGCTGCAGCCTGCTCAAACGCATGCTGTGAAGCAATAGCGTCTGTGACCTATCACAAGGGTTGCTGCTAATGGTAAGGTGCTCATAACAGCGCCCGCCCACACCAAGGACAAGGGGGCTGTGAAATCACGTAGAGCTCTCCACAATACAGCGTGATTCATGGACTTTTGCTCCCTACCTATAGGTGGCGTCATCCAAGGTGCCTCAAGCTCCCAACCATTTAGCCTCAAGCCCGCTTAAAGTTGCGTTTAGCAAGATACTGTTGCCTTGCCTGTAGCGGTATGCAGAAAACAGCTCTTGCTCATGGGCTCATGGGGCGGGCGCTGTACACGACCTTTTGCGAGCCAGATATGGATACCCATATTTAGTGCTGTGATGGCACTTGTGCATGCGGTGCAATCAGTGTAGACTCAAAAACACAGCGGCTCAGCCTACATGCTGTAGGGGCTTGTGCATGTGGGGCAATCAGAGTAGACTCAACAGCAACCACAGCAGCTGCCTGACATACCGTATTCCCTATACCACTATGAGCAAAGGTAGCTACGAGCAGTGCGGTTCTAGCTCATCATCATCAACACGGTCTGGGCACCATCTGCTTAAGCTCCCTCCTGTAGTGGCAACACCAATAACGTACTAACGGCTTTCTCCCCCTGAGCCCAGTTACTCTTGGCTGTACCCACCATCGGTACACCCTACACCTACAGCGGTAAGCAAACCACAGCTGCTGATTAACCATTAAAAGCGACCAACACCGCAACACACTTACCATGAAAAGCATTGGCGACAACCTCTCCGCTCTTAAGGAGCTTGGCGATAGCATGATGCAGCACATGGACTGCGACGAGTTTTTTCGGCAGTTTATGCGCATCTTCAAGACGCCAGAGTCCACCATTACCATCGCCCTCAACAACGGCCAAGCCTCACTTCTCGCTTCCTCTTTTTACGATGCTGCCACCATGGTGCGCCCCGATGTCGCCATTGGCAATCGCGTCTATTTCCGCTTCCTTAAAAGCGATGATGACGTTCGCTCCAGCCTCACTGAGGTCATAGCGCTGTCTGAGTTTAAGCGTCCAAAGTCGAAGTTTCAGCTGGCTATTTGCTGTGGCCCGAGCTTACTTGCCGTATACAACGTTAAAACGCAATCCACAGATAGCATTGCGCTCAGTGACTTGGCTGAGAACTACTCCACCTTCCTCCCTATCACTGGCCAGCAAGCAGTAGTGATCGATGCTAACACCGCCGCTGATGTTAAAGCTTGCCAGCAAATTACCCGCCTTTTGGACACCCTTGCTCGTAACAATAACATCGAGCAAGACCACACTCACAGCATCAACGAATTCATTCGCCGCGTGCTCTTCTGTCTCTTTGCCGAGGATACGCAGATCTTTGCGCCGCAGCAGTTCACCAATGCCTTTGCGCTCTTTGTCGATAATCATGGTAACGGCGCTGAGAGCTTCTTCACAGACCTCTTTACGGTGCTAAACACCCCAGAGAACGAGAGAAAGAATATAGGGCGTCCTTTACCAAAGGAGCTCCTTGCCTTCCCTTACGTTAACGGCGGCCTGTTTGCCGATACAATCGATATCCCTCAGTTTAAGCTTGGCACCCGTAACCAATTGCTCGACTGCGGCAGCTTAAAGTGGAATGAGATCTCTCCTGCCATCTTTGGCGCCATGTTCCAAAACGCCTTGGATGCTGACTTACGCCATCAGCTGGGTGCTCATTACACCAGTGAGGAGAACATCCTCAAGGTCATCAAGCCCCTGTTCCTTGACGCGCTTAATGCGGAGTTTGAGCGCTTAGCGGCTTTAGATGAGTCTACCCCTAAGGCCAAAGCAGCTAAGAAGGAGCAGCTCTCCCTGTTTCATGACAAGCTGGCGAGCTTAAACTTCTTAGACCCAGCCTGTGGCTGCGGTAACTTCCTTCTCATTGCCTACCGTGAGCTGCGCCGTCTTGAGAATAAGGTCTTAGAGCTGCTCTTGGATGAAAACTTCCTGCTGCTTGATGAGGCCATTAAGGTCAACATTAACCAGTTCTATGGCATCGAGATTGAGGACTGGCCAGCGGAGATTGCTCACCTTTCGATGTGGCTGATGCAGCACGTCATGAATCAGGAGACTGGCGCTAAGTTCGGTGTGCCTGTAGCAACCCTGCCGCTTAAGACTTCGGCGGTCATTCGCCAGCAAAATGCCCTCACCACTGACTGGAATGAGGTGCTGCCTGCAAGCAAGTGCGCTTACATCATGGGCAATCCGCCGTTTTGCGGTAGCACTTATACTACTGCCGAGCAAAAGCAGTGGCTGCGTGATGTCTACCCTCCAAAACACAAATTGGGCTTAATCGACTTTGTGTCGGCATGGTTCGTTAAGGCTGCGGACTACATGAAAGGCAACCCGCAGATACAAGCTGCCTTTGTGGCCACCAACTCTATTTGCCAAGGCTCACAAGTGGAAACACTGTGGGGCTTACTGCTGTCGCAGGGCATCCGCATCAACTTTGCCTACAACTCGTTTAAGTGGAGCAACGCTGCCAGCAAGAATGCAGGTGTAATCTGCACCATTGTGGGCTTTGCCTACCGTGATATTTTTGATGACACAGGCTTCAAGCGCTTGTTTCAAGTCAGTGCTGACAACAGACTCACGGTGCATCACACTAAGGCCATTTCTCCATACTTGCTGCCAGTCAACGGTAGCTTTGATTACAGCGCTGTGATTATTGCTAGATCAGCAAAACCGTTCGCTGAACCTGCCTGCCTGCCTGCCTGCCTGCCTGCCTGCCTGCCTGCCTGCCTGCCTGCCTGCCTGCCAATCTCCTAATTGGTTCTAAGCCTGCTGATGGTGGCAATCTCATCATCGCCCCTGACGAGCACGACCGCATTATAGATGCCTATCCTGAGGCCGAGGCCTTTTTTAAGCGCTTTAAAGGCAGCGAAGAAATCATTAATGGCACTTACCGTTGGTGTCTCTTCCTCAAAGAGGAAGATCGCGCGCAATGGGAGCAAATTCCGCCTATCGTGCAACACGTCGATGCCTGCAGAGCCTATCGTGAGCAAGCTCCAAAAACTGGTGATGCCTATAAGCTTCGAGATAAACCGTGGTCATTTCGAGAGCAGATTAACCCTGAATCGGCGCTTGTCATCCCCGCTGTTAGTTCTGACCGTCGTCCTTACATACCTATAGCCTTTGTTGACAATAGCACCATTGTCAGCAACAGCGCATTTCTCATCCCTAACGCCACCCACTACCAATTTGGCATTCTCACCTCTCGCATCCATATGTGCTGGATGCGCTTAACCTCTGGCTATCTTGGAACAAGCTTCAGATATTCCCGCGACCTCACTTACAACACCTTTGTCTGGCCACCAAGCACCTCCGAGCAACAAGCCAAAATCACTGACCTCGCCGAAAAAATCCTGCTCAAGCGTAAGTCCTACATGAATAAGACCCTTGCCGAGCTCTACAACCCAGAGACCATGCCAGACGACCTGAAGCAAGCCCACGAAGATTTGGACTTAGTCGTAGAACGCCTCTACCGTCCCGAGCCATTTGCTGACGATGATGAGCGCACGACCTTTATGCTGCAGCTCTACGCCGAGGCCGTCAAAAGAGCAGAGCAAGCGCAGCAGGCTAAAAAGAAGCCTGCACGTGCCAGCAAAGCACGCTCGATCAAGGCCAAGTAGCACGTACCAACGCAATGCCCTCTATAACGGTTCCCCTTAGAGTGCAATGGCGTCCCCAAACTCTACCTTGCCAATTACTAGTACAGCGTTCTCTAAGTGCGCGCAAAACGACACGATCCATTAAAAGCCGATAAATCAGGGATTTATCGTGGAGGCTGTGCGTTAGTGACCGCTTGGTGTCCTTTAACAAACAAGGGCTTTATGGTGATTGTTTAATACACGTACTTAGCGAACGCTGTACTAGTTCATCTAAAAGAGCCGTAATGAGGGCGTTTGGCGCTACCTCCTCTACGTAGTGTGGTGCTCACCCCACCACAGATGAGCGCTCTAGAAACACGCTCTTTGTTCCAGTACACCCATTTTTCACTTTTACCTCAGGACGTGGCTCTACACCACTGCAAGGATGCAATGAGCGGCTGCCGAGCTCACGCCTTTTTTCAAGGAACCCTCTGTATGACCACTGACCATAAAGAGCCAGTCAGCAGTACTGCCGGTAAAAGCAATACCGGCGTAGCAGCTCATGCCCAGCCTTTGTCCGCGCCTCTGCACTTAGTACAAGGCAATACGCCTGCAGATGGCGGCAACCTCTTCCTTGACCCTGACGAGTACGATCGCCTTGTATCTGCATATCCCGCAGCTGAGGCGTTTTGCAAGCGTTTTGTGGGCAGCGCTGAGCTCCTAAATAGCACCTATCGTAGGTGCCTCTTCTTAGGCGCCGAGACTAAGGCGCAATGGGAGCAAATCCCTCCTCTCATGCAACATGTAGCGGCATGCAAGTCATATCGGGAGCAAGCGCCAAAAACCAGTGCAGCCTATAAGCTCCGTGAGCAGCCGTGGGCGTTTCAGGAGCCCGTTACTCTTGCTCCCGCGCTGGTGATCCCAAGAATGATCTCCGCGCACCGTACATACGTGCCTATGGCCTTTGTCGATGACAACACAGTGGTAGGAGACAGCGCTTTTCTTCTGCCACATGCCAGCCACTACCACTTTGGCATTATTTCCTCCCACCTGCACCTGTGCTGGCTGCACGCAACTGCAAGCAAGCTCAAGAACGATTACCGCTACTTACGTGACCTCACCTACAACACCTTTATCTGGCCACAAGCCACGCCTGAGCAGCAAGCGGCTATCACCACCTTGGCTGAGGATATCTTGCTCAAGCGCAAGTTCTATTTGACACAGACTTTGGCCGAGCTCTACGCACCTGAGACCATGCCTAAAGACCTCAAGCAGGCACATGAGGCTTTGGACTTAGCAGTAGAGCAACTCTATCGGCCTGAGCCTTTTGCTGACGATGCGGAGCGCACGCGGTTTTTGGTGCAGCTCTACGCAAATGCAAAAGCAGATTAGCTGCTAGCACTTCCCTACTCCCCTCTTGTTTACCCATGACGTGGTGCTCTTAACTACTGCTGCAATGAGCTTGTTAGCACCACGTCCTTTGGCTAAGGAGACTTTTGCATGATCACTGCACGTGAAGATGTGCTCAACTTCCGATTCGATCACAGCGATACCAGCAACAATAACAGCATGGGCATGCGCGAGTTGCAATCACGTGTCTATGAAAAACGTAACGCCCAATACCTCCTTATTAAGGCCCCTCCTGCCAGCGGTAAATCCCGTGCCCTCATGTACGTAGCCTTAGATAAGGTGTATCACCAAGGCTGCACTAAGGTCATCATTGCTGTCCCGCAAATGTCCATTGGTAACAGCTTCAGTAGCACTGACCTTACTTCTGCAGGCTTTTGGTGTGACTGGGAAATCGACCCTAAATACAACCTGTGCGACACAAGCGTTACTGATCAGCAAAAGGTTAAAACCGTCAACAAGTTTATCGCTGATCCTGAGGCACACTTTTTACTCTGCACCCACCCAACCCTGATCTTCTTCTATGATCAGCTCAAGGATAAGAGCGTGCTCAATCAGGCGCTGATTGCCGTAGATGAATTTCACCACGTCTCTGTTGATAGAGACAATCGCTTAGGCAGCGTGCTGCACTCCCTGATGAAAAACACCTCAGCTCACATTGTGGCTATGACCGGCTCGTATTTTCGTGGTGACAGTGTGCCAGTGCTGGAGCCTCAGGACGAAGAGCTCTTTGATAAGGTCACCTACACCTACTACGAGCAACTTAAAAGCTACAAGTACCTCAAGAGCTTAGGCCTCGATTACGCCTTTTATAGCGGCATCTGGACTGATGCGGTGCACGATATCTTGGACACCACCAAGAAGACGATGATCTTTCTGCCCCACGTCACCTCACATGAGTCCACCGGCAAGTATGACGAAGTGGGCAAGCTCCGCGATGTCATGGGTAAGGTCGTGGTCAATGATAAAGACAAAGGTATTTGCACTCTGCAAACACCTGATGGCCGTCTGCTTAAAGTAGCCGACCTTGTCGATGATCAAACTCCAGGCCTTCAGAAGCGTACTTTAGATTACTTGCGGCATGTTCGTGCGGACAAGGATGCCATTGATATCATCATCGCGCTGAATATGGCCAAAGAGGGCTTTGATTGGCCATGGTGTGAGCAAGTGCTGACTATTGGTTATCGCAAATCCTTAACAGAGGTCGTACAAATCATTGGCCGCACCACCCGTGATGCCCCAGGCAAGGAGCACGCGCAATACACCAATCTCATCGCCAAACCAGACGCGGAGCAATCAGACGTCGCTAATGCCGTCAATAGCCTGCTTAAAGCCATCTCCCTCTCATTGCTTATGGAGCAGGTCTTAGTCCCTAATGTGCACTTCCGTGTCCGCAGGGATAAGGATGACGAGCCACAATCACAGCCTCAGTCACAGCCTCATCCACAGGGCTCCAGTGAGGGCGATGAGGAATCGATGCAAGACCACCTCATCATTACCATCAATGATGATGAAAAGGCCCCTCTGAGCCCTGCGGTCAAGGCTATCTTAGAAGGCGGTGTCTCCAGCATCGTGGAGCAGCTTGTAAACTCTGAGCCAATCATGAGCGAGAGCATTTTTAGCGATGGCCAAGGGATCAACGAGCTGCTCTGGAATAAGAGCATCCCGCAGGTTATAAGCAAGATGTTCGCGTCGCTCGACCTCTCCGATAGCGACATCGCTACCATTTCCTCGGCGGTCTTAGCCCAGCTTAACATCCCAGCCGTCTTAAAAAAGTTTATTGCAGAGACCAAGGAGCAGCAAGCTGCTGCGAAGGATGCTGGCACTGACGCCAATGCGGGTTCAGGTGGCAATGGTGGTAGCAGCGCTAACAGTGAGCAGCAGCACAGCAGTGATGACGCTGGCAGCAATTCTAAGCAGCGTCGTACCCACAATGAGGTAGTTATCGACAACAACGCTCTGCTCAAGTTCTCCGAGAAGTTTATTAACGTCGATGATCTGGACATCAATCTGATCTTAGCGATCAACCCTTTCCAAGATGCTCACGACTTTATCTCCCGCAATCTCGACGCCGCGACTTTCCATGCCATCCAAGACCAAGTGCTTGCCAAGCGAGCCCAAGTCTCCGAAGAAGAGGCGTGCTTGCTGTGGCCTGCTCTGAACAAATTCATCGTCGAGCATAAGCGCGAGCCTAATCCTCACAGCGTCAATGACTTTGAAAAGCGCTTAGCTGAGGTCTATGCCTATTTACGTCGCAAAAAGGAGCAACAGCTTAGAGCGCAAGCCGCGACCAGCTCCACCACCACCACCAACAACACTACTACCACCACGACTAAGGTCTAACCTCAGGATGACCACGTTGCAACTGCCAGAACGACTCACGGACACAGCTAAGGGGCGGGCGCTGTAAGAGCGTAAATGCCTGTCCCACAAGGAGAGCTCTCCTGTGATCCCTAAGAGAGCAGGATAGTGAGAGCAGTTAACCAGCCCAAAAGCCGCTGTAGATGGTGGTTTACTCCCAAGTGACACGCGACTGTTGAGGTCGAACCTAAGTCACATTCACTTTGTGGCTGCTGACATAGCAACGCATACGCTAAGGTAACAAAAGACATGAAGCTACCACTGAACCTACCACCACAGAAACGTCCGCGTAACTTAGAGGAGCTCTTTGCTGCCGATGCGGCGGAAGATGGCTTACACCTCTTGGCAGACGTTGCCGTAAATCCACTCAAGCACATCAAGAACCCCCAAGTTGCTGAGAGTGCACAACAGGTATTGGATTTTGTAGGTAGATATCAGCACCTGCCAGAGGATCAAGCTGCCTACAAAGACTTTGCCGATAAGGAGGCGGCTGCAGCATGGTACGGTCTGCAACAACACTACCCGCAAGTAGCACAAGACATCCGCACGCAAGTACAAGCGCAGCTTACGTCACATAAGTTAGAGGCAACGACCACCTCCACTACCACTAACATGCCCAGTAGTAAGGCTGCTGCACTCACGGCGGTAAGAGGCTCCCTTGAATCTGGAGGCAGCGCAAACACACAAGCAAGTGATCACCTCACTGCTACGACCAGTTCCCCCCAAACTGATAGCAGGAAGAAGCAAACACCAAAGACTGAGTCAGCACTCACGCCAGCGTCAGAGCCGCATGCTACTGAGGATAAGCCAACAGCTGCTACTGCCACTATCACAGACACGTCCCAAGTAGTCACAGCCTCAGTCACTGCTCCAGCCTCAGCCTCTCCCCCAGCTGCGTCTTTACCCAAGGTCTACCAAAGCATCGATGAAGTCCTCGCTGAAGGCGATGCCTTAGGCTTGTTTGCCGATATAGACGCTGCTTTGCAAATCCAGCCTCAGACACAGTTTACCTTGCAGCCAGAGAGTGCCACAGCCTTGAAACCTCGGCACCGTGCCGTGGATGCTGCAGTATCCGGCATTTGCCCAGACTACGACACTTATGAACCGCTAATGAAACGCTGTGTCGAGCTCTTAAGGAGTAAAGACCTCGCCACTTCCCCTGTGACCGAGTACAAATACAAGAAGTTAAAACCTGGTCAGTTTTACCTCCTTCACGGTCTCATTGCCCTCATTGCCAGAAGTGATATCGGCAGCGATCGTATCAGAAACGAGCACAATAAGCCCAGCTACCGTGTGAAAGTGGTATACAACAACTCTACCCAATACAGCCCTTGGAACTACTCGTTTTTAGAGGCCCTGATTAATGATAAAGAGGGCGCCTCTTTGCACGGTACCACAAGCACAGGCAAGTGCTTTTTACAGGAATGTGAGCAAACGCTCAGTGCAGCGCAAGCACAAGAGGAGCTGCAACGGCAGGAGCAGGAAGCTATAGCAAAGGGGCAGGCTACAGGCTACGTCTACATTCTGCAGTCTCTGAGCAAACACCAGACGCTGACCCAATTCCAACAGCACAGCGAGCTGATTAAGGTTGGCTTTTGTACCACCACGGTAGAGGAGCGCATCAAAAACGCGGAGCACAGTTCCACCTATCTCTATGCCCCTGTACGCGTGGTGCGCACCTATCGCTGCACTAACATTGACCCGCAAAAGCTTGAGCATTTAGTCCAAGCTTTGCTCCATGAGCATCGCTTATACGTGACGCTCATGGATAAAGTTACGGGCAAGCAATGCAAACCAGAAGAGTGGTTTACCGTAAGCCCTAAGACCGCCTGCGAGATTGTCGATCACATCTTAGATGGTACCATTATGCAGTACCGTGTAGACAGCGTCCAAGGTAAGCTGGTGAAGATCGGCTCTTAAGGGTATTGATGTGCCCACTGACGGCGTAAGAGTGGGCGAGCAAACAACCTTAGTAGTGCCCTTCGTTCTCTCCCAAAGATATGTGGTATGTTTAGTACCAACCGTTCGTGAAGCTGCGAGTCACCACTTGCTTGACGCCATTGAAAGTCGCAGCAAGACAAGCAGCTGCTATGTCTTAGCACGTTTGAAGAGACCGCATTGATGACCAATAAGACACAGTCAGCGACAATAGCCACCACCTAAGCAAAAGCACCAGATATGACCCTGCTTTTAAGCACATGGTTTGTCAAAGACTTACAAGCTCCGGTGAGGATCGCCTCAGTGTAACTGAGGCTGCCAAAGAGTTTGGTATCAACCCAGGTACCTTGTACAGCTGGCTGCATAGCCTACCCTACTCACCTCTGCCAGAGAGCAACGCTTCTCAAGTGCCAGTACCGCCACTGCCACAAGGTATTACCACCTTGCCTCAAGCGCTCTACGTGAGTATGCACTGCGAGCATCTCGGCTTTGCTAGTGCAGAGGCTAAGCTTTACTGCCACCAGCAAGGCTATGTGCTCTCGGAGATAGAGCAGTTCTCACAAACGCCATGGTTTAACTCCTTTGCCGATGAGCAGCAGTTGCTACAATTCCCGTCCATGGTCACAACGCTGCGAAACAGCGATGCTGCCAATCCTCATAAGGAAGCAGAGCTGCGTAGCACCATCAATCAAAATCAAGCTTCCCTCGCAAAGAAAGATCAACTCATCGCTGACCTGACCCAAAAGCTAAACCACAGCAAAGAAGTGTTGGGCAATCTGGGGTTAATCTCGCGCCTAAAAGGCAAAGGATGTAAAGTCTCCACGCAAGATCGGCAACAAACCATAGAGATCGTGGACACTCTTCGCGAAGAGACAAATGCGGCCACTGAAGACATCTGCGAGGTTTTGGGTATTTCAGCCAGAACCTACTACCGGTGGCGGAATGATCCCGATGGGGAGGATAAGCGCGCTACTTGTACGCGTAAGCCTAGCCCACGCAATTTGAGTCCCGAGCGCAAGCAGCTTATTATCGCTAAGTTCACTGATCCTGCTGTGGCGGGGTTCTCTGTGCTTCAAGCTTATAACACCTATTTAGCACAAGGGGAGTGCTACGCCTCTTTCACTGTGCGCAGGATTTTGCGAGAGCACGAGCAACAGCAAGCAGCTACAGACCAGCAACCAAATCTGCATACCAGCACAGCTGACTCTTAAGCGCTACCTCCGCTGTAAGCGTGGCGCGGAGATGGGCGTCAGCAATGGCATTGGCGCTTGATTCATGGTGATGATTCGGCTCTGCAATGGGAGAGAGCCGAGCTTTTCGTACAGCTGTAGGGTAGCAATTAACCACAGCAGGTGGGAGAAGCAACTTATGACGCAAACAACTGATGATAAGGATATAAGCGCTGAGGGGCAGCCGGAATCTGCTCTACGATCCAAAACACAGATTTGTAGCCACCGGCCCTAACCAAATCTGGACTTGGGGCGTAACGACGTATTCAAGCCCTGACCTCAAGGAAAAGTACTACTGCTACCTCTGTGAAGACATCTATAGCCGTTGTGTGGTGGGCTATGGACTCTCTCCAAAAGTGCACGCGCACGCATGTCTTTATGAGCTACCTCTAAGCTGCTTCTAAAGAGAGTAGCCAGCCGAGCACTGCTCTGCCATCTTGATTAGCGTGTAGACCAGCACTGGACTAAGACCGCATAATGCGCCGCGCGGCTACTCAAAGGCAAGGTTAGATGACGACGAACTAACAACACTCAAGGCTGCACTGCTTTTCACCCTCCTTCCAGCGCTAAGGCGTTATGCCCTTTTTTGCTTTTGGCACTTGCGCTGCGTACTAAGACTTACCAAACGGCAGAGGCAAGTCCTCACATGGGGCGGGCGCTGTAAACGGCATGATTCGTAATAAAGAGCGTACTTGCGCCCACCGTAGCAGCACCCGCCCCATTACTTCCCCATGCTTGGCTGGTCTTGCGCTGGTATGAGAAAAGCCTGTCATTTAGAGCCAGCAGCGCTGCAGCTTAAGGTAACAGGTGCAGTGCATATGCTATAGTGGACGAAATGGTGATGCCCTAGCATGACATGGGGCGGGCGCTGCTACGAGCTGTGGTTCCTTGCACAACATTGCGGGCCTATTTAGCACGCTCAACAAGTTAGGCCTCAACATTAGCGTTTATTCTTCCTGCAATAATCTTGATGAAGCCGCAGAAGTTGTTATTGACCGTTACAATAACACCTTCTTTCACAGCAAAATCGGTGGGGTTAGACCAGCTGAGCGTCATGCAGGCAAAGATGTCGAGATCATTGCCCAGCGCAACAAAGATCACGAGCAGTATAGAAAAGAGCATCCTGAGCGCTTTATCAGCGGCAAGTTCCTGATAGAGGTGCCAGCGGGGCCACAGTACCTCAACAAAGTGGACGCCGAGTAAGCGCTATGCAGTGGCTGGCACATGTATCCAGCGTGACGCAAACGCAGAAGTTGGCGAAAGAAGAAGCGTAGAGAGTAAGTCGCTGGGGAGCGCTGTTTGCCAGTTCTGCGGCGTAATGAGAGCGCGTAGCTGTCAGGATTGTCCTTGCAAGAAGCTCAACAGCGTATGTTGGCTCTACTCAGAGTTTGGTGGATGCCAAAAAGCAGCAGCGCCCCTGTTATCAAGCGTGGGGCCCATGTGATAGCGTTTTACGTGACCGAACTTGGAGTAGTGTTAGTGCCATATTCACCAAACTCTGAGAAGAGCCAGAAAGCAGCGTAGCTAAGAGCGCTTGTCCTGAGAGGGGCGGGCGCTGTAAACAGTACTCAACCCCTATCGTGCTCAACAGAAAACCTCGCATCCCCGCCATTAAAACGTTGGCATCACCACCTGCCCCACGATAATAGCCTGCCGTGGTAACAGCACCTCACACCTTTGCCCTTGGGTATTTTCAGCATGTAAGGCCCAGCTCTGCTGACTCTGCTCTAAACGTCCGATAAGGAATTGATCCTTTCCTGCCATCAAGCAGACCAACGCGCCGTGCAGCGCCGCCATCTCCTCCACCTCGGTGTTGAGGCATACCCCCGTTGTTTGCTGGGGCCGTCTCATGCTCGGATCATAGGCCATACTGCTCACCACATACTCCTGTAAGGATGGTGCTGCGCCCATGAGCTGTACTACAGCGTACTTGCTCCAGACGCTATTTTTGGTGACCAGCTCCACTGCATGGTAGAAGCGCTGGTGGTTGCTCTGAGAGCCAGACAATAGCTTGGCTTTTAGCACTTGCTCCGGTGGTGCAGCCAAAAGCATCTCCTCAGCAAAGCCGTCAGCAGTAACTGCTACAGAGCCATGGCCACTATCATCACCACTAACAGCACCCGTCCCTTGCACGTCTTTAGCCGCCACCGCCACTTGCTCTTGCAGCTGTGGCCGTAGTGGCTGTGCTGCTTGCTCATTGCCCATCCCTAAGAGCTGCAGCTTAAAAGCATTGGTAAAAGGCAACTGCCAGCTATGAGCCATAAGCTGCTGCGCATGAGCATTTTGTGACCAGCGTGGGCTGCATGCTAAGAGCGTCACGTGCTGTAGCTCCACCGGAGCGGTTACGGTGAGATGCTGCTGGTGCAGCATCAAGAGCTCTGGCGAGCAGTGGTAGACTTGCGCTAAACGCCGCACTACTGCGCCTAAGGGCAGCTCCTCACTGGCAAGGTTCTCCCATTGGGAGATAAGCTTCAAGGAGCAATAGGGTAAGAACTGCTTCAGCTCACGTAGCGTCAGGTGCGCTTGGGTGCGCAGATATAGCAGGTTGCGCTTTACTTCCTGTGGTGTATGAGGTTGAGCAACAAGCGCCAGAGGTTGTGCCTTTGTGCCATACAGATGGTAGTACAGCTGACCACTGTCATTAGTAGTGAAGTCAAAAGCCTTTCGGTCTAAGTACTGGCAAGGCGCCTCCAGAGCCTGTGCCACCTCTGCAACCATGTCATCAGGGATAAAGCTCTTATCATGCATGCTCTCCCAGCGTGAGAGCCGCGATTGAGCAGTATGCAGCAGTTGCGACAGCTCTATTTGGCTCAAGCCCCTTTTTAAGCGCAGGGCTTTGAGGTTGTTCTTGAGATCGGTAAGAGACTGTGGCTTGCTGATCAGCGGTATAGAGTGCTGCTTTACAGTGGGCACCAGCTCAATGACAGTAGCGTCGCCTGCTGCGGTCTCTGCTGTCTGTAGTGAGACATTAGCTGCTGGCGTTACGCTTTGGCGCGCAGCCCCTGTTTTTAGTAGAGCTTCTTCTGGAGGCTGCGCCCTTGCTAGCGCTGTTACTACGCTGACTGGTAGTGTGGTCATGGCTGTGCTCACTGGCGCCGTCACTGTATTTGCTCCTGGCACTACCGTACCTGTTGGTGTTACTGCAGCACCACTATGCGTTACAGCCACAGCGCTGGTATGAGCTGTCGTCGCTGCCGGAGCAAGCGGTACTGACTCTGTCTCTGTGCTCACCATTGCCAGTGCTTTTACGGCTGATGCTGCGGTCTTCTTGGTGGAGGCAGACAAAGGCTGCAGCGTATTAAGCTCCATCAGAGAGAGTAATGGATTAAAACCACTCTGCGGCGCAGTACTCTGCGCACTGCTTAATGGACGCGGTGTCGGCGCTGGCATGCGCTGCTTTACAAGCGTAAACACCAGCCACTGTGGGTGATAAAAGCAATTGCACAACAGGATATCCCGTGGTGGAGCATAAGCAACCTCACTTTGGTTGTGTGCTGATACCTGTGAAGGTGTAACATCAGCAGCTCCTACTGCGCGCGCCGTTGTTACCGCCGCTGCTTTAAGGTACAGCTCCTCACTCCGCAGCGTCTGTGAGTCTTCGTTTGTGCTTACGCTGCTGCCGCTAGCAGCAACTGTACTTGCTGCCATTATGGCGTGCAGAGCATCCTGTATGGCAGCTTCTATGGCAGTAGCGGCTATGGCGCTGGTCGCATACCGAGACTCTGCTAAGGGCTTCTTCCCCAGCTGCTCGCCTTGCTGCACCGCTATCTGGGGAGAGGACGTAGCTAAAAACGACTCCACTACGGGTAGCAGCACGCGGCGCATCTTTGCAGTGAGCCCTGCTCTTTGCTCGGGTAAGAGAGATACTGACAGCAGCATCTCTGGCTCCGCCAAAGCAGGCTCTTGAGCAAGGGTAGTATCAGCTGCAGCTGTAGACAGAGCAAGCTCCACTGCCTGCGCTGGCATCATACTATCCGCTGCAACTACCCCTGTGCCAACTTCAGGAACGCTTGCACCCACGGGCTGTGCTGCCATGGTGGTCTTGGCCACCGGTGCCATCTTAGCCATGAGTTGCGGCCAATCTGGGGTTTGCGGCCGCATAGGCATAGCGTTCCTAGCTGGTTGTGCTGCTACGGGCATGGCCGCCAATGCTGACGTTGCCTTAGTACTAAGTGCACGCTGCCGTAAGCCTAATCCCGCTGGAAGTGTCGCACTTGCAGAGGTGATAGTGGTGGTGACTGTTACAGGATGTGCCATAAGCTCTCCAAGGGATGCCAGACAATGCAAGGAGCTGCTTGCTCTCTACATCTTGTGCTACTGCTACCGGTGCCACCTCTTCTTAGAGGTCACAGCACCAGTGCTTCGAGCGTGACGAGCAAGTGCTCTATCCCTAGAGTCTCACCCGAGGCTTAAGGTGTTTTTTGCCCTCCGCAAAAGGGCACCTTATCCCCTAACAGAGAGCTTATTTATCGGCAAAAGTCCCTTTAGGCCTGTTTTTGTTCTCTTACATGTTTGGGCGCGTATTAGGTGATTGCTGTGGGTACAGCAGAGAGGTCATTGCTGGGATCAGTTTTGCTCTTGGATGCGCAGAAAATAGCTGACAGCAAACAACACTATAAGAGCATGTATAAGCACATTAGAATAGTGGTGTAATTGACGCTAAAAACTACAATTTAGCCGAGATCAAAGGTACAACAGCAACAGTGTTAGAGCTCGTTGTGGCAATAGCACCAGTGGTAATAGCCATGTCACCATAAGCAGCAGGAGCTGTTCTGAGTTTGTGATGCAGCTAACACGAAAAATCACCTACACCCTTGCTACCGCACCCGTGGACACTGCTTCACCTTAATGTTGACGTCACATTTGATTAATCATATTTTTATACGTATGCAATTTTGTGAAGCATACTGTAAGCCAGCACCTGCGGCGCTCTGGCTCTAATGGGTTGTGTGTGTCTGCAGGCAATCTCAAGGCAGCCACAGGACGACGCTGACGTCACTAACTTAGGCATAGTGGCTACTGCTGCAAAGCAGCTATTGCTTTGCTAACCAGACCAAACGCGACAGCGATACGGTGAAGCTTCCTGTGAAGCCGCCCTGCAGCTTATGCTGTTGCTAAAGCTTTTACTGCTGCCGAGCATCCTCTGACGTCGTGCTAGACTCCACTTCATCCCCACGTCACTGCTTTCCACTATTCACGCGAGTCACTGTTATCACGTTGCTTCCTTCTACACAGGTTAACGGCGCAGCTGCTGCTGATGCTGCTGGGGCGGGCGCTGTTAAGGCGTTAAGACTGCGGCTGCTCTGCTCCGTAGTAGCGTCTTGACGCTATTACTAACCATAGGCGTTAAGTTAAGCAAAAACGCTTAAATATCAGCATCAGCGCCACTTAAAGTAGCTTTTAGGCCGGTCGATTGGCATTTTAGCCTTAAAACCGGCTCAAAGAGACGCATTTGGCGCCTATGCTGAATCCCTTATATAAGGGATTCTTGGGTGAACCGTCGAGTCTAGGTGTTTCCAGTCTGGAAACATCTTCCTGCGCGATTAAGTGGCTTGTAAATGCCACTTTTTCACTACCCAAGCAAACCACTAACTTA
>JAHLFE010000117.1 GCA_018884035.1 Candidatus Anaerobiospirillum pullicola
CTCACTGTTGCTGGCAGCAGAGACAAGCGAGAAAGAGTGAGGTAGCGACCTGCAACACAGGTTTTTGGCTACCTAGAAAAACTATACAGTTTAGCGACGCTGTGAGCAGCATTTTTCTGGCAAAAAAAAAAAGTATACGCTAACATACTCATAGTAAATTATATTCCTTGAATAATAGCGCTTCCTCGGTGCCCTTAGTAGTAAATTAGGTGCCTTTTATGGATCTATGTGATGTAGATATTAAAGGGTGTGGCGCCATAGGTTTTACGGCAGTGACTGGGACGGGCGCTGGAATAGGCGGTAAGCGAGCGTGGGGACGCAGCCAAACGCGACAGCGGTGGCTATGCATGGCCAGAAAGCAGTGGAGAGGCGGGGAAAGGAGAGTTGGGGAAAGAGAGGAGAGGGGCGAGGTAGGGCGGCGGGCAAGCAGTGATTCCGCAGCTTAAGCCTAAGTGGCGTTAGACTCTAACTGCGGAATGGATAGTGTGGGGTGGGACGGCACCGCCACACCAGCTTTCTTCTCCGTTTGAGATGAGAGGATAGTGAGCAAAACGACTGCCTACGATGTTTCTGCCCACAGCGCTGAAAGCGCGCAGAGAAAGAAGCTTTTACGACTGCTTCCCCTGTGCCAAGAGAGCTCTGAGACGGTGAGCTCTTGTGGGGACGCAGAGGAGGTAAGCTACTAAGGTAGAGGTAACCACGCGTCTTTTGGTTGGAGCCAAAAAAAAGAGAGGTTGCTGCTTACCTTGCGTGCTTACTTGAGGAGCTTGATCTTAGGCTAAGGCCTTGATCTTAGCGGAGAGCTCGCTCTTGTGACGAGCGGCCTTGTTCTTGTGGATTAAACCCTTGCAAGCGGCGCGATCTAACACTGGCTCGACTTCCTTGAAAGCAGCAACAGCAGCTTCCTTGTTGCCAGCGGCACAGGCAGCGATGACCTTCTTCATTAAGGTACGCATTCTGGAACGAGCAGCAACATTACGTTGACGGGCCTTTTCGGTTAAGACAACACGCTTCTTGGCAGACTTGATGTTTGGCACAATGGCTCCTAAAACTTTGTCACAGGACTAACAATGACCATCTTTGTCCCCTTATCATTGCTAGGCAGTAGATAAGGCTACGATGGCAACTGAGCACGCCATTATAACAGAGCTTTTGCCATGTTGTGGCAATTTGCGCACAAAAAGCTGTGCGCGGCGGGCACGGAGCAGAGCAAGGTATTGCGCTTTTTCTGCGTAGTTGTTGCTTTTAGGACACCACCTCTGGGCAGCCCATGCAAGCTCTTTGGCCCTTTCTTTGCCTAGCTTTTTTCCTTAGGAATCGCCTCTTTGTTTCCTGAACGCCACCTGTTTTTTTCGTAGCTTGCGGCGTTTTTTCTGAGGAGTTTTACCACTGTGCATACAGCAAAAGATTCTTCTGCGACATTCTCTGGACGCCAGCAGTTACACACTAGCCTTGCCTCTCTCCCCGCAGCAAAGCTCTTTTTCAAGCGACTGCTTCTGGGCTCGCTCGTGGGTATAGGTGCCGTCTCCATCGCTGCTTGTACCAGCACCAGCACCACAACCACTACCACTACTACCCCTACCATCCAACCTGCGTACAATACCCAGCGTGTTGGTGGTAATGAGCTGCTTTTAAGCCCAGCCGCCGCTTACGGTCAAAACCGCAATCGTGCTTTTGCCTATACCGTTTCTGACACCAGTGGTGGTGCGGCGGCTAATACAGCTACTGCTACTGCTGCTCCAGACAATACCAATACCGCAGCAGGCGGTGACGTTGGTTTAGACGTCGCTACCGTAGCGACTGAGAACCCACCAGCAAGTGCTAGCACTAGCACTACTGCTGCTACCACTGACGCCGCTGTGCAGGCTAACGCGCAACCCAACTCACAGTTAGCGCAGCAATGCCGCGCTGGCAACGGCCAAAGCTGTGCCACTTTAGCGCAGCAGACTCTTGCTGAGTACGACCGTAGCGGTAATGTCGCTACCTTAAAGAGCGCCATCATGCTCGCGACCTCCGCCTGCGCTTATGACCGCTCCGCCTGTATCTTAAAAGGTGACCTCTTTACCCGTGCCTATCAGGATAAGGTCGATATCGACACCTTCTTACCTGGCCACTATGTCCGAGAGGAAATCACCTCCGCTTACTCCTTAGCCACCGAAGCCAAGGACTTAACTGTAGCGGCTAATGCCTACTTCAAGTTAGGTCAGACCAACCTTACCTTTAAGCGCCTGCCACAAGCCAAGAGCAACTTTGAGATGAGCTGCAAGGTGGGTGGCTCCTCCTACTGCTTACGTGCAGGTGACCTCTGGCAAGAGCAAAAGAATACCGCCAATGCCTTAGCCTCCTACAATCAAGGCTGTACCTTAGGTGAGGCCTCTTCCTGCATCAAAGCAGGTGATATCTACTACAAGCAAGGCTCCGCTAGCAAGGGCAATGCGTCTTACCAAAAGTCCTGTGACCTCGATAATGCCGCCGGTTGCGTTACCTTAGGTTTGCGTTACACCAAGGCCGGTGCCAATTCTAAGGCCCAACAGCTCTTTGATAAGGGTTGCACCTTAGGCAATGGTGAGAGCTGCGCCATGAACGGCCGTATTAAGGTACACGTCGGTAACATGAGTGATGCCAGCAGTAACTTCAAGCAAGGCTGTGCCTTAGGTGACAGCGTCGCTTGCGAGCTTTATGGTGAAACCAGCTTAGCTCAGGGTGATGCCAATAGCGCTAAGAGCGCTTTAGCCACCTCCTGTGAGGCCGGTAACGCCCAAGCTTGCTACACCTTAGGCTTAATGCAGGAGCGCAACGCTGCTCAGCAGTCCTTTAACAAGGCTTGCAACTTAGGCCAAAAGCAAGCTTGCAATAGCCTTGCTGCTTCCTATGCCACTGCTTCTACAGAGGCGGTACAAGCTTACCAAAAGTCCTGTGAGTTAGGTGATGGAACGGCCTGCTTAAACTGGGGTATGTCCTTAGCTGAGAGCAGACAAAACGAGCAAGCCCTCACTGCTCTGACTAAGGCCTGTGACCTCAAAGAGCCTGCTGCTTGTGAGCGCTTAGGCTTACTCTATAGCCAAGCTAAGCGTAGTGCTGATGCCTTAAAGGCCAATCGCCAAGCTTGCACCTTAAACGCTGCAGGCTCCTGCGTCCAGTTAGCTGTAGCCTATGGTACGGGTAATGGTGTCACTAAGAGCACCGCTCAATCGCTGACACATTTACGTAAAGCCTGTAAGCTCGGTGCGGCAGGCGCCTGTGCCTTAACCAAATAAGATGACACTGTGGCTGCTAAACACAAGGTAGCCACTTAGATTAGAGATGGCGGCCTTACAGCGGCAGCCGTGGTAAAAGGCGGCCCGTGCCGCCACAGATTCTGCTTCTAGCCCAAGCCCCTGCGCAAGGTGGTTTGGGCTTTGTTGTTTTTAGGCAGGTCAAAGTGCTTTACTGACGTCGAGTAGTTGAGGCCGATTTTTTCTCAAACCTTTAAGATACGCCTTTTACCTGAGAGTGAATCTACTGACGACTAACACTCAAGGGTCAGGCGATAGACTTAAAGTTGGGGATGCCCCCATCTAAAGCTTCAATGTGGTGGCCATCATTTAGGGGGTACAGCAGAAACAGCTTATTTATCAGGAAAAATAAATGCGAGTCAACTGCCTGATATCAGCTGTAAGCACGCACGCGCGCATCAGCAGCTCTGGGTATGGTGCTTCTTTGGGGGAGGGCATTTGTGGCTACCGTAGGTATCTGCAAAAGCGCCTGACGGCGCCTTATCGCGAGAGTAGCGCCGCAGCAAACACCGCCTCTCAGGGTAAAACACCTGCTTAGAGACAGTTATCTCCTTTTGGATTTGCTTTTGGGTGATACGCGCCGGATACCACTATCACTGTCACCGTCACCGTGTGTTACGGCGTGTGCTCGTGTGCACTTTAATGGTGCATCAAGCTGAACTTAAAGCTGCTAGTCTTAGTAAGGCACTATTGCTTGTCTGTGCGACTTGAGTCGCATCATAGTAGTGAGTAAACTTACAGCCCTATGCTCATTATGGGGGCAGGCAGAAGCCAAAACTGCAGCAGAGGACTCTGACCACTGCTACAGGCTCTGTCTTTGTCGCTATAATGTCAGTTTGCATTGCTGCGCACACCATACCGCGCTGTGCTCTGTCATCCTTTGCTGCACTGCAACTGCACTGCTACTGCACTGCTATTGCAGCTGCTTGCTGCTGACTCTGAGCCTATCTGTGGTGATAGGGGATAGGGTAGGGGGGAGCATCACAGAGGTGATAAGAGTAGAGCTGTGGTAGGGGGAAGGCGTAGCACTAAGCACAAGCACGAGGTTTTCTCTGTCGCGCTCGTTACAGTAAGCGTCGAGGGAGCTTGGTGTGGCATTTCGGGGCTGAATTCACCATGCGTCTGTATCGCTGTCTGTCTGATTTCCATGGAAGTGAACGCGGAATTGCGTTAGCCATTGGCAATTTCGACGGCTTTCATGTCGGGCACCAAGCGGTGATTAACGCCATGAAGGACAAGGCGCAGCGAATGGGGCTGCAAAGCGCGGTCATGATCTTTGAGCCACAGCCTTTGGAGTTCTTTGGTAAGAAGGTACCGGCCCGCCTTTTTAGCCTCCGTGACAAGCTCAGAATTTTCCGCGCTTACGGTGTTGATATCGTCTTTTGTATGAGCTTTACGCGCAAGTTTGCTGCTCTCAATGATGTGGAGTTTGTGGACTTGCTGCAAAACAAGCTCAATGTCAAAAGCGTTACCGTAGGCTCGCAGTTTAGCTTTGGTAAGGCTGGCGCCTATACCTTTACTGACCTCGAGCGCTGCTGCCACGCTGTAGGCATCGAGTGCTCGAAGGTGCATAAGGTCGAAGAGGATGGCGTGCGTATTTCTAGCACGCTGCTGCGCAGTCTGATTCAAGCTGGTGATTTCTTCACCGCCCAAAAGTTTATGGGGCACCCTTACTCGATATCGGGACGTGTGGTGCATGGTAATGCCTTAGGTCGTACCTTAGGCTTTCCTACCGCTAACATTAACTTAAACCGCCGCGTCTGCCCTTTAAGTGGCGTCTATGCGGTGCAGGTTAAGTGCGTTTATGGTGAGTATTGGGGAGTGGCCAATGTGGGCCACCGCCCAACCGTAAACACGACCGATATGCTGCACTCGCTCCTTGAGGTCAATCTCATCGACTTTAATGGCGACCTATATGGTAAGTCCATTGAGGTGGTCTTTTACTTCAAGTTGCGCGATGAGATGAAGTTTGATGGCCTCGATGCCTTGGTCAAACAGATGACTGCTGACAAAGAGCGGGCGCACTATCTCCTCGAGAACATGCAGCACTACGAGCAGGTACACCTAGCTTAAGCGTTGCCTGTCTTGAGGATGCAGCTGTTACCCGAGGCTAGCCTGTGGTTCTCTCTAAGATAAAGCTCAGCCCCTAGGGCTGACGCTAAGCGGCGCTTGTGAGCGCCGTTTGTCTCAAGAGAGGACGAGGCAGACACTGCTACTCCCACTGTTTTGGCTACTCCCAACAATTTCATCACTCTCCTCACTCCTCGCCACTCCGCCAATAGGCACTGATCGTAGGTAACCTCACCTACTGCGTAGACACCAAGATAACTTTGGCTGTCCTTCCTCGTAGGTAACCAACTTACATCATAGGTTTCCAGCTAACGTTGAGTGGCCTACCTCATAGGTAAGCGCCTACATCGTAGGCTACCCAATAGCTTTGGCTGGCTTACCTCAAGGTAAGCCGATCAACCTGTAGGTAAGAGCATACATCGTAGGCTACCCCATAGCTTTGGCTGGCCTACCTCAAAGGTAAGCCGACCAACCTTGTAGGTAAGAGCATACATCGTAGGCTACCCCATAGCTTTGGCTGGCCTACCTCAAAGGTAAGCCGTCCTACCTTGTAGGTAAGCACCTACATCGTAGGCTACCCCATAGCTTTGGCTGGCTTACCTCAAGGTAAGCCGATCAACCTGTAGGTAAGCGCCTACATCGTAGGCTACCCAATAGCTTTGGCTGGCTTACCTCAAGGTAAGCCGTCCTACCTTGTAGGTAAGCACCTACATCGTAGTCCACCCAATAGCTTTTGGTTGCCAACCATCGTAGGTAAAACCTAATGCTGCCTTAGCGCAGGCTTACGTCTGCGCTGAGTCAGGAGCTGTGGCCTTAAGGTATCTTACATCGTAGGTAAAACCTAATGCTGCCTTAGCGCAGGCTTACGCCAGCGCTGAGTCAGCCGAGGTTGCCTACCACTGATCACGTTCATTCTTGGTCGTGAGGTGGTTCCCGTTTCCTAGGAATAGTTTGTAATGGCAGATTACAAGAGTACGTTAAACCTCCCACAGACTGCCTTCCCCATGCGCGGCGATCTCGCTAAGCGCGAGCCAGGCATGTTACAAAAGTGGGAAGAGCAAGGCCTGTATCAGAAGATCCGTCAGTCGCGTGAGAACTGCAACATGTTCATTCTCCACGACGGCCCTCCTTACGCCAACGGCAGCATTCACATCGGCCACGCCATTAACAAGACTCTTAAGGACATTATCGTCAAAGCCAAGACCCTCTCTGGCTTTGATTCGCCTTATGTTCCTGGTTGGGACTGCCACGGCTTACCAATCGAGTTAAAGGTCGAAGCCGAAGTAGGTAAGCCAGGCCAAAAGCTCTCCCCTGCCGAGTTCCGCGAGGAGTGCCGTAAGTACGCTAAGCGCCAAATCGCCAACCAAATGGCCGATTTCAAGCGCTTAGGTGTGACCGGCGATTGGGATCACCCATACCTCACCATGGATTTCGATACAGAGGCCAATATCCTGCGTGCCTTAGGTAAGGTTATCGCTAACGGTCACTTCGTCTTAGGCGCCAAGCCAGTCTACTGGTGCATGGATTGCCAATCCTCCTTAGCCGAGGCTGAGGTGGAGTACTACGATGTGACCTCTGACGCTATTTACGTCCGCTTCTTAGCCGAAGATGAGGCTGCCGTCTTAAAGGCCTTTAACCTCGAGCCAAATACCGAGGCTGCAGGCAAGGGTGACCTCTCCTGCGTCATTTGGACCACGACTCCATGGACTTTACCAGCCAACCGCGCTATCTGCTTAAACGATGAGTTTGAGTACGCCTTAGTGCAGGTAACCGGCGACAAAGCTGGCCGTTACATCATGGCTCAAGAGTTAGTTGAGACCGTGATGAAAGCTTGCGATGTGGCTGAGGGTGATTACAAGATTCTCGCTACTTGCAAGGGTAAGGCTTTAGAGCTCTTAAAGTTCCATCACCCATTCTATGATTTCTCCGTGCCAGTGGTCTTAGCCAAGCACGTGACCTTAGACGCTGGTACCGGCTGCGTGCACACTGCCGGTGGCCACGGTCTGGACGACTATAACGTCTCCATGAAGTATGGTCTGGAGATCTTCAATCCTGTCGGCCCAGATGGCTGCTTCTTACCGCAGACCGAGCTCTTTGGGGGCTTAAACGTCTTTAAGGCCAATCCAAAGGTCATCGAGGTCTTAATCTCCAAGGGTGCTCTGCTCAAGTCGCAAAAGATCACCCACAGCTATCCACACTGCTGGCGTCACAAGACCCCTGTGATCTTCCGTGCTACCCCACAGTGGTTTATCTCCATGGATGGTCACGGCTTAAGAAAGCGTGCCTTAGAGGAGATCCAAAAGGTACGTTGGATCCCAGCATGGGGCCAGCACCGCATTGAGGCCATGGTCTCGCAGCGTACTGACTGGTGTATCTCCCGTCAGCGTACTTGGGGTATGCCATGCGCCGTGCTCATTAACAATGAGACCGGTGAGCTGCACCCACGTACCGCAGAGATCATGGAAAAGATTGCCCAAGAGGTCGAAAAGAAGGGCATTCAGGCATGGTGGGATCTCAAGGTAGAGGATCTCTTACCTCCAGAGGAAGCTCCTCTTTACCACAAGGATCCAAACACCTTAGACGTGTGGTTTGACTCTGGCTCTACCCACTACTCGGTGGTGGATTGCCGTCCTGAGTTTAAGGGCCACAAGGCCGACATGTACTTAGAGGGCTCTGACCAGCACCGTGGCTGGTTCATGTCCTCGCTGATGCTGTCGGTGGCCATGAAGGATGAGGCTCCTTATCGTGAGGTCTTAACCCATGGCTTTACCGTGGACGAGACCGGCCGCAAGATGTCCAAGTCCTTAGGCAACGTCATTGCCCCACAAGAGGTGTGGGACAAGATGGGCGCCGATGTGCTGCGCTGGTGGATCGCTACCAACGACTACAGTGGTGACATGGCTGTCTCGCACGAGATCTTTAAGCGTTCTGCTGACGCCTACCGTCGTATCCGCAACACCCTGCGCTTCCTCCTTGCGAACCTCAATGGCTTCGATCCAGAGCAGCACATGGTGCCATTTGCTCAAATGGTCGAGCTCGACAAGTGGGCGGTGTCTTTAGCCAAGAAGACCCAAGAGCAGCTCTTAAAGTACTACGATGACTACGACTTCCACTTAGTCATCAAGGAGTTAATGCACTTCTGCTCTATCGAGCTGGGCTCGTTCTACCTTGATATCATCAAGGATCGTCAGTACACCGCTAAAGCTGACAGCTTAGCCCGTCGCTCCTGCCAGAGTGCTCTGTACATCATTGCTGAGTGCTTAGTGCGCTGGATTGCGCCAATCCTCTCTTTCACTGCTCAAGAGGTGTGGGAGGCCATGCCAGGCAAGCGTGACGAGTTTGTCTTTACCGCTACTTGGTTCAAGCACGATAACCTGCAAGAGCTCGATGAGAACTCGCAGTTTAACTCTGCTTTCTGGCAGCGTATCCTCTCTTACCGTGATGAGGTGAACCGCGCTATTGAGCAGGCCCGTAAGAACGGTGTCATTGGTGGCTCCTTAGAGGCTGAGGTGGTGATTTACACCCAAGGCCAGATCGCTGCTGACTTAAAGGCCTTAGGTGATGAGCTGTGCTTTGTGCTCTTAACCTCTAAGGTGACGGTCAGTGAGGATGCTGCTCCAGCTGACGCCTTTACGGTGGAGATCAGCGGCACCCCTGTGGGTATCGTGGTGACCAAGTCGCAAGCGCAGAAGTGCGAGCGCTGCTGGCACTACGAAGAGGGTGTGGGGCAGGATAAGGAGCACCCAACTCTGTGCCCACGCTGCTTAGAGAACATCCTGCGCTTTGGTGAGAAGCGCCTCTTTGCCTAATATGGGCTAAGTGCACCGCACTTTGGTGCGGTGCACGGGATGACAGTTTTTTGGTAGGTAGCACTCACAGCACTTGCTCAGATGAGTATCTACTCAAGTGGTACTCATCGCGCGCTTAGGGTCGTTTTTGATGGCTGTGCGCATACATTTGGAGTTGCCTATATTTTCCGGAGCTCGGTGCGTGAGTACTGAGCTCTTTTTGTATGGAAAGATGCAAGGTGTGCTGAGCAGCTGGTGGTAGTGGATTGCGTGGCGTGTAATGGCTCTCGACCTCAGGTAAAGTACAGCCAGCGGTTGCTCTCTGGTTCACTCTGGGGAGGGTAAAATAAGGTCAGTTAAGGGCGCAATAGCGCTTGTTATTCCGCGTAGGAACTTCAAGCTACTATTCGCTATGATGGCCCACGTGGCTGTTGTGCTCAGCAAGACTCTGCCCTCAGCTCTCCGCAGTGTTCGGTAGAGAAGGCACCAACACTACCCCAAGGTTAGTTACGCCACACGCCATCGCATGAGCCCCATGTTGAGCGCTGGGCGATGTTGCTTTTTGGTGTCCACTAAACACCAAGGAGAGCCAGACCACTCCTCACCACATCATCCTCTTAACCACAGCTACCAGCACCTTCTTTGGAGTGTGGTGATGGTGGAAAAGCCACCGCTGCCATGCCCTGCTTCCATGAGTGCAACCATGAGCGCAACTGCCTGTCGCGCTTTCTCGTTTTTGTTTTTCCCTAAACCTAAGATTCTATGGCTCTGATCTCACGGCAAAATGGCGCCGTCTATTTGCTCTTAAGTGCGCTGGTCATCATCCTCGATCAGCTCACCAAGTACTGGTGTGTAGCCAACATCCCTTACAACACCCGTGGCATTGAAGTACTGCCCTTTTTTAATCTGGTGCACGTCTACAACTACGGCGCTGCCTTTAGCATGTTTGCCTCATGGGATGGTATCCAACGCTACTTTTTGGCGGCCATTGCCATTGTGATGGCGGTGATCTTTATTGTGGTGCTCTTAAAGACACGGCGTAAAGCGAAGTGGCACTGTGTGTCCTATGCCCTGTTTATTGGTGGCGCTATTGGTAACCTCATTGACCGCGTAGTACACGGTTACGTGATCGACTTCCTGCTATTTTACCTGCAAGATGAGAGCGGCCGGATTACGTGGGCTTACCCAGCGTTTAACGTGGCTGACATCGCGGTGTGCTGTGGTGCGGCTTTGCTGGTATTGCTGGCTTTTGTGCATAAGGATCACAAGAAGCAAACTGCAGCTCAAGGTGATGCTGCTTCCTCAGGCAGAGACAAGTAATAGGGACAGTAACGCAGGAAAGTAGGCTCTCCTCAGAGTTTGGTGGATACCACAACGTGGCCTTACACCTTTAGGCAGCATATGAGACGTGGTTATGGCGTTTTATGTTAGCCATCTAAAAGTAGTGTGGGGCTCTATGCACCGATCTCTGAGAAGATCCCAAGAGTCGTATTTCCCATGGAGGTGAGAAAAATGGCATCAGAGCCAACCTTGCTTCAAATGCCGGTTGAGGTTCCTAACTGGAGTGAATTGCGTAGTGGTGAAGTCTCCATGTGCTTACGCACATGGCTACCTCCCGTTTTAATAGGGAGGGTCCTGAACAAGAATACAATCCCACCTCAGCACCGTTCCAAACAAGCAGTTTGGGCGTATGTTAGCCCTTGCATGCTAACGCCTCGCGCTAAAGCGCACAAAGCTCCGCGTGTAGTTTAATTAACGTGTTCAGGCAGCACGTACTTCCGTGAGTACACCCAGGAACTTTAGCCTGAATGTCCTGCCTAATCTTAGAACCTAAGGTCTTTAAGATTCCGCGAACAAAGTATCTGGCAGCAATGTTATATGAGGCAGACAGATCGCAGTTGTAGCGCTTGCCACCCTCATACTTGGCATCTTTGTCAGCTTTAGTTGCCTTAGGAGCTTTGGCTGTCTTATCACAGCCAGTGCTACCCTTGTCAGCACTCTGCTTCTCCTTGTCCTTGTATTGAGGATTTGGAAAAGTGCACATGCTGTAGTTGTCTTTATCCCTACGGATAAAGCCAGACCCATCAAACGCTAAGCGAGATGTATTCC
>JAHLFE010000118.1 GCA_018884035.1 Candidatus Anaerobiospirillum pullicola
ACGTAAGATATGAGGTGTGAGGGCAAATACACACCTTAAGATGAATGGTGCAGGTGAGTCTAAGCTTACCTTAGGGCGATGCACCATGATTACCCTAAAGTACGTCATCTATTAAGTAAATCGCTCCTAAGTTAAGCAACGCAAGGCTACGCAAAGGCAATGCTGCGCTTCCTGACGTCAGCCTCTCAGCTTAGAGGTTAGAGTGTTTGGGGCGCCCCTATTCAAAAGCTACAGCGTATGCGCTGCTGCTCTGAGTGCACTCCCTGCTCCTCGCTGCTTAGGGCTGGTTGAGGCTGCCACACCATGAAAAAAGCCGTGCCTTATTCACAGGTCACGGCTTTGTTGTTCTTCAGCCTCTACCGTAGCATCGAGGACAGCACCGCGCCTTACGGCTGCGCTGTAGGGGACGCTGCTGATGATGTAAGAGCTGCTGCAGGAGCTGCTGCAGAAGCAGGTGCAGGAGCCACTTGCTCATCCCACGTCACACAGTTAATGCTGGCATAGTCCTTTTGGTAAAACAGCGGCCCGACATTCTCCATACCCGCTGCCAGCTGCAAGCGCTGCTGATCGCTATCAGCTGCCGTCTGCGTCAGCTTTTTATCGTGGTACGCGAAATACTCCGCAGGGCGCTGTGGCGTTAAGGAGATCACGCCCTTTTGATCATAAAGGGCAAAGACATCGTTGTACTGCATCACCGCACGCTCCTTAGCGTTAGGCAAGAGCAGGTTTTGCCCCACCAAAGGCACAGCACCACTAAAGCCCGCTAAGGACAGCAGCGTCACCGGCATGTCAATCTGCGAAACAATACGGTTATCCACATGTGGCTCAATGCTAGGGGCAATGATGACACCTGGGATATGGAACTTATTGACAGGAATCGCGCCTTGGCCGCGCACCTTGCTCTCATGATCGGCAATCACTAAGAAGACCGTATCCTTGCCATACTCCGCGCTTAATGCCTTTTTCATGTACTGGCCTAAAGCGTAGTCAGCATACTTCACCGCTAAATTGCGCGGGCTGGCCTCCACCTTAGGATCGTCGATAGCGACCTTGCCAGGTGGAATATCAAAAGGATCGTGGAAAGAGCTAGAGAAGATCACCGCAAAAAACTTTTGCCCTGCCGCATACTGCTCACTAAAGAGCTCGTGGGCACGGTTAAACAGATCCTCGTCACTTACACCCCATGAAGCCACAAACTGCGGATTAGTGTAATCCTTTTGCTCAATGACGTTATCCATGCCATTAGCAAGGAAATACGAGCGCATATTATCGAAATGGCTCTCACCGCCGTAGACAAAGGTGGTGGCATAGCCCTTTTGCTTAAAGATCGCCGCTAACGAAGCGTAGCTGGACGTTGCTGACGGCGCTGGCAGCTTCACAATGCTCTCTAAGGGGCTTGGTGGAAAGCCAGCCGTTACTGCCTCAATACCACGGATCGAGCGATGGCCTGCTGCGTAGAGATTGCTAAACCACCAACCATGATCTTTGAGCTTTTCCAGCTCGGGAGTCAGCGGCAGGCCGCCTAAACTCGCCACAAAGTCAGCGCCCATCGACTCTTCAAGCACTACCACCACATTGTAGAGCTTGCCAGGTTGATACGGCGCAATGTGCTGACGTAAGGGGCAGGCTGGCCATGTCTTTGCCGGAGTGCGCATCGAGAACTCCTGCGCTGCGGCCAATACTTCGTTTTCTGGCAGCAGCTTATAAATGTTGTCGCTGCTCACTTGCGTGTCATTGAGGTGGGCTAAAGCATAAGCGGCACTGTAGCTGGAGTTGACAGGTAAACTGTTAACCAGTGGGCTCGGACAAAAAGCTGCCATAGACGGATTGAGCGGACGGTGGCCTAAGGTTGAGCGAATGCCCAGAGGCACAATGGTCAGCACCAGGAACAGTTGCACTACGGCTAAGATGAGACCGCGATTTAACCAGCGTAAGCGGCGAGTCGGCGCGGCTGGTTCTGTGGTGGTAGCGTCACTGCTACTGCTACTGGCAATGGCACTGCTGTCTTTGCTGTAGTCAGCCACAATCTGTGCTTGCTGACTTAAGCGCTTAAAGGCCCAGCCACTTAAGTACCAGCATGCGACCAACGCCGCAGCAGTAAGCATCAGCGACAGCAACAGCTCTAACTTATGGCCACCCCACAGGGTTTTGATAACCTCGGTAGGATAGATAAGGTACTTAACGTAGATGTTGTTAGGGCGCACGCCGTACTCAAGAATAAAGCCTGGCGTGGCCGCTTCGTTCATGATTAGGAAGGCACCCGCTGCCGCCAAATATACCCGTACAATCCACACCAAAACACGCGGCAGAGCACCTAAAAGCGAGCAGATGCTCAAAAGTAAGAGTACAGGCGCCAGTAAGCCACAGACGGAAGCAAAGTCAAAGCGCAAGCCATAGAGCAAGACGGTGATGGCGCCTCCCTCGGGTATAACCTCCCATTGCCAGAGCATAAGGCCAATGCGGCTTACAGAAAGCAAGGCCATGTAGACGGCAAAGATCAGGAGAATTGGCCCTAAACCAAAGTGCCACCCCCAAGGAAGCAATAGATACTTAGCGGTGTGTGTGTGTGATCATAGGCAGCTGATTCTATGTTAGATCTCTTACAGAGCAGGGAGCTACGAGCTGGTGCATATTTTCCCATAACTAAACGCCAAGACGATGTGCAGCGCTCATCATCAATGACGATAAGCCGCCAACCACTAAGCAAACACTGACACGCCACCATGTGCGTGGGCTAAATGCTTGGCAGAAACAGCAATCTTTCTTGGTCGCTAGGAGCGCGTTATATCTTGGCTCAGCAAAGCACTGCTCTCTCCCTTAAATACAAGCACCAGCTGCACTCCCTGATCTAGCTTTACTGTGCTGCCCAAAGTGTGAACAGAGCGCACTGTGACAGCCATTGCGAGAGCCTTGCACGCCACTAAAGCCACCTGCTGTGCCGCATCTCTGACAGCGAGGAGTTAAGGCGATTTGTTACAAACCGCTAAGATACGGCTTTTACCTCAGAGTAGATCTACTTACGACCACCACTCCAAGGTAAGGGATAGCCTTAAAGCTGAGCGTACCCCCATCTCAAGCTTCAATGTGGTGGCTATTGTTTAGCTGTGTACAGCAGAAAACGCTTATTTATCAGGAAAAACAAATGCGTGCTCACTGTCGGCTGTGCTGTCAGGAATCTTTGAGGTAGGTTACTGGTCAGTGAGCTGTGCTTCCCCCATGGGAAAACGCCCTCATATCCTTCATATGTGGTGCTGCTTTGGAGCCACAGCAGCCACGCTCTCGGCTAAAGCGTCAGTCCCTACTTCGGCGTTTAACCGCAGCCCCCGCCTCTCGCCGCTGTACACGTACACACGCGAATTAGCGCACTCACGCATTCGGCACTCTCTTGCCAGCATCCCACGCTTGCGTTAAGATAAGCGCCCCCTAAAAAAGATCACGTGAACCTTTTTTCTGGCAAGGTGGAACGCCTGTCTGCGTTGTTAGGGCTATGCTTAGCGCTCTCCCACGGCAACACTATCTTCAGTTGCCACTGCTGCTACTTCCTACCTCTTCTTAGCCCTCTAAGCCTCAGCATGCGGCTCCTGTTGTGGTTTTAGGGCTGGTGCCCCAACCACCAACTCCACCTCTTGTTACTTTTTTGTCGTTCACGCTCATCTCGCAAAACCCTTACTGCCACTACCCATTAACGCGCATGAGTGCTAAGTAAGACGCACTCCTCTACCTCACACTCTCAATTTGGTACTGGCCGGCTGTTTTGCTGTGCGCAGAGGTTTTCATCATGAGCAATCCGCACAAAACTGTTAGCTCGCAAATGGTGGTGCTCTTTAAGCTCGCCATTCCTATCATTTTAGGCAACTTCGCCTACGCTATTCTCAACATCACCGACGTAATGATGGCCGGTATGGCCGGAACCCCTGATCAGGCCGGTGTGGCCGTGGGTGGCTCCTTTTTCTACCCCGCCTCCGTCTTTGTTATCGGCATGATCTCGGCCCTGCATCCAGTCATTTCCCGTCATTGTGGTGCAAACACTAAAGACCAAATTCCACAAACTCACGCCCATGCAGTCTTTGCCTGCTTGATCATAGGTTTGGTGATCATGACCATCCTGCTGATCCTGGCGTTTGGTTTCCTTGAGATCGACAGTGATAAGCGCATGGAAGAGGTTGCTCGCTACTACGTAGTGTGCGTGGCCTTTACCGTACCTTTAATCGCTTTCTACACTACCGCCCGTGCGTACTGCGAGGCCATGGGTATCACCCGCGCCACGCTGTACTTTGGCGTGCTCGCGGTGGTGCTGAACGTGCCGCTTAACTACTGCTTTATCTTTGGCAAGTTTGGCTTACCAGCCTTAGGCGGTATTGGCTGCGGTGTCGCCACGGTCATCTCCATGTCCATCTCCACCGTAGTCATCTTTACCTACATGCTGGTGCATCCACAGCTAAAGGACTACTCGTGGCTCAAGAATAAGCAAGGCATCTCGTTACGTGGCATTTGGGACTACATGAAGCTGTCCATACCTTTGGGCATCTCCTCGGCCGTAGAGTGCTCATGTTTTGCCATGATTGCCCTGATGCTGAGCCCATTGGGCCCCGTTAACGTCTCCGCGCATACCATTACCATGTCGCTGACAAGCTTTGTCTACAACATTCCGCTGTCAGTGGGCATCGCCGCAGCGATTATGATCGGTTATGCCATTGGCAAGAACAATCTCAACACGCTGCGCCTCAACATTAAGGCGATCTACCGCTCGATGCTGATCTGCCTGACACTGAGCATTGGCATTCTCTTAAGCGGCCGTAATGTCTTACCAAGCTTCTTCTCCTCTGATCCTGAAGTTTTAGCGCTGGTGGCGGTGCTGATGTTCTTTGCGGCAACTAACCAGAGCTTTGAGAGCTTGCAGACGATTCAGGCCTTTATTCTGCGTGGCTTTAAGGACACTAAGACCATTTTGGCGGTGACCTTTATCGCCTTCTACTGCATTGCGCTGCCAATCGGTATTAGCCTGTGCTACGGCTACATTGAGCTGCCAATCTTTGTCACGCTCTTTGGCGAGCAAGGCTTAACGGGCCCACGTGGTTTCTGGGTGGGATTGTTCTTTGGTCTGGTGACGGCAACCATCCTCTACCGCATTCGCGTGCTGCAACACTATCGTCGCCTAAAGGCGGAGATTAAGGCCAAAGAAGACAAGCAGCCAGAGTCAGAGCAAGAGCAGACGCCTACTACTGCTTAAGTCTCAGGGTAAGCTAGGAGTTACTGCTGGCGTCTCTTACTGATATCACCTCCTTGTACTACTCCCTCTTTTTGCGGCAGTCCCAAAGGCTGCCGCAGCTGTTTTTACGGGCAGCACAACGTCCATCCCAGATCTTTAAGGGGGTTAACACTGATGGAAAAGCGCAACTGACTTAAAAGCTTACGGCATGGCCATCATGTGTGCCCAGCCTTGAGATAGGCTTAATCTCGCCTGCACCACTTATCTCGAGGTAGGAGGCATTACCGTTACCCTTACCCATCCTTGCAGCCAGCACTTATGAGCTCACTTGTTTCTAAGACTCCCCAATGCTGTGAGAGAAAAGCTGCTGCTCATCTGTCCTGTTCTGCCCCGCCCCGCACTGCTCTAAAGATAACAGTACCTCGGCCTTTAGAGCCGCCTGCCCTCTTCCCTGTTGTGCCCTCTTAGCAACAGCGCCCGCCCCCAACCTCCCCTAAGGCGCAACGCTCTCAAAACGTACTCGTAGTAAGGAACAGCTGCCTTCATAGCTGACGGCATTTAAGGCCAGCATGCGTGCCACGTCTTACGATCAGATCAAGCCCACCTGTACCATTCATCTCGAGGTAAGTGACATTGCCCTCTCTTAGCCTACTTCTCTGCGCTGCTCTTAGCGCTCCCTTGTGCTGCAGGCAGTAAAAAAGGGGTTACAGCATGCTGCACCCCTTTAGCAATGATTGAAAACATCCGATCACGATCGAATCTTGAGCGACCACCAGTACCTTCACTCGGTAACTCTGCCTCTTTCCCCGCCGGAAGCACTTACCTGTACACCTGCGCTCAGAGCCCCACCGAATGCTGCAACGTTACTTCAGCCGCATGCTGTCCTCTTGCTTGCCACTTGTGTGGCCAGTCCTCAAGCGACACAGCTTACTTGAGGCATCCTCACTGCTTACTTGCCTCCCTTGGGCAAGTTAGCCGGTTGCAGGCTTTTAGCTCCTGCTTCTGTCCCGCTCTTATGCTTGGAGACGGGCTTGAGGATGGGGATGCTTCTCTGGGTGCTCACCCATGAGCTGAAAAATGGCCCAGTTAGCAATGTTGGTGGCGTGATCGCCAATACGCTCTAAGTACTTGGCAATCATGAGGATATCCACGATCGTCGCTGCATTATGGTTGTTTTCCTTAATGAGCGTGATCATCTGCTCACGTGCCTGATTTAAGTAATCATCGACCTGATTGTCACGGTCAATGATGTCACGGGCCAGCTCGATATCCTGATTGATAAAAGCTTCCACGCTATCTTGCACCATGCCGCGCGCAACAATCGCCATCTCTTCGATGGTCTTAAACGAGCTCTTCTCGGCATAGTCGAGATTCATCACAATCTCAGCAATGTCACTGGACTGGTCACCAATGCGCTCCATGTCCGTGATCATCTTCAAAGCCGAGCTCACTAAACGCAAATCAGAGGCGATTGGCTGCTGGTGCAAGATAATGGTCAAGCACAAGTTCTCAATCTCACGCTCTTTTTGGTCAATGATGTAATCGGACTTGTAGATACGACGCGCCAAATCGTTGTCGTTATCATGCAGGGCCTTAATGGCACCGGCTAAGGCATCGTCGCAGAAATGCCCTAATTGTGCGATCTCCTCGCACAGGGTCTTTAACTGGTTATTGTACTGATCACGCATTTTCTTCAGGTACAAAACAGAGTAAGCGGCAGCAATTTTCGCTCTTGCTGCGCTCTTTCTTTACTCAAGCCTTACTGTACGCACTTAAGCCCCATCTCAACGCGTCCCCCTCCACCAACACTGCTCTTTACACAAAGAAAAGCCCATACAGAAGACGCTTGCCTCGGTGTTGAGGTCACTGGGCAAACTCAGGCAGGAACCTTATAACTGCATGGGCTTAGGTTGTTATATAAGTGAGAGGTAGGAAGAAGCGCTTGACATGGCGCCTAAGAGGCAAGCAGACAGACAAAGGAGCCAGCTCTGTCCTGTGCTGGCCGTAAAGGCAAAGCACAGTATGGCTTGCTGGGTGCAGCTTTGCCTGCTTGCAGCTTTTGCCTCTTGCAGGCCGCAACGCTTTTACTTGGCGTTGCTGTGCTTAGTTTTGCAGGCACTCTGCCTTAAGCGCAGCTAGAGATCAGAAAGCTCACAGCGGCATGCCCCTGTCGTGACACAAGCGACAGCGGCCCCCCAACTGCTTCTTATTAACCGAAACGACCAGTGATGTACTCTTCGGTACGCTTGTCGTGTGGATTCTTAAAGAGCTCGTCCGTGCTGTTAAACTCAACAAGGTCACCTAACAGGAAGAAAGCAGTGTCATCAGAGATACGTACTGCCTGCTGCATGTTGTGGGTCACCATGATAATGGTGTAGTCCTTCTTGAGATCCACAGCCAGATCCTCAATCTTCGAGGTTGAGATTGGGTCTAAGGCGGAAGTTGGCTCGTCCATAAGCAGCACTTTTGGCTGCACAGCTAAAGCACGAGCAATGCACAGACGCTGTTGTTGACCACCGGATAAGCCTAAAGCGGAGGTCTTTAAACGATCCTTAACCTCATCGAAGATGGCGGCTTGGCGTAAACTGCGCTCCACGATTTCATCCAGCTCACGCTTGGAGCGGATGCCGTGGGTACGTGGGCCATAAGCGATGTTGTCGTAAATGCTCATTGGGAATGGGTTAGGCTTTTGGAACACCATGCCCACTTCCTTACGTAAGGCCGAAACGTCGAGGTTCTTGTCTAAGACCTCTTGGCCTTGGTACTTAATCGAGCCCGAGGTGGTGACGCCATCAACAAGGTCATTCATGCGGTTTAAGGTCTTGATAAAGGTGGACTTACCGCAACCTGATGGGCCAATAAAAGCCGTTACGGCATTGGCCTTGATCTTCATGTTGATGTCTTTTAAAGCGTGGTGAGCACCGTAGCCGTACCACAGGTTAAAGTTTTGGACGTCAAAAACCAGATTGTTGCTCATTTTTAAAATCCGAGTCTAGGCCACCGCGCCGCCACAGCGAGAACACAGTTTTAAGCTCTGTGGGGTGAGGGGTGAACAGTGTGAGCATGCTTACTTTAAAGCCCTGAGCCACACTGTGGAGCCTAGAGAGAAATGGTCTGCTACCTACGTGCTGCACTCACCACTTAAAGCACCAACCACACGGTGCACGCTGACAGTGGAAACAGAAAAAAAGGTGGTCAGCAAAAGACGGAGGCAGTAGCGATCAGAGAGGTAGTACTGTTTTTTCCGCTCAAGGCGCTGGCACAGACAATTGGCACAAGGCCTTGAGAGCACAAGTTATGGGGTATTGGCTCAGCTTTGCGCTGCTTTGCGCTGAGGCTAAAGCGACAAGCTGTTATTTATTACTGTCTTGCCTTGCCAGCGCGGCGCTTTAAGCGGGCACCCACGATGTTAGCCATTAAGTTGATGATTAAGCTCATCACTAAGAGGATGGCAGCGATCACAAAAGCCACTTCAAACTCGCCCTGCTCCTTAGCGTAGACGTACAGAGCCACAGTTAAAGTAGCACCAGAGTTGGCTAAGCCATCGATAAAGCCGTTTAAGGTGTGAGCAAAACCAGCGGTGAACAGTAAGGCCGCAGACTCACCTAACATACGACCGACAGCTAAGATACAGCCAGTCACAATGCCGTCCACGCAGCAAGGTAACACCACAGTTCTGATCACACGAAACTTAGCAGCGCCTAAACCGAAGGCACCCTCACGGTAGCCAGTTGGCACCGTCTTCAAGCTCTCTTGGGTGGTACGGATAATCGTAGGTAAAGTCATGATCACCAGAGTTAAGGCACCGGCGAGCAGCGAGGTTTGCAGACCAAAGAACTGGCAGAAGATCAGCATACCCACAAGGCCGTAGATGATCGAAGGAATACCAGCTAAGGTCTCAATGGCGTACTCGATCATGCCGACTAAACGGCGGGACTTAGCGTACTCGTTTAAGTAGATAGCCGCGCCTACGCCCAGAGGCAGCACAAAGACTAAGGCGGCGATAATGATGTAGACGGTGTTTAAGATATCAGGCAGCACACCAATGGAGCGGGTTAAGTAGCTTGGCTTGGTGCTTAAGATCTGCCATGAGAAGTGAGGTACCGACTGGATTAAGATGTAGCCGATCATGAAGAACACAAAGGCTACGGTAAGACCAGTGCACAGGTACATTAAGGCCTGCATCGTGAAGCTGTAGAGCTTACGTTGCAGGGCATTGCGCGATGGCTGGAAGACATAAGCCTGCTCAGAGAAGGTAGAAGTATCATTAGTCTGAGTAGACTTGTTCTGCTGGTTGTGTTGGGAAAGCAGCGATTCTGACATGATGAGTTCTGTGTCTAGCGGTGCTGGCAGCAGCAGCTGCTGCCACGCGAAAACTTAAAGCAACGAGAGCCACGCTCAGCTTTGCTCAGCGTTGAGCAGTGCCACCTACGGTGCACTAATGCCCTTAGCAGGGCTTTAGATCTTGCCCTTCTTTAAGATCAGATTTAAGGTGGCGTTAATCATCATGATGAAGACAAACAGCACCAGAGCGATGGAGAAGAGGGCGTCACGTTGCAGACCCGAGGCATAAGACATCTCGGAAGCCACAGCGGTTGTTAAGAAACGCACAGACTCAAAGAGGCCTGGCATATTAGGGACGTTACCGGCGACCATCATCACGGCCATGGCCTCACCGATAGCACGGCCCACACCTAAGACCACTGCCGAAGCGATACCGCTCTTGGCAGCAACCACGCTGACACGGAAGACCGTCTCGATCTTAGTAGCACCTAAGGCTAAGGAGCCTAACTCATACTCCTCTGGCACCGCACGTAAGGCCGTAATCGATACCTTAATGATCGATGGCAGAATCATGATGGTTAACACTAAGATAGCGGCTAATAAGCTGGCACCGTCTGGCAGGCCAAAGAGGCGCTGTACCAGAGGGACTAAGACCAGCATACCCACGAAGCCGTACACCACCGATGGGATACCCGCCAGTAAGTCGATTAAAGGCTCGACGGCATTGGCGATACGGGCTGGGGCTAACTTCGCTAAGTAGACGGCACAGAAGAAACCTAAAGGCAGACCTAAGACAATGGCACCACCGGTACCATAGAAAGAGGTCAGAATAAATGGCAGGATACCAAACTTAGGCTCAGCAGCAGTCGAGGCCCACTTATCCCCGAAGATGAAGTTGAAAAAGCCAATCTCATAGATGGCTGGCAGACCAGCGATAATGAGGTAAATGCTGATGAGGATGACTAAGGCGATGTTAATCAGGCCAAAACACAGGAAGAAGTAGCGTGCGGCCTCTTCGATATCCCACTTAGAAGATTTAGTTTTAATCATTGCTCGGAGGTTCAATCAAACACAGCACATAAGCACCTGCAAGGGCTCTTGTCAGGTGGCGCACAGGGCGCAGGAGGCGCCAAAGTGTAAAGCTCAAGTTAGGCTGTGACTAACTTTTGATCCTGAAGCACGGATTAATCTCTTGCAGAAAGATGGGGCCGTGCTTTACAGGAGAGCTTGGCAGCGCTAAGAGCGCTTAAGTTTAGGAGCTGTTAAGCTAAACAGCCAAGACAGCTCAAGCAGCTACAGCTTAGTGAGCAGCTGGCACCACGCCGGTCATGGTGATGATCTCTGCAGCATCCTTGGAGAAGGCGAAGTCAATGAAGCTCTTCACCGCATCAGATTGCTCTTTATCCTTCTTAGTCACTAAGACGAAAGGACGCTGTAACTTATAGGAGCCGTCCTTGACGGTATCTTCGCTAGCAGCAACGCCACCCACGGTTAAAGGCTTGATCTTGTTGCTGACAGCAGCTAAGGAAGCGTAACCGACGGCATTGACGTTCTTGGAGACGGTGGTGATCACGTCACCAGTGGAGGTTAACTCTTGACGATACTTGCAAGCATCCTTGGTGTCGGTCACGGTCTCAAAGCCGTCACGGGTACCAGAGCCAGCCTCACGGCCGATTAAGACGATTGGGTGATCGTCGCCACCAACTTGGTTCCAGTTGGTGATCTTGCCGGTGTAGATGTCCTTGATTTGCTCTAAGGTTAAGTCGTTGACCTTGTTGTCATTGTTGACGACTAAGACGATACCGTCTAAGGCCACAACCTGACCATTTAAGGTCTTAGCCTCGTCATCCTTTAAGGCGCGGGAGGATAAGCCGATGTCGCAACGGCCTTCCTCAGCAGCGGCGATGCCAGCACCCGAACCAGTTGGGTTGTAGGTGAACTTGATATCGGAGTGGGCGTTGGTGAAAGCCTCACCTAAAGCACCGATCATGTACTCCATCGAGGTGGAACCCTCGGTAGCAACCGAACCAGCGGCATAAGCGTTGGCGGAAACAGCCACCATAGAGGACATAGCAACAGCAGCGAATAACTTGGAAATGCTCTTCATAAAAAACAAACTCTCCGTTCCAAAACCGCTGCACATGATAGAAAGCACTCATTAAATACAAAGGCAAGCTTTGTTAAATTTGCGTAAAGTAAGCACCGCGTGGCCTAAAGCTGATAAAAATCGTCTTTGCTTGCAACTATAGATACAGAAAAATTTGTGACAATAATCACAACAGAGGTGCAAGTTAACGTTTGCGACGCTGTTTGCTGGGGCAAAGGCGGTGTGTGTGTGGTGCACCACACATGCAAGCGTATGGCAGGTTATGAGGTAAGGCAGAGCAAAGCAGAGCGAAGCTGATGGCCGTGAACGCTGCTGGTGGTACGGACAAAGGCAAACCGGACTAAAGCCAGAGCGAAAGGCAGAGCAAGGCAGAGTAAAGATGCGAGCGCCTTAAGGTTATCTCAAGGTATAAGTGGCCAGTCTATCAACAGAGCTGTAGCCACCACCTTGAGTAAGCACTGGCAGCCATCACCACAACCGCCACTTCACAGTAGCCTCCGACCTGATGACTCTGCAGAGCATTCTCTGCGCACTGTCACTACGCTGTGCTCTGCTCATATGAGCCCATACTCCAGATCGCAACTTACTACCCCCTATACTCTCCCCCACCTGAAAAAAGCCCATCTTTTAGCGAAAATATACCGCTTACCACCTGTAGCCAAAGCCCGTACTTTCCATTACAATGGGCTCCACATTTACGCCAGTGCTACGGTCAGCAATTCGCGTTTGAAGCTGCCCGCTACAAGACGCCAGCCTCTCTGTAGTTCGTTGGTTAGAGCTCTGTTGCTCACATGATGTGCTACGCCATTACCACACGCTTTTGTTTGTTCTTTTGCTCATCTGTCAGGCTGATGTTGTTTTAGCGTGCGCTCAAGGAGAATCCGCGTCAGCGCAGTGTTACTGTCAGATAGTGACACCCTTTACCCGCTGTGTTGCTCAGAATATGGCTCTTGAGGCTGATACTCAGCGACGCATTGCTCAGGAGATGATTCTTGAGGCGGATGCTAAGCTACATGCTGCCCATGAACTGGACGTTAAGGCAGCTCCATGGCTACGCCAAGGCGAGAAGCTGTCACGCCACTTAGCCGACATTACCTTCAAGCGTAACCACCGGATTCGCGACCTCATGCACAAGGTTGCGCATATCGTTATTACCTATTGCCTGAAGCATGATCTCGGTACGATTATTCTGGGCTATAACCATAGGTGGAAGCAAAACATCAATCTTGGTAGACGTGTCAATCAGAGCTTTGTCTTCATTCCGTATGCAACGTTAATCCACAATATTCAATACCGTGCTGAGGAGTACGGTATTAAAGTTATTGTGCGTGAGGAAAGTTATACCTCAAAAGCTAGTGCACTTGATTTTGATCCGATGCCTGATTCTTATCAAGAAGATGCTAAGTGCACTTTCTCTGGTAAGCGTATCAAACGCGGTCTGTATCGCACCAGCTGGGGTAAGCTCATCAATGCCGATATCAATGGTGCACTTAGCATCGGCAGAAAAGAACTTGGTGACAATTGGCTTCGCCAATCATTAGCCAATGGGGGCTTTGTGGACAAGCCCGTAGTGATCCGCAATCTACATCAGAAGATCAGATAGCGGCTCGCTACTAGAAAAAAGCAGTGTTAATACTGTGTAAAAGCAGAGTTACACTGTGAAACCGTAGACGTA
>JAHLFE010000119.1 GCA_018884035.1 Candidatus Anaerobiospirillum pullicola
GGTGGTGGTGGTGGTGGTGGTGGTGGTGGTGCCTCTGCTGATTCTGCTGATTATGATGGAGATGGTGCGCAGCACACAGCAGATTCACGCTCTTTGAGCGCTGGCAACTTTTCCCCTACTCTATCCTTAGCACATGGTTTGCTAAGTTCGTGTAAAATAATAGTCTCCTCAAGGGAACACTTCCCATGGTAGAAACGTGGTTTTAAGCACAACTTTGGCTACCGCCTTTCCCCTATTTGAAAGAGCAAGCATGGCAAGACACCCCATTTAAGGGGGGAACGTTAAGCGCGGATGAGCGCCAGTTCCTTCAAGGCTTGATCAGACAATCTACTGTGCTGTTACGGCATTATCAGCGTGCTCAGATTATGTTGAGCTCTGATGCTGGCCTTAGCAACGCAGAAGTAGCCGCTAAGGTGGGCGTGAATATCCAAACCGTGCATAAGGTGCTGAAAAAATGGGCATCACTCGGTATGGCTCAAGCCTTAGAGGATTCTCCCCGTAGCGGCCGGCCTCACGTTATAGGGGATGATGCTAAGGCTTGGATTGTTTCCTTAGCTTGTACCCCTGTGAAGGAAGTATTAGGAAGCCCAGCCTCCTCTGTTTGGACGATCTCTTCCCTACATAAATACATTCGCTCCCACTGTGTGGCAGCAGGATATCCAGAGCTTAACAAGATCGCCGCCTCAACTGTTTGGTTAATCCTTAATGCCAATGAGATTAAGCCTCATAGGATGAGGTCTTAGCTGGAACGTGGCGTAAGGTAAAGCCCGTTTGCTTCAGCACGCTGGTACTGCTGAGCCCAAGCGACTGTCTTTAGCCTTAGAACAGAAGCTTGCGTTCGCCAGAGTCCAGCTGTCAGGTGATTGTGCTTTGCGGTGAGGAGAACGTTTCCCCCCTTGTTTCGGTATAGTATCATTACTCCTATGTTATTGGCTTAAAATCGCCCTTTGAGGTGGGTTTACGCTCCTTGATGTAGGAACCTGATATGGAGCCGCAAGCGTCGCTAGCGCGACGTATCCCTGCGGTAAGTTAATGGCCAGTAGCTGTGCTCACACATTGGAGAAAACGCCCTCTTTTCTCTTAGTGCACCAAATCAGAAGTTCACCACCAGTGTGGGACAACCGCTTGAAAGCCACAAAGTGGCAGCTGTGACCTAATGCGATTGATTGTGGCGCTTACTACCTACCATCAAGATAAGCGCCGTTAGGCGCTGAAACGGCAGCCCATGTGCCTCAGGCTGGAGCTGCCAGATACTCTGAGTTGCCTTGGAGGCAAACTTTTGGTTGTACTCATTAGCTACTCGGTTCTTTATCGTAAGCACGAGATGCACTAAAAAGGTGTGACCTAATTTGGTTCATTTGTTGAACAAAATGGTCATGATCCTTGATAGACACATGAACTTTCATGTGAACCATATTGGTGTTCTTAATCAGCATCCCCTACTTACAACAAAGAACCGCTACTCTTTGCGTCAAAGCTCAGCATTGAGGGCATCTCCCTGGATGGAGATACGTGCCGACCGTGAGGAGGTCTGGGATAATTTTGGTCAAGCTGATAAACCCATGTTTTATGGGCATGCATCAGACTATCTCGAGGTAAAGCTTGAGCGCAAAGTAATGCACTTTACCTCAGTTTTGTGGCATAAGCCCCTTGCTTTGGCACATATTACCTTTAAGTAAGTGACCAAGAAACGCCTTATTTATGCGCTTTTTAAAAATTAAGCTAGACATCCTCACGATCGGTACGTGGCTGTTACGAGGCAGTTTGGTTGCCAAAAACAAAAAAGCCCACACCGCAGTGTAGGCCAATGTACCAAGGAGCTATGACTCTCTGCGCCTGCCTCGGTATCGCCACTTGCGACCTCAGCCCAAGACAGACGCTTTGTCACTCAGCCGAGAGTAGGCTTAGAGCCACATGATAAAGCCCGTGAGAATCGCTGAGTTAAAGAAGTCGATAAAGAGTGCGCCCACAATAGGCACCACAAAGAAGGCCTTTGGTGACTGACCATTAGCACCCGTAAAGGTCTCCATATTGGCCATAGCGTTTGGCGTCGCTCCCATACCAAAGCCACAGTGACCGGTGGCAATTACGGCAGCATCATAGTCCTTACCCATAATGCGGAAGGTCACAAAGTAGGCAAATAAGCCCATGACCACGGTCTGCGCTAAGAGAATGGTGATAAGAGGAATAGCTAAGGCCGCTAACTCCCACAGATTCATGGTCATCAGCGCAATGGCTAAGAACAGCTGTAAGCAAATCGAGCCAATAACGTTAATGGAGTGCAGCGGCACAGGACGACGGGTCACATCCAAGTAGTTGCGGATAATCGCAGCCACAATCATTGGGCCTAAATAAGCTGGCAGCGTGATGCCCAGCATCGACACACCCAAAATGATGTAGTGGCCTAAGCCCATGGCAATAATGATGTAGCAGGCAGCCTTAAACAGCAGCGGCTCATCGATGTTCTTTTGCTCCTTAGTGAGCTTACCTTCCACAATTTCTGCGTTCTCGACCACGCGATTGTATTGGTCTGGAGAAGCATGTAACTGGTAGCGGGTCATGAGGCGACGGCCGATTGGGCCACCAATCATACAGCCAGCGACTAAGCCATAAGTAGCAGCGGCAATGGAAATCGTTAAGCCACCCTCAAGGCCATGCTGCTCTAAGAGAGGGCCGAAAGCGGCCGAGGTACCGTGACCACCGGTTAAGGCAATCGAGCCAGTAGCTAAGCCCATGAAAGGGTTTTGCCCAAAGAGCGTAGCCAGTGCGATACCAACAATGTTTTGGGTAAAGATCAGGGCAATGGATACGCCTAAGAAAATCATAACCGCATAGCCGCCACGCACGAGCATTCTAAAGGAAGCGGCAAAGCCAATGGTGGTGAAGAACACCAGCATTAAGAGGTTCTTTTGCGTTTGATCAAAGGAGAATTGGAAGGTGTTGGTCTCGTGACCGACTAGAGTAATGAGGGAGAAGAGGATACCGCCGATAACCGGAGCAGGGATAAAGAAGCGCTTGAGAACGGTAAAGATCTCTTTGATGTAACGACCTAACAGCAATAGCACCACGGCGATTGCTAAGGTCTCCTCAATACCAAAAGTGTAAGTAAACATGCCTGATCCTTGAGCACACAATTTTCACTGGACAAGCGCCATGGCTCCCGCCACTGCGTGCGTATGCGAGCCGCTCAAGGCAAAGCAGCAAATGTTTCACACAAGCGCAATTTAACCAGCAAGCTGTGAGCTTGACCTTGGAGGTAACACCCAAACTACCGCATGCTTGGTGCACACGCAGACTAAGCGCCGGATAAAGTCTACTTTATCCCATGCTCAGGCTCGTTTGAGCTACCTACCTTGACCTCTTAGCCCTGACCACGGGGCGCGTCTTAAGTGCTTTGATTGAGCTCGTCCCCACAGCGTAGACACCACCGCAAGCGGCATCTAAAGGAGCGAAGAATGAGCTGAATTGAGGCTACAGGGGACTGCCATAAATTAAAGTCATTGCACCATTATGCTGCAATGAACTTTTTCAGCGACGGCCGTGAATAGCGGCCGTCATGGTACACCTGAAGGCGAGCACAGTTATGCGCCATCACCATGAAGTCG
>JAHLFE010000120.1 GCA_018884035.1 Candidatus Anaerobiospirillum pullicola
GTGTTGAGGTTGCGGGCATGAGCTCTGATAACCTCAATGTGTTCTCGATCCCTGTGGGTGTAACCTTCGCCAGCGAGTTTAACGCCGGTTCGTGGAGCGTCCAGCCTGCCTTAGACCTGACCTTAACCGGCAACTTCGGTGATACCGACTTAGATGCTGATTCTTGCTGGTCTGGCACTGACAACGGCTATGACGACCTGAGCTACGGCGTCAGCACCGAGTTCTTAGACGACTTTACCTATGGTGCCACCTTAGGTATTGCGGCTAAGACTGGCAACTTCAGCTTAGGCTTAGGCGTCAACTACACTGGCTCGTCCAACACCGACGAGTACGGTGTGACTGCCAACGCTCGCTTTGTGTTCTAGTGTATCGGTGTAACCGACAACGCTAATGATCACAATCTCAGCACATGGCAAACACGCTAAGTGCTGAAACCACGGCAGGCGACCCTATACATGCTAAGCCTGCCTGCATACTGCCGCATCTTCGGCAGTATGCTTGTTTAACCTTAGGTGGTATGTCTGCTACTGTCGCTGCCGTCCTACCACCTGTTTTTCGAGACATAGATATGCAAAATCTCGATTACCATATTCGCAACTACAAGCTCATCGAAAAATCGCTTCAAGTTCTGTTCGACAAAATTGTTATCGATAAGAGCAACTTTGAGCAACTCCAGGTAATCGACGTGTCCCTTATTTACGACATCGTACCAACCATTGAAAGTCTGGCTAAAGAGCTACACCAAGAGCTCTCAGCGCAATTCCCTGATTTACCTGCGTTTAATAACAAATACGAAAAGTTTGACAAGGACGCTTTACGCTTTTTGGACAAGGCTTTCCATCTGTCCACCAAGCAGATCAAAATCACCTCTAAGCAGCTGTTGCTGTCTGAAGAACAGCGCTTGTTAACCCCACTGCAAGGAGCTCACGAAGCCAAAGCAAATCACCCTAAGTGGAGTGAGCTCTACCAAAATTTCAAGCACGATCAAGCAAACACACAGAGGTCTAACCTCTCTACAGCCAAAGATGTACTTGAGGCCGCAGGAGCAGCCTTTATACTGCTAGTTGTAGCTCAATCTCTGCCATTCAAAGAAAAGCGGTTTACCCAGTGCAACCTGACATTTGACTCTGACTTCTTTGAAGCTACCTATACTCGTCCTCTCTTTACAACCTTCAATGCGCCTTTAAGAGCAACAGACCTCCAGCTCGCGCCAAACTGGCAGCAAGCCCTTTTTGTGGTTAAGGATCCAGAGCGCTATATCGTGCACTTATGCAATAAGCAACAAACAAAGAACAAGCAATTCAGAGAAGCCATCATTAATAACAAGGACTTTCTGCTCTTCCTCAAAAATCTGCCAGAAGAGCGCAAGGAATCCCCTCTTGCTTTGATCTTGCACTGGTACGGTGAAGAGACGCAGAACGCTGAGCAAAAAGAATGGACTCAGCACGTTCAAAACTTACAATTCTCCACCAGTATTGAGTACTTTACGGCGTGGGCAAATGATGGCCATGCTCTGCTCAGCCGCGCAAACTTTGATCCTTTGGTAGCCTTCAACAACTATAAGGATGCTGCTAGTCTCTACGACTTCGCTAAACTGAATCAAGACCTAACTAAGTCCAAACCGTAGTCATCCATAGCCGACCGATCAGAATAACGGAGATCACATTTTTGTGCTGTCTCCCCCTCATCATGGTTCTATGTAAACACGGGTGAAATCACAATCTAAACACACTAGTACAGCATTCGCTAAATTCGTGTAAAACAGCACGGTGTCAAGTTTCAAGGGTACATTGCCTCAGGGCAATGCGCCCTTTTTGCGTTTAAGGCAAGGCCATGTTCCATATTTGCGCAAAGGCATGAGGCAAAACCAAGCCTTAGCAGTAGCTGTACTTTAGAGTTGCTCTGACCTCGGCCTCTCACACCAAGAACAGTACCCCGCACGCACATCCACAGCCCCCAGCTACTACCAAGCGCAGCAAAGATGCGTAAAATAACAGCGCAGCTGCACTGCGCTGCCGCCAGCTCTTAAGTGTGCTGTACGTATACCTGACTCACGTTGTCTTCCACCGTCCAAAGTCACAGGAAGTGTCTGCGGCAGTCATCACCCATAATCTGCTCTCCACACCACCTTTTGCTACTTTGAGGAAAGCATGCCCAACCCTAATATCCTGATCGGCATCATTGCCGTACTCATCGTCCTTGTTGCTATCTGCGTCTTCCTCATCTGGCGACAAAGCCAGCGCCTCAATAGCAGCGCCCCTACTACTGGAGATAGCAGTGGTAACACTGAGCTCGATGCCCAGATGCAAGCGCAAATGCAAGCCTTGCTACAAGGCCAAAGTGTCCTCTTAAGTAAAAGTGAGCACAGTGCACTCATCGAGCAAGCAGCTCAGCTTACCCAAAGCACCACTCTTAACACCGAGCTGAAGCAGCAGGTAAGTGAGCTTACCGCCGCCTTGGAGCGCTTTAAAGAGCAAGCCGGACAGCACGAACTGCAACTTACCACTGAGCTTACCGACCTGAAGAGTGCGCACAGTCACGATCAGCAAGCACTGCAAGAAAAAGAAGAGGCTCTCACCGCTTTAAAAGCAGCCCAGCAAGAGCAGCTGCAACAACTCAAGACCGAGCACACCGCTCAAACCACCCAGCTTAAGACCGAGCAGCAAGAGCAGCTTGAGCAGCTTAAAGCTACCCACGCTACCGCGCTGCAAAAGGCCGAAGCTGTGGGTGCTGACCAGCTTAAAGCCTGCACCGAGCGCTACGAAAACACCATTAATGAGCTCAAGGCCAGCCAACAGCAACTGCTTAATGAGCTCAAGAACTCCCAGCAGCAAGAGCTCGCTGCCGCCCAAAAACACGCCACCGAGCAAATCACTGCCTTAACCGCCGCTAAACAGGAATTACAGCAAAAGAACGAGGAACTCTCTACCACCCTGACGGAGCAGAATAAGGCGGTAGCCACTCTGAAAAGTGAAAAGGAGAGCCTGCTGCAATTACGTGATGCTGACGCGCAACGCTTTGCGCAAGCACAAGCAGAGCTCGAGCACCGCCTCAACACCATGGGCGAAAAGCTCTTAAAGGAACGCAGCGAAGCGCTGGAAAAGAACAACAGCGAGCACATGGGCCAGATCATTAGCCCCCTGCGTGAGGAGCTCAATACCTTTAGAGAGCTGCTTACTACCACGCAAAAGACCAACTCTGAGCAAGCAGGCCAATTACAAAACGAGCTGAAGCACTTACAAGAGGCGCAATTAAGCCTCAGCACGCAAGCTGACCAGCTCTCACGCGCCCTGTTACAAGGTGCAAAGAGCCAAGGCATGTGGGGTGAGCACCAGCTCGAGCGTGTCTTAGAGTTAGCAGGCTTAGAACAAAAGACACAGTACCTACGTGAGGTCGCTGGCGTTAATAGCAGCAATGAGCGCGGACGTGCGGACGTAGTCATTCCACTGCCACACCATCACGCCATTGTGGTCGACTCTAAGTGCTCCTTAACGGCTTATACCGACTTAATCAATGCGGAGATGGCCTCAGATAAGGACGGCTATGAGCAAGCTTTAAACCGTCATATTGCATCTTTAAAGGCCCATATCGATGAGCTCAGTAAAAAGGATTACCAGAGCTACGCTGATTTCGATAGCCCGACCTTTGTCTTTATGTTTGTGCCTATCGATCAAGCCTTAGCCGTGGCCTTACGTCACGATCCACAGCTGTATGATTACGCCCAAAAGAAGAATATTGCGCTGATCTCCCCATCCTTAGCGGTACCAGCCTTACGTGTGGTGAGCAATCTCTGGGTGTTAGCCGAGCAAGGCGAGAAGCTCAAGCAGGTCGCGGCTTTAGCTGACCGTATCTTCTTAAAGTGCACAAAGGTCTGCGCGGACTTTGAGGGCCTCTTAAAAGCCCGTGACAGCTTAAACAACAACATCGACCGCTTAAACACCTCGCTCTATGAGGGTCGCGGTAATCTGCGCTCACTTCTGAGTAACTTTGCGCAAAAGGCGCCTGCCTTAACTGCGGCTGCCTTAGCGGAAATGGAAGCGGACTTACAAACGGGACTCAATACGGGTACAGGAGCAGATGCAACGGCAAATGCCACCACCAGTAATGCCCACCAACCGCGTCAAGGAATGCTCTCTGACCTCACAGCAGTGCGTATCTTAGCTACCCCTGCGCCAGCTTTACCACAGCAAACAGCTGCTGAGACAACGCCTGCTGCCGAGACAGAAGCAGCTGCCGCCAGCGCTGTAGCGAATGCAACCATACCTACTGTCGAGGCCAATGCCACTGCTGCAGTAGCACCTGTGCAGACCACAGAAGATAATACTCAAGAGGGCTCAGAGGCAGCCGCTGCTGCTGACACCTACAGTGCTGAGTCGCGCTTAGAGCAAGAAGCTCAAGCCATTATGGAAAATGCGCAGCACATGATGGTTGAGAGCAAAGCTATGATGGCAGCGGAGCAAGCGCTGCTTCCAGACAACGCCGCTAGCACTGCTGCTAGCTCTGCTAGCTCTGCTAGCTCTGCAAGAGCAGCAGATGCTGCGACCACAGCCCCTGCCAGCAAAAAGCCACGCCGCCGTAAGAGTGCAGCTGCCACGGCTACTACTGAGAGCAATAGCACTGAGAGCGCGGAATAGCTCTTTACTGCGACTTTAGAACGGCAGCGCTGTCAGGAATAGGCGTAAGCACGCAGACGCCTGACGGCGCTACTCCCATTATCCTTAGCAGCAAGCGCTCCCACGGCTGTTACTGTGCTGTGGGCAAACACTGCCAGCGCATGACAGCGTTACTTCAAGTAGCAGCAAACGGTCTCACAGCGGTTGCTGTGCTGATAAACAGCCTCCGCCAGCGCCTGACGGCGCTACTACAAGTAGCAGCAAGCGGTCTTATGGTTATTGCTGTGCTTAAGCGCAGCAACTGCCTGCACCTGACAGCGCTACTCCAAGTAAATGTACTTAGATCTTTTGCGCGCTGCTCACCTGTACGCACACGTCTTGGCGCGAGCGCACTGGGCTTGGTACCACCTGCTTGTGCTGGAACAGCTCTAAGAGCTCGTAAGCCGAGTGGCTCTTTCTAAAGGACAGCTCCATTGGGTAGAGGTAAATCAGCTCAAAGAAGTGCACGTAGCTGTTATCCCCTAACACCACCTCATGGGCCGGACGAGGGAAAGCTCCAGGTGCGGTGAGCATACCGCCCGTGAACTTGGTCGAAGCGTGCAGTGGCCGCTCTTGATCAAAGCTATAGCCAAAGCCAATGAATTCATCGGTGGTGAGGATGTGGTTAATGAGCGTGCACAGCTGGTTAATTGGCCACAGGTTGTAGCCCTCCGCATTAGCAAACTCCCATGCTGCAGGCAGACACAGAATCAGCTCTAAGCGGGAATCGGTAAGGGGGTCGACACCAGCTGGTACCTTAAGCTTATGGCCGGATAAGCCCTTGGTGACAATGAGATTAAAGTTACGCTCTGGCGTTGGTGGCACGTTTAAGAGCTCGTAGCGCTCGGTCTTAAAAAGGATCTGGTACTTACCAAAGTGCTGTCTAATGTGCTGATCGAGGGTAGAGTCATCCTCAGGGCTGAGCTTATCGCTGGTGTTGTCTGCATCTAAGGACTTGCACAGCGTCAGCATGCGATTAATGGTGGGTAAGAGCGCATCCTCCGAGCCCATCTTGATGAAGCGCTGCGCCCGCTCTAAGCGTAATGCGGCATCGTTAATGAGGCCCAGTTTAAAGAGCGCATAGCCCTTGTAAAAGAGGTAGGTTGCGTTCTCTTTGCCTTCCAGCACGTACTTATCTAAGAGGGCATTAGCCTGCGCATAGAGATCGTCAGCGCTTTGCACCTCACCTAAGGTATTGACAGGATTATTACCCTCATTGAGAGTGTTAGCGAGGTTAATGTAGGCACGCGCCAGTTCTAAGCCTACCGTAAAATCGAGCTCAGTGATCTGTGGCTCTAAGAGCTCGATGATAGCCGTAAAGGCATCTTGCTCATGCCACTTCTTTACCTGCTGCAGCACTTCCTCTTTGTTCACTTGTTTTATCCTCCTATTACGATTCCTTGCACCTGCCTAACGCGGCCTGAGACTCTCCTCACGCTTACAGAGCGCTCTTACCGAGAGCGCTTACCGAGAGCTCTGGTTCATACCCGCGCCCATAAGAGTAGAACGCACAATTCGGCGCGTCATAGCCTCTGCTCTCAGGGGGATTTCGCGGTACCAAACCAGCCTGTAAACTCTTGAGCTTAACTTGCAGCACTAACCTACTCCCCTACGAGGGAATGAGTGATCTCATAAATGACGGAAGATTGGGGGCGTGATAGCAAATACACCCCTCGAGATGAATGGTGCAGGTGAGTCTAATCCTATCTTCAGACGGTGCACCATGATTACCCTAAAGCCATGATGGACTTAAGTTCGCAGGTATGGTGGCGCATAATTGTCGTTGCAGTAGTGGTGTAGTAGCGTGAAAGAGAAACAGTAGCATCTGTGGTAGCAGCAAGCGCCAGCTCTTACAGCGCGCACAGCGCGCACAGAGAGCACGGCGCGCCTCAGGGCCCAGCCTTACCTCTAAGAAGGTACAAGGCTGCTCTACTCCCAACAACTGTTTCGCTCTAAGCGCGGCTGAGGAGCGACTTACCTAATAGATGACGGGATTTATGGCAATCATGATTTCTTCACCTTCAGGTGAGGCTCAGTCTAACCTGAACCTTTTATCTCGAGGTATAGTCTGTTGCCAGCCCGCCCCCCTGCATCTGCAAGTTATTAGATAACTCATTCCTTACCGCCCTATTTACGCCGCCACACTAAGGCCTTTGGTAAAAAGCGCGGTACTTGGGACTTATACAGGGCATACTCATCAGGAAAGTCACGCTCTAAGCGCGGCTCGTCAATAAAGATCGCAATGATATAAGCCACGCAGATCACCGCTAACGGTATGACGAGGCTAATGAGCGAGTTGAGCGCACAGGCAAAGCCCATGTAGTAGAGAAACACGCCTAAGTGCATCGGGTTGCGGCAAATGGAGTAAGGGCCAGTAGTTACCAGATGCTTCGTCTCGGTCATGAGCTTGATCTTGCCGAAGTTACCAGCACCACCACGGCCTTTGATTACCAGCTCATAATTGGCCCACAGCGCAAAGAACAATCCGATAGCCGAGGCTACTCCACCTAAGTAAAAGGTCGAAGGCTGCTCCGCTAAAAAGGTACCAGGGATCCACGCTGCTAAGTAGGCCATAACCGCTGGTCCACCAATAATAAAGCCGATAAAGCCCAGAGCATAGATCACTTTTTCCCGCAAGGAAAAGTGCACGGCTGATTGCGTTTGCTGCGGTGTTGTCGGCAGAGTTTGCTGTGGTCGTTTTGCCATGGGCAGCACCTCTGAAAAAGGTAAAGGATTCATCGTAGGTGCGTGCCAAGAGCGCCAGCAGTGCGCCACGTATCTTTGCCACTACAGAGCAGACGCAGAGCCACACCTACATGAGGCCAAAAACAAAAGCCCCAGAGTGCTCACAAGATAGCAGATCTGGGGCTTAAGTGTAAGACAAAAGCAGCGCAATACGGCGTCGCTATGCAGCTGTATGCCACACGCACCACGTAAGCTTTTTCACCAGCCAACCGCCAAAAAGGCACCTGCATACACGCAGGTGTTTGGGCTTTACTCAGAGTTTGGTGGCTACCAAAAAGCAGCAGCACCACTGCGATCAAGCAGGGGACCTATATGATGGCATGTGGTGTGACCAAACGTAGAGTAAGGTTGGTGCCCTAACTCCAGATGGATAGCGCTACCCCCTGTATCTCCACAGGCTCTGGTAACACCTGCAACAGACACTACTCTTTAGTAGAGGGCAAACTCCTCTTAGCGCACGGTGCAGCACAACACACTCAGCACAGCACGTGCTGTGCTGTGCTGTGCTGTATCACCACGTAGGCGGTGCTAAGCGCTTGCTTAGCGCTGTGGCTGCTTCTTTGCGAGCTCCTGCGCCTGTTGCAGCAGAGTCGCAAGCACGTGCACTGGGTGGTTTGCATGGCGCTTTTCCATGCGCAGCACTTGCGAGCGGCAGGAGAAGCCGGTGACTAAGCACTGGTTAAAGTCACGCTCACGCAGCTTGGCCTGCCAGTTTTGCTCGTACACCTGGCGGCTCTCCTCTTGGTTAGCCACCATGTGCCCAAACAAGCCCGCCATACCGCAGCAAGCCACTGGGATTGGTAGTAAGCGCAGGTTAAAGTGCGCCAACACCTCTTGCCACATCTTGACTGACAATGGCACCAGAGCTTGCTCCGTGCAGTGGCAGAAGAGATAAAAATCCGCACTAAAGTCACATGGCGCAATACCATCGTCTAAGGTCACGACCGCCCCAACATTAGCGGCGTTTTTAGCAGCGGCATCATTGACACCTGAGGCAGTGGACGCATTGGCGCCCACATTCGCGGAGTTCTTGCGTACCAGCGCCTGTAAGGCCTGCGCCCAGCGCGCCTCACGCTGCTTAAACTTATCGCTGCCCATGGCCTCGTGCAGCCACTCCTCTGGCAAGAGCACCTTAAAGTCAGGGCAGTGCGGCAATAAGCTTGGGTACTCGTCGCGGTAACACAGCGTAAAGGCGGGATCAAAGCCCACCAGCTGTAAGCCCTGTGCATGCAGCGAGCTTAAACGCTGCGCTTGCTCCTGAGCCGCTTGCAGGAACTTACCGCGCGCACCACGGATGATAAAGAGCTTGCCGTTTACGTAAGGCTTTAAGATCGCCACCTTAAAGCCCATGGTCTTAATGAGGCGAGCAAGGTCAATTAAGCCCTCGGCCTCATACGCGCCCGTAAAGGCATTAGAGAGCACCAGCACCTCATAGTGCTTGGCCTTCTTTAAAGCCTCCTCATAGCTTAAGTACGGAATCTCTGCCGCATGCGCCTGCTTGGCTAACGGCACCTTGCTAAAGTAAGGAATATCCGTAAAGCCAAAGACCTTGGCCATAATGAATTGGTTGAGGCTATTTTGCGTAATAGCATTGCTCAGCGTTGGGAAGCGCGCCCAGAAAGGCGTGCTCTTTTCGGCATTCAAGCACAGTAAGTCCATAGCCGGACGTAAGTAGCGGCTATAGTAAAAGTGCAAAAAGCGCGAATTGAGCTCAGCGGAATTCACGTGGGCTGGGCACTGCGTTTTGCAGGACTTACAAGCCAAGCAGGTCGCAACATGACCTAAGTACTCGTGGTTAAAGTCCTCTTTTTCCCAGATGGTGTTGTAGCAGCGCTTGAGCCACGAGCTTACACCCTTTACCGAGCGCGTCACAATATTGCCCGCTGCGCTAGAGTTGGTAAAGCGCGCTAAGAGCTCCTCTTCGGCGGCATTGATATCCACCTGACGCTCAGTCATGAGGCGTAACCACTCCCGCATCAAGCCCGAATAGCCCTTTGGGGACTTCACGTGGTCATGCGAATAGCGATACGATGGGCACATCAGCGCCGTCTTTTGGTAACTAAAACACTGACCATTGCCGTTGCAGTTTAAGGCGCCATCAAAGTTCTCGCGCACCTTAATATCAATGGTACGATCTAAATCGCCACGCATAGGATCATCTAAAGCCACGAGCTTGTCAGTGTCATTACCCCATGGCACGCAGATCTTGCCTGGGTTTAAGCGATTATGCACATCAAAGATCGCCTTCACCTGACGGGCTACAGGGTAGAGCTTGCCAAAGAAGACCTCACCAAAGCAGGAGCGATAGCCACGGCCGTGCTCACCCCACATCTGGCCACCGTACTTCTTGACCAGCTCCACGACACCTTGTGAAATCTTGACGAGCTTTTCCTTGTCGCTGTCTAAGGTCAGATCGAGGGCTGGACGCACGTGCATTAAGCCGGTATCCACGTGACCAAACATGCCGTACTCCACCTGCATGCTATCAAGCAGCGCACGGAACTCTAAGATGTAGTCGGCAAGGTTCTCGGGTGGTACGACCGTGTCCTCAGTAAATGGCACCAGCTTCTTACTACCGGCTGCGGAGCCTAAGAGACCGACAGCCTTTTTACGCATGCCATAGACGGCGGCAATGGCAGCTTTGGTGTCCGCGATTTGCGCCCCTAAGATACCCTTAGTGCGCTTTTGCGCTTGCTTGAGTACCTGCTGATAGAGCTTATCCATGAGCTTGCGCTCAGCATCAGCTTCGTAGCCATTAAACTCCACGATGTTGACGCCTAAGATTTCAGCGCCAGGAACCTCAGTGATGTAGTCCTTGACGTTAAGCCACACGGGGTCTTTTTTGGCTAAGCCTAAGACCTTAGAGTCGACGGTCTCGACGGAGAAAGCACCAGCCTTAATCAGCTCTTGGGCGTGGCGTAAGGCCGCATCAAAGTTCTCGTACTTAATGACACAAAGCGCACGGAAGCTTGGCTGCAAGGTTAGATCGAGCTTAGCGCCGACGACTGTTGCTAAAGTACCCTCAGCACCACAGATTAAGCGCGCTAAATTGAGGGTATCAGTGGCAGCATCATAGGCGTGGTAGAGGTCGTAACCGGTAAGGAAGCGGTTAAGCTTGGGAAAGTGTTCTTTGACCTCAGCAGCGTGCTCTTTTAAGAGGGCATAGCAGCGGCGGTAGATTTCGCCCTCTAAGCCAGGGCGCTGCAGGCATTCTTGTAATGCGGCACCGGAAACGGGCTTAAAGGTGGTGATGGTGCCATCCATGAGCACCGCCTCGACCTCTAAAATGTGCTCTGAGGTACGGCCATACTTAAGTGAGCCCTGACCTGCGGCATCATTGCTGATCATGCCACCGATAGTGGCACGCGAGGAGGTGGAAAGTTCAGGGGAAAAGAAGAGCTGGTGTGGGGCGAGCATTTCGTTAAGCTCGTCCTTAATGACACCTGATTCTACCCAGACGGAGCGCTCCTTAACATTGAGGTCGCTGACACCTTTAAGGTGGCGGGACATATCGATGATGATACCCACGCACAGGGACTGACCATTGGTGCCGGTACCACCGCCGCGCGGAGCAAAGACCAGAGAGGACAGCTGTTTTTGCTGTGCGAGCTTAAAGATACGCGCTACGTCTTGCTTGCTCTGAGGGAAGAGCACGGCTTGCGGCATTTTTTGGTAGACGGAGTTATCGGTAGCGCAGAGTAAACGCGCGCTATAGGTAGCTTCGATCTCACCTTGGAAATCGCTGTGGGCTAAGGCGTCGAGAAAAGACTGGTACTTAGCATCCACCTGAGGCAAATTGGCAATACGCGGAATCATCGCGCTCTCTTCTCCCCACGACCTCGTTCACTAGAGGTGCGCGTTCACTAGAGGTGTCAGTTGCTGCTGCGGCTAGGACTCAGGCGCTAGCGGCAGTTTTGTAACTTGGCAAAAACCAGCATAAGAAACAGCAAAAAGCTTGAGCTAAGCCTTATGTTGTGCTCTACATCATGGTACTTGTACAGGTGCGCAGCAAGCTGGCGTTTCAGGATCTCCTCTGAGTTTGGTGGATGCCAAAAAGCATCAGCAGCGCTTATGCGCTCAAACATGGGGCCCATGTGATGGCGTTTGGCGTGACCAATCTTGGAGTAGTGTTGGTGCCCTCTCTACCAAAGTCAGAGTAGCGCCCTTTATATTGGCTCGGGCTTAACTTCCACCTGCACTGGTAAGGCATGATGATAAGACTTTATGTGAGCTTGCGCAAAGAAAATCGCGCTAATTTAAGCCAATAGTGTCAGCACAGTACTCTTTTGCCGTGAAACGCCCATGCATACTGCAAAGCTTATTGCGCAAAGCCAGTGCAGACCTGACGTCTGTTGCACCACTATAGAGCAGCACCTTTATGGGTAAGGTGCACTTAAGGCACCGAAAGTAACCTAAACAGCTCCTTAGGCGCATGGCGCCTTATCTCAAGAGCAGCTCTGCAGCAAATACCTACTATCGTGCATCCCAGCACAGAGCATGCGGTACAGTGCCACACCTACCTACCTACCCACCCACCAGCAACAAGCTGATTGTTGCTGCTTCGGCAGCAGCAGCTGCTGCTGCTGCGCAAAGCATTGGCTGTTGCACGGGCACCCTTATTAACTCTTGTATGCACTAGTGTGGTGCGACATATCTATCTAACCTCTCCATGTATCCATGCAAAAACAGCTGCAAGCTAAGGGTTAAGCCAGTAAGCAGAGAGCCATCTTTTGCCTACATTACTGGTTAATACCACGCGTAATGTCTTTTTATAATAGATACATGTTGTTGTTGTTATATTTCCGCTAAGGTCACGCCGACTTCTTTGCGGAGCGCTCAAGTGGCGCAAATTGTTTACGCCACAGCAACTAACAGCCGCAATATAGGGCACGACGATGACAGAACAGACGGATAACTTAGGAACGCAAACCCAGAACATGCCAGCATCCTCAGGGACTTCAGGCTTAAAGCTGGCCGTACTGACCTCTCCTAACCAGTGGTTTATTCCTTATGCAAGTGAGTTAGCCTCGCACTTTGTCTGCCCTTTGATGTTTAAGCATGAGGACATCGGCCCTGATGTCGATATCGTCTTCATCCTCTCCTATCACCGCATTATTCAAGAGTCCTACCTCAAGCAACACCGTCATAACATCGTAATTCACGCCGCTGACCTGCCTCAGGGCAAAGGCTGGGCACCGCTGTTTTGGCAGGTTCTCGAAGGCAAAAACGACATTGTCTTCACCTTGTTTGAAGCAGATGCTGCTACCGATAACGGCCCTTATTACAGCAAAAAGGTGCTGCACTTGACGGGTTTTGAGCTCAATGCTGAGCTTAGAGAAAAGCAAGCGCGGATGTGCATCGACATGTGCAAGGACTTTGTCGAGCATTACGCAGAGCTCACGGCTCATGAGCAAAGTGGTGAGAGTACGTTTTACCCAAAACGTGGCCCCGCTGACAGTGAGCTCGATCTCCAAAGCAGCTTAGGAGAGCAGTTCAATCTACTGCGTATTGTTGACAACGACAGCTACCCAGCCTTCTTTGTTAAGGACGGCCACCGCTACATATTGAAGATTTACCACGGCTAACTGTTTTGCTGCTATCACACTCGCTCTGCTGTGCTCTGCTGAGCAGAAGTTCACGCCTCGTGAGATAGATTAGTGAGCAGCCAGCGCCTACCTGCCTTATGGCAATTGCCTGCACTGCGCGAGCTGCATCAGACCTCCTTCCTGTCTGCCTGTCTGTAATAAGAGACACCACTGCCACCACCTCATCTCTTCCTCGTTGCAGGCGCCTCTTAAGGCAAAAAACAACAAAGCCCGCTGGGGTTACCCGGCGGGCTGTTGCAGAGCCACACTAAGTGGTGGCGCCTAGGAGCAGTTTTTTGGAGACGGCGCGAGGCCCAGTTTCTTAGCGTGGCTGCATGGTGTTTTGCAGGTTATCAACTGGAATGGCGCGCTTGACGTCAATGCTGGTAGAGAAGAAATCGCGGTCAACACTACCAAAGATTTGAATCAGCTGACCCTTAGCGATCATCGACCAGTTGTAGTCATCATCCAGCTCGACCTCGATGGTGCCAGTGTTATCGGCAAACTCGTAGCGGTCGTGGCCTAAGTAGTTGACTAAGCGGCCGGTTAAGGTGACGTGCTGATCGTCGCTAGCATTCTTCTTGACAGCAGCGACAGTGTTCAGCTCATTGCCGAAGCCACGTGGGCCACCGTAGTAGTCGTTATAGCCATAACCACCTTGGTTCTCAAAGCCACCTGGAGCGCCTGGAGGGGCAGCAAACACAGCGGTGGAGGCCGCTAAGGCGGAGGCTAATACTAAAGCGCTTAACTTCTTAATCATGCTCGACTCCCTAATAAATCTGATCGCATGTCCCCCATGATGAATATTGTGACATGGAAGATGGGGGCTGTCTTGGCGTTGCCTGCACCTTAGAAGTCTCAAGTGCTGGCACAAGGTATATGAACTACCGCAGACTTACGTCTGCGGTTTCACAGTGCTAACTCTGCTTTTACACAGTGTTAACATTGCTTTTTTCTAGTAGCGAGCCACTATCTGATCTTCTGATGTAGATTGCGGATCACTACGGGCTTGTCCATAAAGCCCTCATCAAGTAGAGACAAAATGTCCTTTCTTGAGTTCTTGGGAACATTATAACAGCATAACAGATGCTGGTATTGGCCGCTTTCATCCCTACGCTTACGCATAGGGAATTACGCGGCTTCGTTAAAACGCCAAGCGGGGTTTACTGATTGTAGCCCTCTGTTAGTGCCACTGGGGCAATGCGTGGGCTAAAACGCCACCCCAGTCGCAAAATAATTTGGCACTAACTTAAACTGCTGGGCTCTTACTTACGAACTGGGGCAGCAGCGGCTGGACGGGCATCCTTAACGTCGATGTTAATGGAGTGGTAGTCGCGGTCAATCTTGCCAAAGATGGTGATGAGCTCGCCCTTGCGGATGAAGGACCAATCGCGGTCATCATCGAGCTCGACTTCGATGCTGCCGGTGTTGTCAGTAAACTCGTAGCGATCGTGGCCTAAGTAGTTGGTGAGCTTACCGGTTAAGAAAACGCGTTGGTCGTCGTAGCCGTTGTTGATAACGGACTGGACGGTGTTAGGGGCGGCTTGTTGGGCAAAGCCCTGTGGGGCACCGGCGCCGGCGCTGCTAGGGCCGAAGCCACCTGGGCCTGCGGCAAAGGCAGCAGTGCTACCAGCTAAAGCGAAAACAGCGGCACCAACGAGAAGAGATAACTTGCTCATAACTACTCCTTACGGCTCTCATTTAAGGGGGTTAACACTGTGGGTTGCAGCACATTGCAGTTTTGGCCTAACCATGGAGAATAACGCCATGTGCGACTGCTGTTTGTGGCCTAAAACTACACGGCCTCAAGCTGCATCCACAAAGGTGTGAGGTGGGGATAGTGCACCGCAAAGAAATCTGCAAACTTACTACAGTTGAACTCATTGCAGCGGCACAGATGTAAGAGGCAAAACTTCTCTCTCACACTGGCCGCAAGGTGCTTTATGTTGCGATGCTCACCTCGCTGCGATGGTTGTATTAAAACATGACCCACTTAGACAAAACTTAGCAGAAATGCGATTTTTGCTATGTTTATCCTATGTTTAACCCTAAGGGGAGGCTGTAGCGGCTTAAATATCAGCTTTTGGTAGGTTTAAAAAAATCTTTCACTTTGATAAAAAATTGTGACAAACCCCATATTTATGGGCTTTTCCTAAGTTTTTCCTAAGGCTAAAGCCTCCCAAAACTGCCGCTTCGTGAGGAGCGAAACTTAGGAAGCACATTAGCCATTTAGAAACGATTACTGCCCAGCGAGTGCATCCACTGTGGCTGCTACTCCAAGAGAGGCTTATCCTTAGAGCTGCGGTTACGCATTTCGGCTCTCCACAGATTCTGTGGGTATAGGCTCAAGCTCCAGCCTTAGGTGATTGGGCTAAGGCCAGTGCTAATCAGCAATTAGCCGTCCCATTACCTCATAAGTGACCCACAAATTCTGAGTAGAGCCCGCATCCCCCACACCACCAGTGCTACCGCTTGTAACCAGCTCGCAGCAAAGCAACACTGGCAGCGCAGAGCAGAGATGCATGTACGGGCATACCGCGCTGCAAGCAAGGCGACGCTAAGCTCAAGAGGCACGGCGTAATGACAAAGGGCAGAAACAACCACACAGAGCTGCGTCCAATGCTTGGGGTAAAGCTGTTGAAGCTGTGTTGAGGAAGCGGTGATGGTGATGGGATGGTGGCGCTTCGCAAGCCAGCCAGACTCGTAGGTGCTGATGGTACTGCTGAGAATGATGCTGCGCTGACTGTGAGAGGAAGCTGAGCCGCAGGAGAGTGTGGTTGTGGCTCCACCATTTTGGGGAGCTGCACAACCAAACGCTGCGTTCTTTTGGCGCAAAAGCAGCCCCGTAAAGGACTGCGCACGGTAAAAGCAGCCACAGCTTTGCGGCGCATATCTGCTTTTCTGCTTTTCCCGTTTGGCACTGAGAAATGGGTGTGCTATTTTGGATGCGCTTTAGCAGCACTAACGGTCACGACTGTACCTCTGTACAAGGCTGATGATAGTCAGTGCTGAAGGCGATCAGAGCAACAGGGGATGCGTCACTTACTAAGCTTTATGTGGTCACTATGCGGTGACGTCCAGTAAGTGCAAAGTCCCATCGCGCGGCAGAAAAGCAACAGCTTGCTGTCTCAGCAAACTTATAGAGCTGCAAGCAATGGTATGGCTACATAAGCCATGGCTACATGTAGAAGCCCTAAAAGCCGCCGCTATGAGCTCTAAACTACTCCCAGTACGGGCACGTACCCTCACAGCAACACGTAGCCCTCAAAACCACAACCAACACTGCTCCCAACGTTACCATCTACTCCCTACTCTGCCTCTCTGCATCGTGGTCACCTCTACATGGATATAGGCTCATAAAGACTCGCACAGAGACAGGTTTGCATCACCAACACTACCCTCACTCCGCCCTGCTTTTGCTGATAGAAGCAAGAGCCAACGCCACGCAGCAGCTGCAAGCTAAGCTTTTGGCTTGAGCGCGCTGGCGCATAAGTACCCTATCTTTCTCTGAGTCCTGATTTGCGAGGAGAGCAGCCTTAAGAGCTGCAGCGCACAAGTGAAAAGCAATAAGCCACTCATTATCATTACGGCGGCCTTGTCTCTGGCCGTTATCACTCTCTCTATTCAGGTGATCTTTCTGACCTTTACCATTAAGGATCAAAAGGACTCGCTGCGCTACCTCTCTAGCAACACGGACGTGCATAGTATCCAAAACAAGCTAAATGGCATGCAGAACAGCATGCTGGACATCTCACGTGAGTTAGAGGCACTGCGGGCTAACAACAACCGCCTCAATGCGGAGGTGGCCACCATGTCCTCGATCGTCAACAAGTCCGGCACGGACTATCGCTTCCTGCAACAGGAGCTGACCAACTTTGACGAGCGCATTAGTAGTTTAGAGAAGCAGAATGCCAACCTTGAGTACGTGATGCAGGGTATGCAGCGCTCCTTAAACTACAAATAGTGTGGTAGAAACCCGCAAAGCAAGGCAACAGCCCTGAGGAGCAACATGCAGCCATCGTATGCTGCATTCGGGGCGTGGGCCTTTCAAGGAAGCCACATGTCATAAGCAACGATGCGACATGTCTACGCACGCTGCTCCCACAGCACGACCAAAAAGACGCTAAGCCTCAAACGAGACCAATTTCAGGAAAACCAAAGGCGGAGCAACACAGAGCTCAGCACTGCTCTGTAACACCATCAGCTAAGAAAGGGATCACGCATCAGCAGCAGGATCTACCGCCCACAACCCAACCAGCACCAACCACGCACCGCCAGCCACCACGCCCAAGACCACTTTGATTTTTGCTGGCCCCAAAAACACAAAACACCGAACCCTCTCGAGCTCAGTGTCTGCATCTTAATGGTAGCTATGACTGGAATCGAACCAGTGACCTCAGCATTATGAGTGCCGCGCTCTAACCGACTGAGCTACATAGCCACTACAAATTAATGGCTGGGGCACAAGGATTCGAACCTTGGAAATGGCGGAATCAGAATCCGCTGCCTTACCGCTTGGCTATGCCCCAGCAGATTTCGTTTTGGATGGCAGGGGTACCTGGACTCGAACCAGGGAAATGACGGGATCAAAACCCGTTGCCTTACCGCTTGGCTATACCCCTAAACACCGCTTAACGAAGCGCTGTCGTCGTGACAACGGCGCTCATTATAGACCAGAAAAAGAGACTGTCAACAACTTTTTTCATTCTTTTCTTTACCGAGGTTGCCAAAAGGATATTACAGCCGATAAATACCGTATTTACGCATGAAAAGTTTTTCACTTTTAGGTGGCTAAAGGGCACTACAGGGCGGAGTTGGTATAGATGTTTACGGCCTCACAGCTGCAGGCGACACGTGAGCACTCAAGTCTGAGCACAACGTCTTACAGGTATGAGCTGCTGCGGGTAAGGCGCAGTAACGGCGCTAAACGCTTCCTCTGAGGCCTCTGATAAAGACTCTCAGACTCTACGAGGCAGCCTCACAAGCGGCGTAAAGTGCTATTTACAGGCATGCTGCAACGCCAAGAGGTATTGGACTCAGAACAGCTCTGGACAAGCCCAGAAACAGCGGCAGAGCTTGCTCTGAGCTCCTGCCAAGTCATACGCAGAGAAGGTGTCTCTGCACCGCTGTAAACACCGTCTGCACCGCAATTACGCCTAAGTTTGGCCAATGTTTTCTTGCGTAGAATGCCATATAGGTGTTCTTCCAGCACTCATCGCTCTATAGAGGCTGGTGGAGGGCGTTTCCCCCATACCCAGCAACATAAGGAAGTCCATAAATATGCTGCTTAGAGGCATTTATTGAATATCTGCTCAGCAAATTTTACGACAAGTTGTCTACTACTCTGAGCTGAGTTGCTTATTAAGACTCGCTCTAGC
>JAHLFE010000121.1 GCA_018884035.1 Candidatus Anaerobiospirillum pullicola
TTGTGTGAGCACAGCTACTGGCCATTAACCTACCTTCGAGATACGGCGCGGTAGCGACGCTCGACGCTCCATATCAGGTTTCTGTATCACGGGGCTTAAACTCACCTTAAAGGCCGATTTTAAGCCCATAATAGGGGGAAATACTTTGAAAGAACAAGGTGGAAAACGCTCTTTTCAAACTCTTCCCTTATGAAATTTCAGTATCTATGATATAAACAATAGAAAATGCCACCAGCAGTTAGTTAGTTAGTTATCGATAACTCGATAAAACCAAGTAAATACTTGGTTTGTCACGCTTATTAACTTGGCTTTTACCGCTATACAAGATACGATACTCCCCCCTGCCTTGAACTCATGTTCACAACCACTCCAGACAGTACTGGGACATTACGAGAGCAATACCTACTCTGCGAAAGATCAGGTAATTTATGGCCAACAACCTCCGCGCAGACATTACGGGACTGCGCGCCGTCGCCGTGTTAGCGGTCACGTCCTTCCACATCGACTACGTACTGTTACCACAATTGCAGTTCATCCCTGGTGGTTTTTTAGGCGTCGACATTTTCTTTGTCATCTCAGGCTATCTTATGACCATGATCATCATGAGAGGCCTCGATCAGGGTAACTTCAGCGTACTTAAGTTTTACCAGCACCGAGCCAAGCGCATTTGTCCTGCTCTGCTGATCACTGTAACTGTTACCTGCCTTTTTGGCATGCTGGTGCTATCACCTGATGAGCTGGAAATGCTGTGTCGTGAGGCTGGCAAGGCCTTGATGTTCATTTCGAACTTCTACTTTGCCCATCGTGACAGTTACTTTGAGGCAGGCGCTTTTGACCATTTACTCTTGCACACATGGTCGCTGTCGGTGGAGTGGCAGTTCTACTTCGTCTATCCTTTCGCCCTCCTGCTGGCCAACAAGTTTTTAAGCCGCCAAAACATCGCCCGCTTAGTGAGCGTATGCTTGCTTGCAAGTTTGGTCTTTGCCTGTGTCTACACCACCATTGATGCCCGCAGCTCCTACTACATGCTCTCCTCGCGTGCGTTTGAGCTCTTATTTGGTGCTTTGGCTTATTTTTATCCTTTAGGAAGAAACTCAGCAGCACAGAATGCACTTCAGCGCTTAGCGTGTAAGTTAAGCCCAGCCGCCATTGAGGCCTTTGGCCTGCTCCTTATTGTCGTCTCAATATTCGTGGTTACCGACCAAAATGGTTGGCCAACCGCAGCTTCCATTCCACCTCTCGTTGGCTCCTATCTGTGTATTGCCGCCAATAACCAACGTTCATGGCTACGTTTCAGCGTATTTCAGCAATTGGGCCTGTGGTCTTACGCTATCTATCTGGTGCACTGGCCAATTCTCGCGTATTTAGCCAAATTCTTTAGCCAAGATATGCTATCTACAGCCTTCTTGGTAATTATGCTCGCATGCATCTTTGCCTTAGGCGCCATCATGCACTTTACGGTGGAGCGCAGTCGTGCCTATGGCTATAAGTTCCTTGGCCTCTACCTTGTTCTCTTAGGCGGTAGTTTTGGCGCTGCCTCGGCCGATGGCTTCCCTCAACGTGTACAAAACCAGCTCTACTACTGGCAATTTGCAACTTATGTTGATGTCCCTTTTCCACGTGATGCTTTAGCCCATAAACTTGGCGCTAGCACGCAACAACCGTCTTTTCTCTTGGCTGGAGACAGCTTCTCGCGGCACTACATCAGTGACTTCATTGATCGCGGCTTTACTTTTATCGCGATAACGCAACCTGGCTGCTACTCAGCACACTCTTACTATGTCAGCACCCCAGATGCAGTACCTGATTCTTACAAAAACTGCCCACTGCTTTATAGCGACTTGTTACGAGAAGCCCAACAACATCCTGATATCCCTATCATTCGCGCGCAACGTTGGGGTGATGAGTACGACGAAGTCATAAAGCGTAACCCAACAGGCAAAGAAGAGCGCGTGCCGATGACTACAGATGTAGTCAAACAAGACCTCTATGGCATGGCTCAAGACTTTAAAGGCCATAACGTCTACATCATTCTGCTACCACGTAACTATGACCAGCCATATGGCAATAGCCAAGCCCTCTTTAACCTGAAGTTGCTCGATAACATCGTGAGTAATGCCATCGCTCGACGCATTATCGACAACACTTCAGCGAACATTGATTCCCATGAGGTGAATCGCACCTTGATCGCCACTATTGAGGACATCCAAAAGCGTGGTCTCATCAAAGATGCGCAGGGCAAAGGCTCTATGCATTACATCGACCCAAGCCCAGCCTACTGCCATGGTTCTCAAGGCAATGAGTGTGAGCTGTTGGTCGACGGAGTATACCCACGCTTTGACCCTACAGGCCACTTTACGTGGGCTGGCTCCATTGCCCCTAACAGCTTAATTCTCAAGGAGATTGGTCTGCCGCAAGGTAGAGTACGCACGGACTTTAGTCCACGAGATGTGCCGCACTTTGATGATTAGGACTGTGGTGATAAAGACAGCCGCATAAGCGGCAGCCTTGCCTGCCCTAATCAATCGCCAGCTCCTTTTCCGCTAAGCGCTTAACCTTGCGAAACAGGTTCTGAAACAGCACCGGCACCGTCTCAGAGCCACGCTGCTGCATAGCCTCACTGACCAAGATCGCCATGCCCGGCTTGGTCTTCTTGTGAATGGCCTTGTCGATCACCTTGTTCATCGACAGTCCCTGCTTGGTGAGCTCATTTTCGCTCAGGGCACCATAGGCCTCATTAGCCTCATTGCTGGCCTCCATTGCCCGCATTTTGAGGCTCTTAGCGGCCTTCTTTCCCTTAGCAAGTGCCGAGACAGGCTGCGCTGTAAGCGCTTCTTTTTCCATCTGCTTGCGCGACGGCTGCGAGCGCTTAGCCTTACTCTGTGCAGAGGCGTTGTGGGCATGATGTGAGGCGCCACGTCGTGCCTGCTTGCGGCTTTGCTGCTGATGGTGTGGCTTGCTCTTACGGCCCTTGCTCCGAGCAAAAACATCAGCTACCGCAGCTCTATCTTCCGCAGCCGCCCCCTCCGCAGCAGTCGAGTCTTCCCATGGTACAGGGCGTTCTGCGTCTGGAGACAGCACGTCCTTACTCAAGGCGCGAGTGTTTTTCCCCTTGTTTCCACGGCCGCTGCTTTGACTTTGCTGCTCCTGCTCTTCCCACAGAGCTTCCAGCGCCTCGCTCTCAGACACAATCAGCTGTGCCAGCTCCTGCTTATTGTGCTCATGCTCTTGTTGCAGCGAGCGCAGCGCAGACGCTGTTTCTGAGGCCGCTTGGGAGTTATCCGCATCACGCACCTCTTGCTCCAGCTTGCTTTGCAAGAGCTTTAACTGCTCGAGGTAACGGCGCTCCTCTTCGGCCTGTGCTTGCAGCTGATCATGACGCAACTGGCGATTGAGGCGCTGTTGATTGCGGTTGACCTGATCTAACCACAATGAGCGCTCAGTCTTGAGGTAACCTAGCAGTTTGCTCTGCATCTTCGAGAAGTTACGGCTTTGCCGTGGCAGCTTCATAATGAGCTGGTGCGCGTAATTGTAGAAGTTGTTGACGTCGTTACGCGAGATTTCCTCCATAGCAAGGAGCTGGGTTTTGCGGCTTTGCCCCTGCTTCGGGCCACGCTTAATAACCCTAATGAGCTCATCACGATGATGGCCTAAATCGTAATGCAACATGGCCTTGGTCACAGTCTCAAGGTTATGGGTCTTCAGCGTATAGTCGCTCTTGTTGATCGGGGTGTAGAGCGAGACCTTGACCTTGTGTGGAGCTGATTTGATTGCAGCCAAGTGCTGCTGACGCTTTGCCTCTTGCGGTGTCAAGAGCTGTTCATGGTGAGGGGTATCCAGCTTACCTTGCTGCAGCTGTGGCTGCACAGCTTTACCCCCTGCCTCAACAGCCAGAGCAGCTTTAGCATTAGAGGCTGCAGTTTTTTCTTCTCCCTGTGTCTTTGGCTCGGCTAAGGCCTCTGCCGCCACAGTAGAATCTTGCAGCTGCTGTTGCGTACTAAAGATGACGCGATCGAGCTTTTGGCGATACGAGGAGAGATAGGCCGCCTCGGCCGCAGTAAGCTTATGTCCCTCCATGGCGGTCAAAAGCTTAAACTTAGGGCGCTTGAGCTCTACTCCTGCAGCCTTTTGGTAGACATCAGCAAAGCCTGAGGTGTAGAGATAGTGCTCGATGTCGATGTGCGGCATCACACTTAAGTGCTCAGGTAAGTTGCTGCTACCAACATAATCACGCACCGTTTGCGCATAATGCCGTCCGGCATCATCACCGTCAGTGAGCACGTGGTAAGAGATACCCAGCTGCTTGGCCAGCTTAATGAGCGGACTTAAGCCACACTGCGCAAACTCAATCACCGCCACACCACTGCAAGCGAGATTGAAGTCCAGCACATTGGCAATCTCATTTAAGACCCAAACCTCAGTTTCACCCTCCACCAAGAGCCAGCAGCGGGCAAAGAGTGTACTTGGGCGGCTCATCCTGATATGGAAAGCAATCTTGCGGGCATCATCCTCGGAGAACGCGCGGTCACGCATGCTGTAGCAGCGCACATCGTAGTACTGCTTGCACAGACGGCGGATCTTGCTCATCGGCATCACCGAAAGCAACTGGGCCGAGTTCGTGGTAACAATCTTTTGGATTGGCAGCAGCTGCAAGATAGCCCAGATGTTTAAGAGCAGCGTAGGGTGAAAGCGGCTATCTAAGTCCTCTAAGATGAGGATAGGACGGGCATACTCATCAATCTCCCGCTGGCCTTTAGACATCATGAGCGCACCAGCCAAAAGCGCCATTAAGAACTTCGCACGCGATGGCTGGCTGTTAGTAAGGGCATCTTTTAAGGAGCGTAATGAACCTAAGGAGACCGGATGGCTAATGATGTCGCGCACAGTGCGATCAGAGGCATCATCAGGACGCTGGTGATAAACCGTTGAGAGGTTGTTGCTCTGGTAGTTGACTAAGTACTTTGAGGCAATGGTGTTGAGCACTTCAATGCCATCACGAATCTGGCGCGAAGTAAGGTCATCATCGCTCGCGATGTCAGCAAAGAAGTGCGAAATAGCCTTTAAGTCTTGCTCTTCAATCTGCTGTTGACCGTTACCATTGTGGCTGTCATTTGGCGCCTCCCCCTCTGCGCCATTAGCCTTACTTGCAACAGCCTCGCTTGCTGACTCTGGCTCATCCTTTCTCACTTTAATCGTGGCACTATCTGGCTCTGCCCAGATGTGCTCGGCTAAATCAAGCTGAGGCTTGAGCATACGGCGGTCACGTAAGCGCAACAGCGGATTTAAGCAAATCAGCTCGTAAATCACACTCTCCGCATCAGCAATAGCCTCTCCTTTGGCATTGAGCAGTTTATGGGTGGTAACAAAGAGCTCTTTACTCGCAGAGCCTGCAATGCTGGCATTGTCCTCTGCTTGCGGGCATTGCATGTGGCCAGTGATTCGGTAGTGAATACGGTAGAGGTCGTCATCCCCCATGTAGCAGGCACGCTTCAGCGGAGCAAAGCGGGCGATGTTGTTGATCACCCCGTAACTGCTCTCACAGAAGATGAGATCAATGACAATGCTCTCGACTTTCTCCGTAAAAACGTCACTTTGGTAGAAGTCCACATCGTCCTGAGCACTGGCGATGGCCTCTTGCTCCAGCTTAGCCTTATCGTGCAACACGCGCTGGGCCCGCTGCACTAACTCCTCGCGGCTAGGATTGTAGTGTGATGGCTGCTCTTTTTCATAGAGAGCTTCTGCATCCTGACCTAAGCGCAGGGCCTCGAAGAGCGCGGCGCGATCTGTGGCCGCATTAAGCTTGTGCTGACGGCGCTCTTGGCTATTGCCAGTGCTGCCAGTGCTGCCCGAGCTGCCAGCACTACTGCTGTGATTATTAGCAGTAGCGGCAACTGAAGCAGGTGCAGGAGCAGCAGTAGCAGATGTTGGTGCGATCGCTTCTGTGGCTGCCTGTTGCTTGGCAGTGTTGGACAACGGCGTGCTGGCGGCAGAATTCCCTTGGCTCTTACTGCTAGTTGCGCCTTTGGCTTGAGCGCGACGTGCGGTGCGACTAACCTGAGACACTAAGGGCACGCTCAGATTGGTGGCAGGCACAGCAAGGCCGGTGGCTGTAATCTCTGGTTGCACCAAAGCACTGGCACTGAGCGCCGACAATGAGTTCAGCTGGCTGGGCTGGTTTAAAAAGAGATTTAAGGCGTCCACATACTGCTGTGGGTGATCCATGATGGTCGTGGCAGGCACCAGCAGTGGAGAAGGACGCAAACGACGGCGCCGACTACGCTTTACTGCCTCTTGTAGCGATTGGGGCCTGCTTACTGGCACATCGATGATGTGGATCTCATAGCTGCCCCTACCTGTAGGAATGCTATAAAAGCGGCGCTGATACTCAGGGGTGTTGATAACCTGCAACGGCTCTTTGTTGCTTAAGCCACGCTGTTGTAAGAACTTAGCAAGGACGGGATCAGCCATGGTGGCCGTAGCGAGGTGCTGCCAGCTGGTAGCACCTGCGGCTAAAGGCGCGTGCGTCGCTTGCACAAAGATCTCAGAGTCTGTAGGAGTGGTGCTCTCTGCTGCAGCCTTAGAGGTATCTTGTTGTGCTGCAGAAGAAACATCGGCAGCGCTAGAGGTCGAGGAAGCGGTAGAAGCCGAGGCAGCAGCTGTGGCCTCTGCTGCTACCTCTGAGGAAGCAGTGGCGGTGGTGGTGTTGGTGGTAGTAGATGGGGTGCTGTCAGACTGCGCACAAAGGGTGGCGGGATCAACAGGAACAACAGTTGAGATGGAGCCGTCAGGATCCGTTTCTAAGCGGATAGGGATGTAGAGATCGTCAGCACTAAAGCGGCATAGCTGCTGTTGCTCTCCACGGCCGAGGATCATAAAGAGGGCATACAGCAACGACGACTTACCCCACGTGTTCTCACCGATGAGAACAGTGGAGTCTTGCTCGAAGTCGATGCGTAAATGACGGATACCACGGAAATTTTTGATCTCGGCGCTCTGCAAATACATAGGCAGCTACCTCCCCAAAGCTAAGTTAGCATGTATTAGGAAGAAGCAGACACTTGTAGTGCGATAAGTTTGAGGAGAATCAAGGATTTATCGGCAGAGGCGCGCAGATCGTTATAAAGGCGCAATGGGGGAGATGAGGCTCAAGTGGTCTTGAGGCCGGCCCATAGCAAGCTGATGCTTGCGAGAAGTAGCTTCAGTACCGCCTGCTGGCGCCTTATCTCAAGGTCATCTCTCTCCTGCCATAACATACTGTAGTTGGCACACACTTATTTTTCCTGATGAATACGCTGTTTCTACTTTACGCAGCTAAACAATAGCCACCACACTAAAGCTTGCGATAGGGGCACGCTCAGCTTTAGGCTCTCCTCAGAATTTGGTGGATATAGCCCAACAATACTCCACGGTTGGTCACGCCAAACGCCATCACATTGGTTCCCTTGCTTGATCGCAAGGAGCTGCTGCTTTTTGGTATCCACCAAACTCTGAGTAGAACCCAGCTTTAAGGCTATCGCCTTACCCTTGAGGGGGAGTCGTAAGTACATACACTCTGAGGTAACAGCCGTGTCTTAGCGGTTTGGGAAAAATCAGCCGCAACACCTCGATGTCAGCTGTCCACAACTTACGCTAAGGATAGTAGCCACGCCCACCGCCCCCGCAGCTCAGCGCGGTTCACTGCTCCTGTGCTTAGATCGCAGGTGGCAAACGTAGCGTGTGCTGAGCGATAAAGTCAACGCAGAACTTAAAGTACTGCATCTTGAACTCCTCATAGCGCTCCTGCCACCCCTTTTGCAGCGACACCTGCGCAAAGACGTTGTTAGGCTGATAAGGCTCACCGCGCAGCTTAGCCTGCTTTTTCAGGAGAAGGTTGATACCGCAGGCATTCCAGCGAGGCACATCGTAGTAAGGATAAACACCGCAGACATCCACGCCCGCATTGTCCGCAAGGTGAGCTGGCCCCGTACTCGGCGTCAGCACCAAGTGCGCCCGCTGAATCAAAGCCACTAAGTGCAGCAGGCTGCCCTCATTGATAAAGAGCTTGAGATTAGGCGCCTGTAACGGGATGTGATGGAAAGGATGATCGCCAGTTGAGGTAATGACAAAGAGGCATTGTGGGTACAGTGGTGCCAAGTACTCACCCAAGGCCACAAAGTCCTCGTGCTTGAGGTTATAACCCTTACGCTCTGAGGTATAGCTTTGCGGGTTGATTAAGATCAAATGCTGATACTCAGGAGTCTGTGGCGCCTGTGCTCTGACCTCGGCAAGAGTCTTTTGCAAAAAGGCATCAATTGCTTGCTTGGCCGCATCATCCGGCTGAATACGGGCTTTTCTCAGGTCAACAGCAGCTAAGCACTGGCGATAGCGCTTAGGATCTAAGGTCTTAATCAGCAGCTGATAGTGGAAGATCTCGTGACTCCAAGTACGGGGATACCATGGCGTAAAGTGCAGGCGTGGCGTATAGAGGGCAGGTAAATAAGAGTGTGTCACTACCTCTTTTACCCCCAGTGCTAAGGCTTGCTTGATAAAGCGGCTGCGGCGGTGGTTGATGATCGCCAGATCGCACAACTGCGGGTTGTCCTCATGACCGCAGGTGGTAAGGCAGTGCGTGTAGTTACCAAAACACTCCTCATAGGGGCCATCGTAAGTCATGAAGATGCGATCGATAAAGTCGCAATTAGCAAAGAGCTGCGCTGCAATGGGATTAGCACTTAAGACAATTTCCGTTTGCGGATACATCTGCCTCAGCAGCAAAACAGCAGGGACATATTGCACGGTATCACCGATGCCGGAATCAGTGTCAAAGACGATGTGCTGGGGCGCAAACTTCATGACCAAACAAACCGGCGCAGCCATCACCAAGAGGCCATCTCAGGGGCTCTGTGATGAGCAAAATGCGCCGTCTCCTTGCTAAGTGAAAAGAATAGTACAGGCTAAGCAAAGCTCAGCGAGGACGGGCTCAACCATACTACGCTAAGTTGGGTCAGAGGATAAGGGCATTTGCGTGATCACTTTCACAGCAAGGCTCTTTTTCGACCCTTGCTAATGCCTACCACTTAGAGTTTGTGAGTTGCTAATCACCACAAATGTCATCGTGTCTTCTGCCCTGTTTACACCTCTGGTAAGGCAAAATTACCGCATAGAGCTTACGCGTACTGGCAGAGACCACGTCAAGAGACGTGCTTATGAAAGATGCTTACTCCAAGATGGCACGTGACCGCACTGGTCACTCTTTTGCGGTTTCTTTGCCCCGCTGGCTGAGGCTGAGCTCAGGAGCACGTCGCGCTTGAGCCTACACAGCCATTAGCTCTTAGCCCTTAGCTCTTAACACCAAAGAAGCGCATCAGCCGTGAGCCCATCGAGTCATCATCATCGCGCTCACGATCGCGGCTGGTGGCAGCGGAGCCACTACTGCTAATATCAACATTATCTCCACTCTCGCGAGCAACATCGGCGTCTGCATCCTGATCAGCATTACCAGCTGCAGAGGCAGGTGCATCAGGAGACGCCGACAAGCTCTCAGGCTTGATGCCATGCTCGGCGGCCACAAACTGGATCACCTTATCGGTGTCAAGGTTGCGAATGGTCACATCCAAACGATCGTAAGGGATCTCAATATTGTTGTCGCCAAAGAGGCGTAAAGTCTCCGTACTGAGATAATCGAAGACTATCTTGCGCTTACCAATCTCGTTTACGTAGACCTCACACATAATGGTGATAGCACTGGCATCCAAGCTCTTGACGTAGACCAGAGGCTTCTTCTCGCGATTGATGTCACGGCAGCGGCGAATAATACCGCGCAGCAGATCCTTAGCCTTATTGACATCAGCGTCATAGGCTACGCCCACCGTGAACTCAATCTTTGTCACCGTATTGGATAGCGACCAATTGGTCAGGGCCGAGGTAATAAACTGCTTGTTCGGGATCACCACCTCCATATTTTCAAAGGAGATAATGGTCGTCGCACGGATACGGATCTTACTTACCGTACCCGAGAGATTATTTAAGGTAATGATGTCACCGACGCGCAGCTGGCGCTCAAAGAGAATGATGATACCGGAAACGAAGTTACCAAAGATCTCTTGCAGACCAAAGCCTAAGCCCACGGATAAGGCCGCCACCAGCCATTGCAAGTTATCCCAGCTAATGCCCAGTGCTCCTGCCGCAAGGATTACACCTAAAGTCGTAATGGCGTAAGAGACTATGAGCTTGACAGTGTAGCTGATACTCTTGGCGTTTAAGCCCGAGCGCATCATGAAGATACGCTCAATGAGCAGCGGTAGATTGCGGTTTAAGATCACCATGACCACGAGAATGATAATGGCCATGAGCACATCGCCTAAAGACAGCGAGTTGGTGATGGTCTTTCCATCAACTACCTCGGTTTGTTGCCAGAGGTAGATATCATTGAAGTAATCCAGCACGCCTGCCAAATCACTCCACTGGCGGTACATAAAGAAGAGAAAGACCACCAAGAGGACGGAGTTAACGAGCTTAAAGGCACGATTGCTCACCAGCTCAAGGCGCATGAGGTTAAGCTTAGTCATACCGCGAGGGGTAACAGTATTGGCAGCGTTACTTCCCGCTTGATGGCGCGCGGCCACAAGGGCAGCTGCGGCGCCATTATTAGCATTAGCCCCGACACGCTGTCCTGCTCTTAAGCTCTGCGCTTGTCCATTGTTCCGTTTGAGATTAGCGCTATTGCCACTCCCGCCTAAGCTAAAGGACGCTAACTCATCTTGCAGAGCCAGCAGGCGCTGCGAGCGCATAAACTTGTTTTCGGCGACGTAAAGCTCACGGCGGATGGTTTGACTTAAGATCAAGTAAAGGAAGCCTAAGTACAGGGTAATAGCCACGCGATTGAGCAGCTGAATGACGGTGTAGTAATAGCCCAGACACAGCATGATGGTAATGGTCAGCGGTGTCAGGATACCTACCAAGGCCAAGGTGAACGCAGGCATCGACATGACATACCGACTAAGATTGCGCTTGACGGTAATAAGCGCAAAGATGGTCAGGTAGAGGAAGCCTAAGATCATGAGCACAAAGCCAATGCTGTCGTTTGGCACCTTGGTAGGCTCCATTTCACGCATATTGGCAATGGTCAGCATCGGAATGCTGATGTACCAGATCTGGTCGATAATGGCACGGTTGCGCGCCAAGGTGTAAGGGCTCACCGCAAAGTGACGCTGCTCTAAGGAGTTCGGCTCCATGATGTGGCGCATGTACAAAAAGCAGATCACATGCAGCGCCAAATAGTAGGTCAGCGCGATCTGATCGGCGAATTTGTCCAACGTAATGAAGATGATAATGGAGCCGATGATGGTGATCAGCGCCACGCGCGGAATAATGAGGAAGAAGTGGTTAAAGAGGGCAAAAGGCGTCAGCAGATAGCTGTCGTTGTTTTTATCAAGACGCAGGGCAAGATTATTGAGCAGACTGCGAAAGAACTTGCGCGCAAACTGAAAGATCAGACCAAGGAGGGCAATTGGCAAGAAGATCTTTAAGTAGTTGACGAAGTTCTCGGAGTTAAAGAAGCCAGTAGAGAGGTAGTGCCACAAGTCTTGCGTTTGCTGTTGCAGGCTTGGCACTAAGAGCATAAAGAAGTCGAGGCTAATGCGCTGGTTACTGGTAAGCCAGAAGAGGTGGTCATTGATTAAGGTAGAAACGCTCTGCCCTTTGCTCTGTAACTGCGAGTATTTAGCGCGCAACTCTGAGGCGATAGTGAGGCCGTCAGACATGACGTTATAGAGCTCATCACACAGACTACGGCGCTGTCTTATAAGCTGCACTAACTGCTCACGATATGGGACATACTCATCGTTAGTGGCGAGCAACGAGTCGACAAAGCTTTGCACATCAAAGATCTGCTCACGGTAGCTGCGCAGGTCGTACATCCACAAGTTGAGGTTAGGGATCACCTCATCTAAGTTAGAGGAGATCTCAATTTGTGGCAGCTCGCCTAACTGGCGATTGAGCAGACGCGAGAGGATGACACTACCAGAGAGATCTGAAAGCTGCTCTTGCAGGTTGTGCTCAATTTGCTGCAAGCGCGTTAAAGCCGCATCCACCTCTTGCAGCTCTTTGGTCATTTGCGCATTGTCACTGAGCATACTGTTGATGTAAGCGGTCAGCTCTTGGTTAGTTTGCAGCTCCTTTTTCAGTTGCGGAATTACCTCAAGCTGTGGGGTTGCTGCCTCTTGATGCTGCAAGAGCATGTCTTGGCTACTTAAGGCTGCTTGCTGCGCGCGCACTTGCGAGATGTAGCGCTCAAGGTAGTCCTTGTGTAAGGTGTAAATATGCAGTTTGTAGTTGGCGATGTCCTGCAATAAGGACAGCGAGCGCATTTCCTCTTGTAAGAGGCTGTTTTGCTTTTGTAAGACCAAAGCCTCAAAAGGCAGCACCATTTGCTCATCTAAGGAGAGCGTTTGCTCGGCGCTGCTGTCTAAGAGCTTGTTGATCTCATCGATGCGCTCATTGTTACGGGTGATTTGATTTTGGTTGCGTGAGGGCAGCGATTGCAGGGAGTTGTAGGTGGCAGCGGCAGCATTGTACTCATGCTGCACGGTATTAAGCTGCGCCGAGAGCTCGGCAAAGAGATCGCTCACGACCGTAAGGTCGGTGGCAGTTACCGCCGGTGGATCTTGGGTAAATAAGTGGTTGGCTTGTGCCAGCTGTTGCTCCAGCTGTGTCAGCTGCTGTGGTGCCTGTTGCAGGCTGCGATTAAAAGCATCTTGGGCTAACCACAGGTCTTCGTAGGTGGTGACTAATTGCTGCGCTTGATTAATAGTGCTCTGTGCTTGCTCTTTGTCCGCGTCCGAAAGCGTCGAGTCCTTAGCAATCATTTCTAAGCGCTGGGCAAGGCGCTTTTGTACTGTGGCTGTTTGCGCGCGCAGCAGCTTGGTATCGATGGGTGCGCTTAGCACAGCGCCCGCCCCTGTAGCGTCGCCTGTAGCGTCGCCACTTGCAGTGCCGTCCGGAGCAGCCGTGGAGACGGTGCTTGAGGCGGTTAAAGAGGCCTCTAAACGCTGGGCCCATGAGGTAAGGGCATTGGTAGCGACAGCCGCACTGGTAGAGTTCTGATCCAAAAGAGGCGTAATTGTGCTGCTATCTTCGCTCCCCATAAGCGAGGTAAGCTCTTGGCTTAGTTTTAAACTCTCATCGCTACTCATAATCGTCTGCAGCTGCTCTTTTGTCTCAGTATTAGCTAAGGAGGTAGCAGCGGAGGCAGCAGCGCTCTCCACACTGGCAGCAGCAGCAGTAGAGGTAGTAGTAGTAGTAGTAGTAGTAGTAGTGTTGCTGGCGATAGAGCTCTCAGGCAGTTCCATGCTTACGCCACCACTGAGTGCCGTTTCGAGGGCGGAGGTAAGCTCCTCGGTACTGTCATCCTCTTCAGCGTGAGCCAAAGGCAGCACTACGCAGCTGACCAGCACGAGGCAGAGCCACAAGCGCAGGCGCAAGAGGCGAAATGCTGTTGCCCAAAGGGAAGTTACTGCCAAGCTAAACATGGATAGCTCCTCGCAATCTCTGTAGTGGCGCTGCCAGAGGGGAGTTATTCTGTGCACTGCCACCTACTACTAATTGCATTATAGACGGTAGCAAGAGCGACACAGCACAGCGAACGAAAAGCGCGCAAAACTTGTGAAGGGCATCATTTCCTCTGAGATGGCCTTTGCGTCCTGCCAGCGCCTAGCGGCGCTTCTCTCGATGAAATATGTGCCGTGGATTACCTCTGGGAGTACACACCTGACGTCGAGGAGTTGAGGTTGATTTTTTCAAAACTCTAAGAGACGGCTTTTACCTTAGAGAGGATCTACTGACAACTAACACTTAAGGGTAAGGCGATAGCCTTAAAGCTGAGGTTGCTCCCATCTCAAGCTTCAATGTGATGGCTATCATTTAGGGGCTTACAGCAGAAACAGCTTATTTATCAGGAAAAATAAATGCGAGCCAACTGCCTTATGTCAGTACCTTTGAGATATGGCGCTTTTGTGGCAGCCCCTAAGCACAGCATTGAGGCTACCACTGTAAGCCAACGTTAGTGCCTTAGCGATCCAGCGGGTGAATTGTGAGTTTTGGCAACGCCTTGACAATTTGCATCGTCTCCAGCGATACCGTAATCACGCGCAAAATAAGATTGAGGATGTAGTCCTCATCCCCCATCTCCTGCGCAAACGCATTGTAGTCGTTGGCGATACGGGAGTCCTTATCGACACTGATGCCGCAACGCTCGACTACCCAATCAAGGGCCGACTTGCGATTGACCACATACTCCTGTGCCTCCAGCGGGATGCCCGTAATGGTGATGCTGTCGTTGTAGAGGATGGTGGTCTTGTCCTTGGCAGCGGCACCCTTTTTACCGGCGATCTTGCCATATTCCAGCTTGGTGACGATCTTGGAGACGTCTGGAGTGAGGCCCACAATCTTGCAGCCTTGATATGGTGTCACCTGCTCATAGCCCACGTGCAGCTTACTGAGC
>JAHLFE010000122.1 GCA_018884035.1 Candidatus Anaerobiospirillum pullicola
TAGATGTGCTATCGCCAAGTTTTGAGGCTACATCCTTACCTGTGATCGATGCCAGTAAGGGGCATCACTCTTAGGCAAAGGCCGTATATTAGCGGTTTTTGGAAAATCAGGCTCAACTCCACGACGTCAGATGACACGCATGATATAACTCATAAGATGCACTCCACAACTATCTTACAAGCGGTGAAACGAAAAAAGCACACCGCTAAGACCGCCTCACTCTTAAGCGTGGCCACGCAGCAGCGCAGCTTCGCTTAGTCTTGAGTGGTCTCCACAGTGTGCTTTTCATGGCCCCAGAAGCAGGGGCCTAAAAGAGCTCCCCAAAGAAAGGAGCTCCTCCTTACAGCCTTTCCTTAAGGCCTTAGCGCTACCAGCTACTTAGCAGAGGTACCCGCAAAGTCGTGATCATGACGGCTGTGCTGGTAATGACTTAACTTGAAACGAGCTAAGTTGTTAACCAGCTTGCGAATCGAGCTCACCGAGTTGTCGCAGTGACCAATGGCCTGCTCCGCAGACTGCACAATCTCCTCGGTATCCGACGAGATTTTTTGCATGTTGGTCGAAATCTCCGAAGTAGCAGTAGTCTGCTCTTCGGCAGCGGTGGCGATCATACGGATCTGATCGTTCACCTGCGCCACGTAATCGAGAATGCTGTTTAAGGTGTTCTCGATGTTGCTGGCGCGATCAGCTAAGGAGTTGATATTCTCCACCGAGGTGTTCATCGAAGCAGTAGCATCAGCGGCATCCTGCTGCACTTGATGCACCATCGACGAAATCTCCTGCGTCGACTTCGAGGTGCGGCTGGCAAGCGCACGCACTTCATCGGCCACCACAGCAAAGCCACGACCAGCCTCACCGGCACGTGCCGCCTCAATAGCTGCATTTAAGGCTAAGAGGTTAGTCTGGGCGGCAATCTCGTCAATCGTACCCACAATCGAGCCAATCTTTTGGGTTTGCTCAGCCAGAGCCTGTACCTTGCTGGCGTCGTTTTGGGTGTAAGTGGACTGATTGCGGATGTCATCAATGGTGGCGCGAATTAACTTCACGCTATCCTGCGTCACGCTGGTGGACTGATCCGATAAGGTCGCAGCCTTTTCGCAGTTAGAGGCAATCTCTTGCGTGGTCGAGACCATCTCGTTAGCCGCAGCCGCCACCGTAATGGCCTGTTGCTCCGCCTCTTTAGAGGACTGCATAATGGCATCAGCCGATCTCTTGGTGACGTCAAGCTGGAAGTTTAAATCGTTGGCCATGTCGCGAATCATCTGAATCGAATCGCTCAGATCATTACGCATCACCCGCATCGCCATGGCTAAGTCGCCAAACTCATCCATGCTGTGGTGACCATCGATGTCCACATCCAAATTGTTTTGCGCAATCTGATTGGCCGTATTCACCGAAATGATGAGGTTGTTGGTGATAAAGCGCGCCATCAGCAGGGAAATGATGATGCCTAATACCACCGCACCTGCCGCTAAACCAATCACGACGAAGGCCATGGTGGTGTCCTCAAGGGAGCCCACAGCATTGTTGATGTTATTCACCACCGAGCGGCTCATCGAAGCCGTCAAAGCCGACATCTGCGAGGAAAGTGGCTGCAGCTCTGCTAAGTAGAACGATAAAGCATCGTATGGCTTACCCGCTTCTACTAATGGCACGATCACCATGTTGTAAAGCTGCATGTAGCGATCGGCTAATTCCTTTAACTGCGTGAGGTCGTTACCAAAGAAGGCCGCATTCTCCCGCTGTATTTTTTCCATGTGGGAGATCGCAGTAGCTGCATTGGTCTCAAAGCGCTGTCTGAACTCTGCTGTCACGTTGCCTGGAGTTAAGTACTCTGAGAGGCTGTTATTGGCGGTAACAATGCTGTTGTTGACGTTTAAGGTTTGCTCAAAGCGCGTCTCCACCAGATTGCGCACTGAGGTCGCCACGTTAGTACTAGCAAAGAGCGCTTGCACCGCAATAAAAGAAATAATGCAGGTCAACAACAGGATCATGCTGAAAACGAGCATGAGCTTGCTCTTGATTTTGAGTTTGCTCCAGATGCCCATCGCGAAACTCCTCCGAACTTACCTCGTGTTAAGGCATTAGAAAAAGACCCTGAGACCGACAGCTTCCGCTTTTGTTCCTACTCTGTAGTCCCTACTGCCCCCCTATACTTAGGTTAGGAGAGCTACGGGCACTACGGAGTGAATCAATTGCGGTGGCTAAGCAGCCTCAAAGCAGCTGCTTAGAATTTTATTGGGCTCCCCAGCGCTTGAGAATAGCCTCAATAGTGCCATCCCGCATCATCTCCTCGATAGTCGCATTAATGATGGCGGTGTACTTGTAATCTTTTGGCATGACAAAGGCGAATTGACCGGTTTCTTCAGCAAAAGTTTGATCAATAACCGCTAAATTTACGCTCGGCACCTCACGCACGAAATCCGCCGCAGGCGGGCGGTCGTAAATGAGCGCATCCAAATCACCATTAGACACCTCAAACAGCGCTAAGATGAAATTGTCAAAAGGCTCGACGTTGGCGCCAATGTGACGCGCAAAGTCCTCGACCGCAGAGCCACGCTCAAAGCCCACACGCAAGCCCTTAACATCATCAAGGGTCTTAATTTCAGGGTGACGCACCTTGCTGTAGACCAAGGTCATGCCAGAGCTAAAGAAGACAGGGGTAAAGTCATAGCTTTTTTCGCGCTCTGGAGTACGGGAAATACCACCAATGACGATATCGGCAGTACCGTTTTGTAAGCGCGCAAAGGCCTCAGCGCGTTGCAGGGGGAAGATACGGTTTTCACGGAGGTTAAAGAGCAAACGCCGCTGCAGCTCGTAGATGATATCGACATCGATGCCCTGCGGGTGGTTGAGATCAGTCTCCAAGAAACCTTGCGGCGCGCCTGTAAGATTAACAAAGACGGTGAGCGTCACGTTTTCCATTTCACCGATCGCATGGCTTACAGACGAAAAAGCCATGATACCGGCTGCCAGTATGGCGGCAGCAATTTTCTTGCTTAATCCCATAGCATTCAGCTCAGCTATAAACCCACAGGTTATGCACCTACAGGTAGTGCCTACACCTTAACGTGCATCATGAGAACAATTTTGTCGTTCTCGGTGTAGCGCCTGACAGCGACTTTACGTGATAGCTTACAGGAACTCACTTACTAAAGCAGCAAAGCAGCCCTGTGCTCTATTGGGCTTCCCAGCGCTTGAGAATAGCCTCAATAGTGCCGTCCTGCAACATCTCCTCGATGGTTGCATTGATTATGTCGGCATATTTGTAATCTTTTGGCATGGCAAAGGCGAATTGGCAAGCTTCTTCGTTAAAAATTTGGTCAATGGTGGCCAAATTCACGCTCGGCACCATGCGCACGAAATCAGCAACCGGTGGGCGATCATAGATGATCGCATCTAAGTCACCATTAGCCACTTCAAACAAGGCTAAGGTGAGATTGTCAAAAGGCACAGCATTGGCGCCACTTTGCCGCGCAAAAGTCTCGGCGGAGGAACCGCGCTCATAGCCCACACGCAAGCCCTTGACGTCGTCAAGGGTTTTCATTTCAGGGTGACTCACCTTGCTGTGCACCACAGTAAGGCCCGAGCCAAAGTAGACAGGGGTAAAGGCAAAGAGTTTTTCACGCTCTGGGGTACGGGAAATACCGCCGATCACGATATCAGCAGTACCGTTTTGCAGTCGCGCAAAGCCCTCACTGCGCTGCAGAGGGAAGATACGGTTTTCACGAAGGTTAAAGAGCAAGCGCCGCTGCAGCTCGTAGATGATATCGATATCAATGCCCTGCGGGTGGGTGAGATCGGTTTCGAGAAATCCTAGAGGCGCGCCTATAGGATTAACAAAGACGGTGACTGTGACGTTTTCCATTTCACCGATAGCATGGCTTACAGACGAAAAAGCCATGACACCTGCTGCCAGCATGGCTGCAGCAATTTTGTTTCTTAATCCCATAGCATTCAGCTCAGCTATTAACCCACAGGCTAGTGTGGCGACACCAACGTGCGCGATTAGACCAAGTTGTTATTGTTCTCTGCGGTGCAAGGCTGGGAGCTCTTATAAAAGAGCACATCCCTCTACTCAGAGCGGCAGCACAGCTCTTTTATGTGGCCCCTACCTTACGCGCTAGCGGCGCAGTAACCAGTTATAGCCAACTGGGCACGTGCCCACAGCTAAGTTCAGTAAGGCGCAACAGGCGCTTAGCCTTACCTTTATCACTCTACGCATCTTGAGCTTAGTGCGGCGTTATAGGGCCAAAAGCACAAGTAGCGGCGGTGTGTCCCCGACGACTAGCGTCGCAGACTAACGTCGCTTGGCGTAGAAGTGAACATTAGAGCATCTGTGCTCAGCGCTCTACGGCAAGTTCGTACCCATTACCATAGCACATCTAAAGTAAGAGACAGCAACAAAGGTCACGAAATTAGCGACCGAGGGAAAGCTACAGTGCAAAGGAAAGGGGCCACGCAAGCCCAGAGAAACAGGCTTTTTGCGTCTAATTGCACCAAAAAGGACAAGCAAAAATACAACCACATGCACAACGGCCATTCTATCTAGAAAAAGGGCGAGGTGTTAACCGTTGCTACCTGATTACAACGCCGCCCGAGAGCCTTTGGCTCTGACTTGACGTTAGTTAGTTAGTTAGTTAGTTAGTTAGCGGCCATCTTTGCTGCTGTAACTTTGGGTAACTATGAGCGGATAGTTCTAGTAAGACGCCTACAACGCGAATCTGTGAGCTCTATTGCGCTTTTTCTAGGTGTTGACAGCGCTTGGTGCACGGTGGATACAGATATGATAAAACGAAGAGCCCTCATGACCGTCACAATCATTAAGATGCTGGCGGCCGACATCCACAAAACAAACAAGCAACAACGCAGAGATACAAGGTACTGCTGAGGGCAGCCCTGAAAAGCGGCCGCCATGCGGCTTCGCCCCCCCTCCCCCCACCAAACTCTGCCATTACCGCCAACCACCGCAAGATAAAAGCGTTAGCCTACAGCCCGCACGCCACAACCATAAGACGACAAGGAACACTTACTGCTGCTGCCGCAACAGAAACAGGCTCTACTCAGAGTTTAGTGGATGCCAAAAAGCAGCAGCCCCCTGTGATCAAGTGTGGAGCCCATGTGATAGCGTTTGGCGTGACCAATCTTGGAGTAGTGTTGGTTCCCTATCCTCCAAACTCTGAGGAAAGCCCAGAAACAGCAACAGATGCTGCTCTTGCTGCTGCTGATGCTGATACTACTGTTGATGGTTGCGCCCAGCAAACGTCTCCCCCACTGCCCTGCTCTGCTCTGCGCTTTAACCATTTCCCCCTACACACTAAAAAAGGGGCTGCTCTTGCCACGACCACGGTGCAAACCACAGCCGTAACAACAACAGCCCCTCGTCTGCGAGCGCAGCTTACCACTGCGCTCGATCAAAGGTTGGGATTTAGTACGCGCCGCGCACCACCACAGCGTCAGCTTAAGCTTAAGCTAAGCTAAGCTTAGCTTAAGCTTAGCTGCAGAGCACACCACACGTACTCACACTGCAAGAGCAGTGGCTCAGGTTTAGTGAGTCTTCCTCACTGCGGCCGTCGGGGTAAGCAAGGCAAAAGTGCGAGCTTTTGCCATGAGCGAACTTACCACTACAGCCGCTTCTTAACGCTTAACTCCTTTTGCCTCCCCACACCTTACCCAGCACCGTGCGCTTTAGCACCACAATTCCTTACTAAAACAGAAAGGTAGCACCCTCTTCAGCAGAGGAGACCGTAGCACGGCAGGTCTTAAAGAGATAGCGACCGTAGGTTTGCTCGTAGCTCTCGGTATCAGGATGCTCTGGAGTACGATCCGATAAGTCCGTAAGGCAGTTAATGGTGCCAGCCTCGGCATCAAAGTCGATCATGTCACCATCACGTAACAGCGCTAAATTGCCACCACGCAGCGCCTCTGGGCTTACGTGCAGAGCCGATGGGATCTTACCGGAGGCACCCGAGAGACGGCCATCCGTTAAAAGCGCTACCTTAAAGCCCGCCTTTTGTAAGTTACCGAGCACTGGCATCAGCTTGTGCAGCTCAGGCATACCCGAAGCAGCAGGGCCAGCGTAACGCACCACAATTACAGCATCCTGATTTAACTCACCGGCCTTGTAAGCACGCTCTACCTCATGCTGGTCATTAAAGACACGGGCCGGAGCCTTAACATGGCGGTGCTCTGGAGCCACAGCGGAGATCTTAATCACAGAGCGGCCTAAGTTGCCGTTTAATACCTTTAAGCCACCAAATGGCTGGAAGCAAGAGGTCTCATCCGAGATTAAGACCTGAGGGTTCTTGGTCTCACCGCAGTCAACAAACTTGAGCTGGCCATCCTCTAACACTGGGGTGGTCAGTTGCGAAGCAAAGTCGCCTACCACGGTGTTGATATCCTCGTGCACTAAGTGACGACGTGACAAGGCCTTCATTAAGACAGGCACACCACCGGCCGCCTGCAGCGCATTGATATCTGGCTTAGCATTAGGGTAGATGCTCACTAACAGAGGCACCACCTCTGAGAGGTCAGAGATGTCTTGCCACGTTAAGGTGTAACCAAAGGCCTTAGCAATAGCCACTAAGTGCAGGGTGTGGTTAGTAGAACCACCCGAGGCTAAGAGAGCCACTAAGGAGTTAATGAGGTTCTTTGCGGTCACCACCTTGTAAAGTGGCATTGGGTGGGCACCAACTACGGTCTTATCGACAATAGCTTGGGCGATATGGTTAGTTAAGGCCTCACGTAATGGGGTGTATGGTGGCACAAAAGCAGAGCCTGGCAGCATTAAGCCCATGGCCTCAAACACTAATTGGTTAGTGTTAGCGGTGCCGTAGAAGGTGCAGGTACCCTCGCTATGGTACGAGCAGCACTCCATCTTTTGTAAGGCGCTCTTATCGAGCTCACCAGCGGCGTACTTTTGGCGAATCTCCGTCTTTTCTTCGTTGGAGATACCGGTACCCATTGGGCCTGCTGGGACAAAGGCAATTGGCAGGTTAGCAAAAGCGGCAGCGCCCATGATGAGGCCTGGAGCGACCTTATCGCAGATACCTAATAACAGCGCAGCATCAAAGCAGTTGTGGCTTAAGGAAATAGCCACGGACTGAGCCACGACGTCACGCGAGAAGAGCGACATGTCCATGCCTGGCTGGCCTTGGGTCACACCATCGCACATGGCAGGGACACAGCCTGCGACCTGAGCGGTGGCACCAACCTGACGCACGGCCTCTTTAATGGCCTCTGGGTAGAGGCGGTATGGGCAGTGAGCCGAGAGCATGTCGTTATAGGCGGAGACGATACCGACATTGGCCTTAGCGCAGCCTACGACATCATCCTTATCAGCGCCGGAGGTACCAGCAGCGGCGTGCGCTAAGTTAGAGCAGGTGAGCAGATTACGCGCACGACCTAACTTCTCTTGCTCGCCGATCATGCGCAGATAGGCCTCGCGACCGGCCTTGGAGCGCTCTTCTAAGTTTTGAGTAACCTTAGCAACAACACTATTAAGCATTTAACCTTTCTCCCCACAAGACTGCACTTGCCGAGGGCTTTTTGGCCTGTCTTTTGTGCTGTGGGCGACAGCCTAAAAAGAGGCAAGTATCAGCTTATGCGCTGTGGCCCTGCTCCTAGCTTTAAGCTAAGAGGCGAGGGCACAGCAAACCTTTGATCCCAAAATCTTCAAGAGGACAGCGCTAGTAGTACAGCACGCGGTGAGCAGCAGTAGTAGAGCACAGCTCTGAGCCCTACCCTCAAGAGCAAGCGCTGCTGGCACTTTTTGGCGCTGTGGTACTGCGGTGCTGCGGAACTACGGCACTTTAGCGCGTGTATTCTCTCTGTAAGACTAAGCGTCAGCGCGGCGTGGCACTACACAGCGAGGCACTGCGCTGCGCAGTGCAGTGCAGTGCAGTGAGCTTAAGCTTGGCTTAAGCCTGAAGCTTCTTTTCGACAGCAGCAATAGCCTCAGCGATCACCTTATCTAAAGGCTGCTCAATGGAGACACTGACCACATCAGTCTCCTCTGGGCCTGGCACCTCTAAGGTGTCAAACTGGCTCTGCACCATGTCCTTTTTCATGTAGTGGCCTTGACGCGCGGCCATACGCTCTAAGATGGTGTCCATGGAGCCGACTAAGTGCACAAACACTAAGCCCTCATTGTCCTTGCGGATAATGTCGCGGTAGGACTTCTTTAAGGCCGAGCACACGATCACACCAGACAGAGAGCGGCGTTGTAAGGAAAAGAACACATCACCGATGCGCTCTAACCATGGAGCACGATCCTCGTCGTTTAAAGGATGACCGGAGGCCATTTTTAAGATATTGGCCCGTGGGTGGAGGTCGTCACCGTCGATAAAGGTGGCAGCAAAATGTTGTGCCAGAGCCTTACCGACGCTGGTCTTACCCGAGCCACAGACGCCCATCACCACACATTTGATGGCAGCACTCATTCCCCTTGCTCCTGCTTTGCTTGTTTTTCCTCATACTGAGGTAGCCTCAGTGCAAGCTGCTCTTAAGCCCATAAAGCTTAAGCTCTAGCTACTTCAGTAAAAGCATCTCAACCTTTGATCTCTTGCCGTCACGCCACCGTGAGTAAGGCGCGTGACGTCGTAACACCACCGTAAGCGGTGGGCTTGCCTCCTAGCAAAAACTCAGAGCTTTACTACCCCTGCTAACCCAAACTCTCGAGGTAGCTTTCACTTTGGTTTTTTGGTACTGCCCCCGTCGTGCCATACCCTTGAATGCCAACCGCTCCCGCTTAAAACAAGAACAAGAGCGTCACATCACTGGTACATAGCACTGCGCCTCCTCACAGCAAAAGAGGTCATTACCCGCAAAAGAGCACACCGCCTCTGTCTCCCCCAAGGGATACAGGCCGGTTGATGTTACTGAGAACATCATAATACCCAGATCAGCTATTTTTGCAAGTGTTATCAGTAACATTCACAATCACCTGCACTTTTTTCTGCTTTACAGCAACTTTCCTGTATTTACGGTCTTTTACTTCATTTTTACCCCTTTGCACCCCCTATCCTGTGTTTACCCTCGCGCGAGCACTATAGGCCCATATTTATCAGGATAGCGCGCTCTGTTATGGCTTAATAACAGCCTATTTACGGCACTTGTTAAAAGTGTAAGCTACTTCTCATTTTTACAAAGTCAGCTCCTGAGGGGCTTTATTTACTTTTATGTTACCAGTATCATGTTAGCCATAACATGTTACCGGTAACGTGTAGCTGTATAGTGACGCCACTGAGGAAAGACTCAGTGGGTGTGCTTACAGGTAGATGGCACCTTCTAACATGGCTTACATGATCGCCCTGCTTTTACGCTGTCACCTCTCTGCTGCTGGCAGGAGTAAAGGTAGGGTGGTCGCCACGAGCACACGCAAGCTGCGCTGTGCGGTGCGATGCGGTGCAATGTAGCGCTTTGAGCACGCACCACAGACTGGGACTACGCTTTTGACTTTGGTGAGACAAGGTGGCGTGTGGTGAGGCTTACACCTTTTGGTTGGGTGGCCGCCTCTGCTTTTTAGGCTATGGCCTTGAGGGCCCGTGCTGTAAACGCGTCGTAGTTTCAGCATATTTACCGGTGCAGCTTATGTGTTTTGCCCGCTTTACGGCTTACAGCCGTAAGCAGGCTCACACAGGAAAAGGAAAGAAGACGCTGGCACTTGCGGCTGTCAATTTCTGACGTCACTTCCTGACGTCACTCCCTGACGTCACTCCCTGACGTCACTCCCTGACGCCATTAGCTCCATAGCTTTCCCGCACTCCTTGCTTCTGATTTTTGCCTGTGCTTGTTAAGGTTTGGGATTCCCTCTTTTGCAGGAATAGTGTCATGGAACAAACTCTCGCGCACTCCACGAGCTATTTGCTCTCAGTGGCAGGTATCGCCGTTATCCTGCTGCTTTTCCTGATCATGAAACTGAAGGTGCATGCCTTTGTTTCCTTGGTCATCGTCTCCGCCGCCACGGCTTTAGCTACCGGCATTCCTTACAGTAAGATCATGCCGGAAATGCTCAATGGCTTTGGTGGCACCTTAGCCTCGGTCGCCTTACTGGTGGGCTTAGGCGCCATGATTGGTAAAGTGCTCGAGCAATCAGGAGGTGCTCAGGTTTTAGCTGATACCCTGATTCGCGTCTTGGGTGAGAAACGGGCGCCGCTGGCGTTAGGTATTGCCTCACTGCTCTTTGCCTTCCCTATCTTCTTTGATGCCGGCCTTGTGGTGATGTTACCAGTAGTGTTATCGGTAGGTAAGCGCTTAGGCGGTTCGCTCTTACGCTATGCCCTGCCAGCAACTGGTGCTTTCTCGGTGATGCACGTATTCCTGCCACCACACCCAGGTCCTGTGGCTGCCTCGGGTATCTTAGGCGCTAACGTCGGCATGCTCGTGTTTGTCGGCATTATCATCGCCCTGCCAACGTGGTATATCTCCTCTTATCTCTTTGGTCTGTACTGCGGTAAGAAATGGCAGGTAGATGTACCTGACCTCTTTAAGGACGAGTCCAATAACGGCAAGGTCATTGTCCCACCTAAATTTAGAACGGTGCTGGGCATCTTACTGACCCCAGTGATCCTGATCTTCTTAAACACTGGAATCACGACCTTACAAAGCACTGGTGCCTTACCACAGAGTAACCTGCTGTCGTTTATCACCATCTTTGGTCAGACCCCAATTGCCCTGCTCATTACCTTATTAGAGTGCCTCTTAGTCTTCCACAAAGAGTTTGGCATGAAGGCTTTAGAGGGCTTATGCGAAAAGGCTTTAGGCCCAATCTGTTCGGTGGTGTTAGTGACCGGTGCCGGTGGCATGTTCGGTGGCATCTTACGCGCCTCGGGTATTGGCGACGCCTTAGCAGGAACGCTCTCTGATTTAGGTATCCCAGTTATTCTTGCTGCCTTTATCATTGCCGCTTGCTTACGTGTGGCTCAGGGCTCCGCTACTGTAGCTTTAACCACTACTGCTGCTTTAGTGGCGCCAATTGTGGCCCAAAGCGAGTTTTCGCAACTGCAACTGTGCGCCATTGTGGCCTCGGTGGCTGCTGGTTCGGTGGTGCTGTCGCACTTCAACGACTCTGGTTTCTGGCTCTTTAAGGGCTTATACGGTGTCGATGAAAAGACCACCTTACGCACATGGACGGTGCTGGAGACCTTAATTGGTTGCATCGGTTTCGCGTTAGCTTGCGTGATCTTTGTGATCTTCTAAAAAGCGTCTTACAGCTAAGCAGCGATCAAGCTGCACTCTACCCACACTCCCGCCACACTCCTAGGCACGCCCAAGGAACGTAACAACTATTAACTACCAAACTTTTTTCTCTGCTCTGCTCAGAGTGTGGTGGGTAAAACACCACCACCACCACTCCCTCAATGATGGTCACACCAAACGCCATAACACCTAGCACAAGCTTGATTGCATTGGTACGGCTGCGCTTTGGTATCCAACAACTCTGAAGCGAGCCAAAAACTGGTAGTTATTAGTTAATAGGTTCCCAACAAGAAACAAGAAATGCCTCCCAGATGGCCGCTGGTATCTTCCGCTAGCGGTTGTCACCAACTATCCACAGTAGGCTTGACGCTCTTAAGTCCCACTCTGCTGGTGAGACCATGGGCAGAACCTACTTAATCGGGCTTACAGCCGCTTTTTACACTCTCATTACAAGTTTACTTTTCGCGCTCCCCCGAGTACTAAGCTGTGTGTGCAGTGTCTAGTACGAGCTCGCTGTCTGCACAGGTGCAGGTACAACGAACTCTGCTTTTGAAGCGACGATGCTCCAGATACTTACTGGTCATCGTCCACATAAGAGCAACAACATCCTCACATATTCACGACATCTAACTTTAAAGAGCTGCTGGCAGGCTTAAGCCACACCGCACTGCAAGCAGCTCTTTTTAAGCCAAGGAGATACGTGAGGAGATGCACTGATACGCCGCAGAAATGCCCTTAACACGTACCGTGGAATGAGTGATCTCATAAGTGACGGTAAGGGACGGTAACCTCCCACACCTCGAGATGAAAGGTGCAGGCAAGAGTGAGCCTATCTTAAGGCCTAGCTCACATGATTGCCTTAAATTCCGTCATCTATTAAGTCAGTTGTTCCCGTGTTGAGAGTGCTTACAGAGTTAAGCCTTGTGCTACACCCTTTACCACCTCCTAACAGCTTCGTGAAGAAAGCTTCAGTGTCTGTACGGCGCAGCATGATACGTCCATAAGTGCAGTCAGTAGTCACCACCACGCCGTCACCCCATGGCCGGTATGGCTGCAACACAAGCAACAAAGCTTTTCTCCACCACTTTAGAGGAGCAGGCGCAAGGCTCTTTTTCTGGTGCGACACGATGTAGCGTCCCGTAATGATCAAAGACGCTGTTTGTGCCACCTCGTTTTGCAATACCAGTCGCCATGCTGCCAGTCCTCATGCTGGCGGCATGGAGTTTTAGCACCGGTTACGCATTCATCAAGATTTAGTCATCTGTGTTACCTTTCTCATAGCCGCTGTACTGGGGTGAAGCCCAACTTTAGAGGTTTTAGCCGCTAAAGTTGCCTCTGGTGCAGCCACCGAAGCCCTCCTCATCAGAGGGCTTTCTTTTTTTCTGCTCTGTGTACTGACAAAAGGCCGTATCCACGCGCATTGCGGTGTCTTATCTCGAGGTAAAGCATCCGTATTGTCACGTCTCACCTCTGGGTAATGAAGGTAATGGCTGCTACTACAGACCTTACGGCGCCTAACCTCAAATTAGCGTCACCGCTGTAGCGTCCGACCGTATCCATGCGCCTCGCGGCGCCTTATCTCGAGGTAAAGCGTCAGCTTTGTTCCGTACCACCACTGAGTAATGACGGTAATGGCTGCTACTACAGACCTTACGACGCCTTATCTCGAGGCACAGCGTCAGCATTGTCACGGCGCCTGTCCTTAAAGGTAAGCCACCACGCACACTCCCTTCTCTCGGAGTAGATTCGCCGCCACTCCTGACGCCACTCACACCATCTTGCCACCTCTTCCTTTTTCTGTGACAAAAAGTTACTAGTAACACTTTGCAAAAGCGCTATTTTAACCTACAATATGCCCCATGATGTTACTTAACATGTTACGTCACACACTATGCGCATATAGGCTCTTCAGGTGGTAAGGGCTTCCCGCCACGCACCGGCAATCGCTTCACAAAGGCAGTTTGCTCCTGCCTTGTGTGGCCGTGCATGCCACCGCACCCTTGGCCGCAACAACTTGGCTCACTTTGACTTAGGAGGCGGCGCTGCTCCCTATTTGCCCAAGGTAAACCTTAGGCCATAGCTTGCAAAGCGCCGAAAATCGATTATGAAAAACGCACGCGTTACCCTCGACGACATTGCCCAAAAAGTCGGTGTGTCCAAAATGACGGTCTCGCGTTACATCAAAAATCCATCCTCCGTCGCCAAAGAAACCGGCCGTAATATCAAAGCCATGATCGATGAGCTCGGTTATGTGCCTAACCGTGCCCCCGTGATGCTAACGCAAGCTGCCACCAATACCATTGGCCTTGCCGTCTCATCGTTCTCTAATCTGCTCTTTTCTGAGCTGATCGATGGTGTCGAAGAGCGGGCCCGTGAGTACGGCTTTGATGTGCTCATCAGCCACACCTCCTACAAAGAGGAAAAAGAAGAGCGCAAAATCATGCAGCTGCTCTCCTATCAGGTTGATGCTGTTATCCTTACCGAGCCTTTCCACACTCCAGCTACGCTTAAGCGCCTGCATATGGCGCAAATCCCTGTGGTCGAGCTCATGAGCCTCATCGACCACCCTATTGATATGAACATCGGCTACGATCACGTTAAGGTCTCTTATGGCGCGATCAAAGGCCTCATCCAAAGCGGGCGGAAAAACATCGCCTACCTGCGCTCCCGTCTTGACTCCCGCACCATGGATCGCCAATACGGCTATGAGATTGCCTGCCATGAGGCGCACTTGCCTACCTACATCTTTGGCTCGGATGTGCCCTCAAACTTCTCCCGTGGTGCGACCATGATGCGTCAGGCCCTCAAAGAAGTGCCAGACCTCGATGCTATTTACTGCACTAATGACGATGTCGCCATTGGTGCCATGATCGCCTGCTCCGAAATGGGGATCAAAATCCCTGAGCAGATTGCGGTGCTGGGCTATAACGGCCTCGATATTGGTACCGCCACCATCCCGAAGCTCTCTTCTATTGTCACCGCCCGTAAGGAAATGGGCCGCATGGCGGTCGATCTCATCATGCGCCGCCTGCATAACGAGACGCTCAATCAGCAGCGCATTGAGCTCTACCCTATGCTCAGCTTAGGCGAGACTCTTAACCCCCAAGAGCGCGCCACCCTCTCTCGTATCTTTGATACGCTCTACGCCATTAAGCTGCCAAAGCTTAAAATCCCTTACCCAGCCGTGCCCAGCTTAGGCAGCATGGAGTACAGCAGCAGTAGCGCTAATGGCGGCTCTAGCAGTGCTGCCGCAGGCCAGAGCGGCAGTGCCGTGAGAAATAAGGCTGCTGCCCACAGTAAGCGCAGTCATCATGCTGCCAGCGCTCCATTAAGCTACACCGCTTACGAGCGCAGCAATGCGCCAGACAGTGACTTTCCTGAGGAGCAGACGCCGCCATTAGAGGCAGAGAGTCAGGCTGTTCCAGCGCCCGCCCCTACTAACACCCGCGCAAAAGCCAAAAAGCGCCACTAAAAGCCGCGCCCATCACGCCGCACCGGCACAGCGTTAGTATTGTTGTGGCCTTGTCCTCTGGTAAGAGCCACTTTACCTCACTGCTGCCTCTAGACAACGTACTGCAGCGCAGCCAACGCTGTCAGCTAAGCGCCAAGCACAGTACTCTTGGGCTAAAAACAGCTGCTTACAGTTGAGAGGCAACACCGCAGCAGCGACAGCGTCGCGCCCTACTTGAGGTGACTAATCTCAGCGGGCATCTCACAGCAATAACGCTAGAGCTGTGGCTTTAGTGGTGGTGATGTGATGGTAAGGGTGATGGAGAAGTGCTGTCTCTATGCTCTCGCGCTAATGGCTCTGTGCTGCAATTTTGCTGGCCTTTTTATCTCAGGGCAAACGCAACTTAGCGCGGATATGCCTGCCAGTTCACAGCACACACACATACACCTGCGCCCCTGTGGCAGCCAGCCGCTGCTTAAGAGCAATTGCACCTCATTGTGCCGCACCCTGTTACTGTGCCCTATCTCCGCTACAATGACGCCACCTAATACCAGCGCCACTTTTCGGCTTTCCCCAGAATCTGTGGGTATAGGCCCACGCCCCAGTCTTAGGTGGTTGGGCTAAGACCAGTGCTAATCAGCAATAGCCGTCCCATTACCTCCTAAGCGACCCACAACTTCTAAGTAGAGCCCACTTTTTCCCTATTATCTGAGCCCTCTTACAGAGCGCTTCAGTTAGCCGTCACTTACTTATAAGGCTTAGTAAGAGTACAATAGACCAACGGTGTGTGCGTGCTACTTTGGCCCACAATACTGTAGCCTCTCACCACAAAACAAGAAGCCACTACCCCTTTTCACCTTCACAGAGGATGTCCTACCTACAAGTCAGGCTAGCGTTTTCCTCCAGCAACCAATTTAGCAATAGAGAGTGCCATGGCAATTTCTCTGAGAACGACAGAAGAAATCTATTTAATGCGCGCAGCCGGTAAGATCGCTGCTGATGTCTTAGTGATGATCGAGCCTCACGTCAAAGCCGGTATCACTACCGGTGAGCTTGATGACATCTGCCAAGAGTACATCTTAAGCCAAGGTGCAACCTCGGCTTGCTTGGGCTATCACGGCTACCCAAAGTGCGTCTGCATCTCCGTCAATGAGGAAGTATGCCACGGCATTCCAGGCAAGCGCCGCCTGCATGATGGCGATATCCTCAACATCGATGTCACTGTCATCAAGGATGGCTACTTAGGAGACACCTCTAAGACCTTTATCGTCGGTGAGACCTCCCCTCTCAATCAGCGCTTGGTAAAGATCGCGCAAGAGGCCCTCTACACTGGTATTAAGACCGTGTACGCTGGCTCTAACCTCATGGACATCGGTGCTGCCATCCAAAAGGTTGCTGATAAAGCCCGCTTCTCCATTGTGCGCGATTACTGTGGCCACGGTATCAATAAGGTCTTCCACGACGAGCCTACTGTGCTGCACTACAAGAATCACGACTTCCTGCCACTTAAGGCCGGTATGACCTTTACCATTGAGCCAATGATTAACATCGGCACGCACAAATGCCGTGTCAATCGTCACAATGGCTGGACAGTAACCACTGCTGACAAGCTGTCTTCGGCTCAGTTTGAGCACACAATTTTGGTGACTGAGGACGGCTGTGAGATCTTTACGCTGCGTCCTGAGGAAGATGGCGTTAACGGCATCTCCCGCTTTATGATCAACCGCCCAAGCGCGTAACACACAGGTGGCACTGACGGCAGCAATACCGTAAGTTGCCTCAGGCAGTGGCATCATGGGGCTCACTGTGCGCTGCGTGTTTGAGCTGTTAAGGGGCGCATCTCCACCTGCACAGCTGCCGCTCAGCGTCTTTATCTAAAGCTAGCGGCCAATTCCCCAACTGCGCCCCTAAAGTAGGACGCAAGGACGTTACACCGCAGAGAGACCGCACAGCCACCGCAGAGTGGTATGAAGGCAAGCAAATCACGCTTACCTGCTGGTAGATAGCAGCCACTCTCAACGACATCCTTAATAGCACCTTGGAATGAGTGCTCTAACAAATAACGGTTGCTGTGTGGTGTGATGGCAACGTCATACACCTCGAGATGAATGGGACGAGTGATCCTAATCCTATCTTAGGATATGGCACCATGATGCCCCTAAATTACGTCATCTATAAAGTCAGTCGTTCCCTTGCTGCTCTCGGTGGTTTAAGTTCGCAGGTCAGCCTGCAGGGCGTGCCGCCACACTACTCTACCTTCATAACACCCCCTCGCCACTCCACGCCACTACTACGCTACTACGGCGCCACCACGGCACGGTGCCACTCCCGCTATTTCCGCCACTTCCTGCACCCGTAAGGCACGTTTAGTCCCTTGCGCTTAACCTCTGACCACAGACACGCACCCCTTTGAGGTTGCTTTCTTTTGGGCCTCACATCCACATGGAGGACGAGCTGTTATGTACACCAGAATCAATCTGCCTCGCACCCAAAAGGTAGTTAACCTCATTGTCGATCAGCCTTTTACCTGCCCCCTTGACTTTGCCACCATTAAGACCGGACGGGCCTATTTAGCACAGCTTGAAGAGCAGCTGGTGTCCTTTTTTGATGCCAGTTACGCCGTCTCGTCACTGCTTGACTACCGCACCTACTACGTCGACTGCATGATGCGGGAGCTCTATAAGCAATTTGGCCTTAATGCCGTAAGTGACCTTGCGCTACTTGCGGTGGGTGGCTATGGCCGCAGTGAGCTCTTTTTAAAGTCAGATATCGACATTCTCGTGGCGAGCAAGGACGCGCTCTCAGATGAGGCCCAAGAAAAGGTCTCGCAATTTATCTCCTACCTCTGGGACTTAAAGCTCGATATTGGCTCATCGGTGCGCACTATTGCCGAGACGCTGGAAAACGTCAATGCCGACCTCACCATTTGCACCAACCTCTTAGAAACGCGCTTTATCTGTGGTAATCAGAACACCTACAACCTGCTCCTTACCACCATCCACAACGACAGTACGTGGAACACCAAGCGCTTTTTCCACGCTAAGGTGGCAGAAGAGCTAGAGCGCCATCATGCCTATAAGGACACGGCCTACTCCTTAGAGCCAGACCTCAAGCAAAACCCAGGTGGCATCCGTGATATCCACGTGATGCAGTGGATTGCCAATTTCCACTTTCAGGCGAAGACCCCTGAGGACATGCTCTCTTTGGAGTTCTTAAGTCCTGAGGAGTATGAGGAACTGATCGAGAGCCGCGATGTGCTCTATCAGGTGCGCTACGCGCTGCACGTGTGTAACCGCAAAGAGGACAATCGCCTCACCCTCGACTACCAGCCAAGCGTCGCCACGCGCTTAGGCTATCACGGTGATAACAACATCTGTGTTGAGAACATGATGCGTGATCTCTACCGCACGCTGCGGCGCATTCGTGAGCTCAACTCCATGGCGCTGCAACTTGAGGTGCTGCGCATCACCGGTCACTTGGGCGATGAGGAAACCCAGTTCTTAAGCAACGATTTCCTACGCCGTGGGCCGCTTATTGACGTCACCTCCGAAGAGGTCTTTGAAAACGATAAGAGCAAGATGCTCGAGATTTTCTTGCTCATGTCTAAGCACCCTGAGGTGGTGGGCTTACACGTCAATTGTCTGCGTTTGCTACGTCGCACAAGGCGTTCGCTGTCCAACTACCTTGTGGAGATTCCAGAGTGCCGTGCTATCTTTAAGAGCATTCTGGAGAACCCAAATGCGGCATGCGTGGCTTTACCGCTGATGCATGAGCACCGCATTCTCTCGGCATACATGCCATCGTGGGAAAAGATCGAGGGCTTAAGCCAGTTCGACATGTTCCACACCTTTACGGTGGATGAGCACACAGTGCGGGTGATCAAAAACATTGAGCTCATCTCCCGCTCCACTGAAAGCGTCCATACGCTCTTTCGCCACGTCTACAATCAGATCTCCAATCCCGAGATTCTCATTGTGGCGGCCTTAATGCACGACATCGCTAAGGGCCAAGGAGGACACCATGCGCAACTGGGCGCGGGAGAAGCACTGTACTTTTGTCAGCTGCACAAGTACACCCTCTACCAGACCCGCTTAGTGTCGTGGCTGGTATTAAACCACCTCTTGATGTCAGCGACGGCCCAGCGTCGTGACATTAACGATCCGCAGGTGGTGAACGAGTTTTCAAAGCAGGTGCAGGATGAGGAGCACTTAAACCTGCTCTACTGCTTATCAGTGGCTGATATCAGTGCCACTAATGACCATGAATGGAACTCGTGGAAGGATCAGGTCTTTAAGCAACTGTACTTTGCAACGCGTCAGGCTTTACGCCATGGTCTTGAGATGCCTCATGACATCAAGCTGCATGCGCACGAGAATCAGGAGCTGGCGCTGTCTTACATGCACGACCTCAATGAGCAGGACGTGCGCACTTACTGGTCTTACTTTAAGCCGAACTACTTCATCTACTACACGCCATTTGAGCTGGCGTGGCACACGCGCAACATCCTGACCTACCAGCAGCAAAAGCCGCTCATTCTCTTTGCGCAGCATCCGGAAACGGGTACGGAGATGCTCATTTACACTAAGGAGCACCATCGGCACTTTAACTTTGGCTATCTGGCCTACATCATGGCCAAGAAGCGCCTCAACATTCAGTCATCGCAGTTTATCCGCAATAAGATCAACCACTCGCTGTGGACAATCAAATTCCAGTCGCAAAAGGGTACCTGCATCGACAATGACCGGCTGCACTCCATTCGCTTAGCGCTGCTGCAAAGCATCAATGAGAAGCCGAGTATTGAGAGCTTGGATCTGCAAGACAAGAAGCCAAAGATCTTTAAGCTGCCAACGGTAGTGACTTACCTTGAGGATAGGCAAAAGGAGAGCACCAATCTGGAGATCTCGACCTTAGATCAGCCAGGCCTCCTAGCGAAGATCGGTATCACCTTTAGCAACTACGGCATCTTTGTGCGCAGTGCACGAATCACGACCACAGGTGAGCGTGCTGACGACTTCTTTTCGATTTCTGACAAGCAAGGACGGCCGTTAAGCGAGCGCAGTAAGGATCGCCTTGCTAAGGCTCTGTATCAGGTGTTGGGAGCGGAGCGCAAGGACAAGCCACTACTCTGATCACTGTGGTAAGGGATAGTTGTAGTAGTAGTAGTGGTGGTAGTGAGGTGGGCAGCGTAGCTACCCATATGTTAGCGCTGACGCATAAGAGACAGCGTTTTAGGTCTCACCTCAAGGTAGCGCCACAGAGCGCTTACTGTGCGTCCTCACTAAGAGCAGCATCCCCGTGGCTCCATGGCCCCTTGGCCCCGTAGCTCCGTGACGCTGCTGCCAAACGCTTTCGCAGCTACCGCCGCTTAAGTGCACCACAATAAAGCAACTCTCCCCAGCTTCCCCTAGCTGTTGCGCTTTTTTCGCGCAATATCCCATACATATGCTCAAAATGGTGCATACTTGTGAGATTAAGTCCGCTGGTAGCTGCAAGCCCACTCTCTGTTACACACTTTTTGGTAATACTGCGCAGCTCTTCCCAGTACCTGAGCCCGCTACCTCACACCTGATGGCTTTACCGCGCTACCACCAAAAGCGCACCGTAAGCTCAAGCTACGAGGAACAAGCGTGCTCTGTTGCCTCTGTAGTTTTGATGAGTGCTATGAGCCAAGATCTGCAAACAATTATTGACAATGCCTTTGAAAATCGTGCCCAAATCACCAATGCTAACTGTGACGCTAATGTGCGCGCTGCAGTAAACGATGTGATTTCTGGCTTAGACGACGGCTCGCTGCGCGTCGCCGAAAAGATCGACGGTGAGTGGGTTACCCATCAGTGGATTAAAAAGGCCGTCCTCCTGTCCTTTAAGTTACAGGACAACTCCTTAACTGAGATCCCAGGCGGTGCCTACTACGACAAGGTTCCTTTAAAGTTTGCAGGCTACAGTGCCGAACGCTTTGCCCAAGAGGGCTTACGTGCCGTGCCAGGTGCCGTCGTGCGTCGTGGCTCCTACTTAGAGCCAAACGTCGTGTTGATGCCATCCTTTGTGAACATCGGCGCCCGCGTCGGTGAGGGCACCATGGTCGACACTTGGGCTACTGTGGGCTCCTGCGCTCAGGTTGGTAAGCACGTGCACTTATCCGGTGGTGCTGGCATCGGTGGCGTGTTAGAGCCAATCCAAGCTGGCCCAACAATTATTGAGGATAACTGCTTCATCGGTGCTCGCTCTGAGATCGTCGAGGGCGTGATCGTCGGTGAGGGCTCCGTGATCTCCATGGGTGTGTTCATTGGTAAGTCCACCCGTATTTACGACCGTACCACCGGTGAGATCATGTACGGTAAGGTGCCTCCATACTCCGTAGTGGTCTCCGGCAACCTGCCTTCTAAGGATGGCAAGTACTCCTTATACGCTGCGATTATCGTGAAGCGCGTCGATGAGAAGACCCGCTCGAAGATCACCTTAAACGAGCTCTTACGCGAAGCTGAGAGCGAGAAGTAGGAGCACTGTCGTCATTAGGCAGTATTTATCTAAGCTCTAAGCTTATACGCTGGCGCTGGGCTTACCAGCGGCCCTTGCTAAAGGTGCTAAAGGTGTACACGGCCTTTACATTTAGGTAAAGGCCTTAATCAGTGCAGCTCAGCTCCTCTTGAGAGCGTAGCTTTGCTGCACTCTCACTGGGAGTTCAGGCGGTAGCCCTTTTGGTGGTGGTGCTGGTAGCAGCTGTCACTGCCCCAGTGGCAACAGCCCCGCAGTTCCAAGGCTGGTATAGCAGCAAGGCCAAAGCACTCTCAAAAGGAAAGCGTCAGCGCTGAGACCAACGCAGTCCAGCCAGCGCAGAGCCCGCAGCAGACGGCACCTGTGCAATTTCCTGCCACCACATCTCTCCCTTACTGTCTATTACTGGACTGACCGCAGCAGCTGTTCCCAGCTTCTCTGTTTCTTTCTCCCTACTCCCTACTGCCCACATCATTTGGCGCCCACTGCACTGCACTGCAATAGTCACTACCCCCCAAAGCACAGAGAGTCTTCATCTCAGAAAATGAGGATAAATTAGCGCCAACCTGAACATGAATTTAATCCTTGCTTACAGCGCTTTGAGGGCTTATCTCTGCTCTTTTAAACTTGACAGTGGTGCCTCTATCAGTAACAATGATTTAGCTGATTAGGCGCAGCAAAATGCCACAAAATTAACCTCAGGAATCACCTGCACAGGGTTGCGACAATGGTTCCGTGGCATAGCAACTGCACTTTATTTTTATTAATGCTGACTATGCAAAAAAGACAGCATTAGCCGCCGAGATCATCTTTGCGCTCTGAGCAAGCAAGGTGGAATCTTGGGCTTACATGTAAGTACCTCAGCACCACATCAAAGCAGCTACAGCTGTACAGCTGTATGTGGCCAACTTACTTTTCTACGTAGATTTCTTCACTGAGGCAGCCACCTCACGCGCTACGCAACGCCTGTGACCTCAAGCCTAGGCCGGCACAGAGTTAAGCTTTGTGTAGAGCACAGTACGGCAAAGCCCCCAGAGCTCGTGTTCAGCTCTTCCTACGCTGCTAAGTTTCCACGCTATGGCCTTGGGTCTCATGGCGCTTTAGTGACTTGGTTAAGCATGGGGATGAGATTGCTCTGAGGATACCTCTAGTGAAGAGAGTCATTCCGTCAAGCGGATGGTTGTATATGGCGAGCAAACTCATATCCACCCAACAAAAGCAGTCTTGGGGATCATCACGTCCACAAGTAGTGCGCCATGCCGTTATTGGGGGAAAGAAGGGAGCCGCCGCCCCAAACGACACTAAGAAGAAGCCTGCGAGCTCGGGAAAGGGCACAGCTGAGGCTAAAAGCACAGCCGGAGCTAACGCTAATGGCAAGCTGCCATCTATGCGCGAAGTGCAGGAAAAGAAGCGCTTAGAACGTCAGGAAAAACTCAAAGCGGCTAAAGAGAAGGTGTTAGAGCAGCGCCGTATTAAGCGCCAACACCAACAGGAGCGGCAAGAAAAGTTACGCAAGCGCCAGCGCTGGTCGCTGATCACCTTTGTTCTGGGCTTGTTTGTGATGTTAACGGCGCTTATTGCGCTGTTCCCATCGACGCCAATGATTATCTTCAGCACCCTGCTGATGTTCTCATTTTTCTTTTTGGGCATTGCCTACCAGCGCATGGTGATGCAGTTACTGGTTATTGCCATGGCGTGCGTGTTCATAACCGGCGCGTTCTACGCCATTGTGTCCTCGATTTAACGAAGCCGCGTAATTCCCTATGCGTAAGCGTAGGGATGTAAGCGGCCAATATCAGCATCTGTTATAATGTTCCCAAGAACTCAAGAAAGGATATTTCGTCCCTACTTGATGGGGGCTTTGTGGA
>JAHLFE010000123.1 GCA_018884035.1 Candidatus Anaerobiospirillum pullicola
AGGCTGAAGCTGCAAAGCTGAGCAAAAACACATCTAAAGCGGTAATGGTGCTTACGATCGTTGAAAGGCATACAGCAAAAACGGCTTATTTATCAGGAAAAATAAATACGATCCAACTTCCCGACGTCAGACAGCCTCGGCGGCCTCTTCTTTTTTGAGGTCAGCCGCAAGATCCTTGTTGACCATATTGGCCACCGCCGAATCAGACCAGACGTTAACGCCCGTCTCCACCATGTCGATCACAGCATACACTGGCAGGATCACACCCATCAGTAATACTGGAATGTTCATCGAGCTTAAGAGCGAAATCGTCAGGAAGTAGCAGCCCATTGGCACACCGGCGTTACCGACAGCTGCAATGGTCGCAATAAAGATCCAAACAATGGTCGTGGTGAGGTTGATCTCAATGCCTGCATTCTGCATCAGGTACAGCGAGGTGATGAGAATGAAGCCGGCGCAACCATTCATGTTAATAGTGGTGCAGATTGGCAGCACAAAGCGCGCGATCTTTGGATTGACGTGGCAGTTGTTCTCGGCTGCAGCCATGGTCACAGGTAAGGTGCCAGCAGAAGACTTCGAGAAGAAGGCCACTGCTAAGGCTGGCAGCATGCCACGGGCAATACGTAATGGGTTTAAACCACGAGCCAGCAAGAACAGTGGGATGATGATAAACATCTGGATCAGGTTCGAGCCAATCACCACCGTAAAGTAGGTAGCAAGCGAACCTAAGATCACTCCCTGTCCTAACTGCGCAATCAACTGGGCAATAAAGGCCATAATGCCGATTGGCAGGATGGCAAGTAACCACTTGATGAGCAGGAAGAGGATATCTTGCAGACCTAAAAAGGTGTTTAACACCGCATCGCGACGCTCATTGTGCGGCATCACCGCTAAGGCAATACCAATCGCCGCAGCAATCAATAACACCGAGAGCACATTGCCTGCGACAAATGGCTGCAGGATGTTGTTAGGGATCACCGTGAGGATGTGGTCGTAGTAAGAAGTTGGCTGTACTGGCTCCACTGTTGACATGCCCATGACTTCAGCAGGGACATTGGCAGGTTGCAGCGTCCAGAACATAATGGCACCAACCACCGCAGCGACGATAGTGGTCGAGAGGGTATAGAAGACCGCATGCGTAAAGATACGTCCCGAACCGCTATTCTTGCCTAATTTGGCTAAGGTCGAAATCAAAGCTAAGGCAATGATTGGCACTGCGATAAAGGAGAAGAGGCGCGTAAACACCGTGGCAATAAAGGTCATGAGCTCGTCAATGGCAGTGTTACCCATGTAGCCAAAGATGAGACCGAGCACAATACAAATGCAGTATAAGCTCACTGTAATGATGCGCTTCTTTCTTGGGATTTTAGCCAAGGTGGCTTGTGCCTTTTCTTCTAAGGTGTCAGTGTGGGACATAGCAATCGGTCGTCGCCCAGCTCTTGTGAGTAGCTGTGACAAACCGCCTCTGGTTGGCAAATGAAAAGGGCGCGTCGTATCTGTTTTACTGCGTGCACAAAGGCAGTATTAAGGAGCTTGCAAGCAACAGTAAGTCGTAACTGAGCGTATGGGCCTGCTCGCATCTCCCCAAGAATATATTGAGAGTGGGGGGACAACGCCTTAAGGCATTCGCAGGCAAGGTACTCAGCACACGGCTTTTTCCTTGAAAAACAGATCTTTCGGGCCGTGGTCTTAGCTAAGAAGCGACGCTCCTGCATGAAGCGCAGGGTGGACTGTAACCACTGGTCGCGCGACTAAGAGATACAAGCATACTCAACTTTGTCTTGATCGTCACCTCATAGGATAAAGAGATCAGGGAGTAAAAAGAGGCCACCAGCTCACCCTAAGGGCAGCAAGACCGTGCGCAGCAGAGGCCTTAAAGTGTCACTTTTAGGCCTTGTGGCGTAGGTAGGCATGACACGCTAGATCCTGTGCGCAAGCCCTTAGCAGCGCCTTAAGAATTTTTTGCAGCAGTTCTTACTGCCCTGTAACGTTACACAAACGAGCGTTTGCTACTGGTTTGTTAGTGCGCAGTGGGGCAAGAAAAAATCACGGCGGTGACACATTCGTGCGCACCATAAAGAGGCGCATGTAACGCTTTTTGGTGCAGTTGTCCGCAGCGACTTGGTAGCCCTGTAGGTTCCAGCAACCATTGCTTTGTGCGCGCTTATGGAGCAGAGTGCAGGAGTGCAGGTTATTAAGCAGGGCAGGAGGCTTAAGCAGGGGCTTAAGAGGGCGCGCCCCACATCGCGTAGCGTTGCCATCTGCACGCAGTCTACGCTCAGGAGCTAGCTGCTGGAAGTAGGCACCAACAGGTGCCATAGTTTCCTCTGGGTATCCTTTGGGGAAAGATGCCGCTGGTGGGAAGCAAATTTTTTTGCAGGGGCCGTAAGCGCTTGCAGTATTTGCGGTATGCTTGTCAGCAATGACGACGGAGTCTCTGGTCTCCACAGTGTTTTCTGGACGGATTGTTGGAAATGGATAACTTCTCCTTTTGTACGCCTACTCAAGTTCACTTCGGCCGTGGTAGCTTAGACCACCTCTATGATGAGGTTACTGCCGTTGGCAAAAAGGTGCTCTTAGTCTATGGCGGCAACTCCATCAAGCGTTCTGGCCTTTATGACAAGGTAAAGGACATCTTATCTGACTGCGAAATCTACGAGCAGGGCGGTGTAGAGCCAAATCCACGTGTGACCTCGGTGCGCGCTGGTGCGCAGCTGTGCAAGGAGCACGGCATTGACGTGGTATTAGCTGTGGGCGGTGGCTCGGTGCTCGACTGCGCTAAGATCATTTGCGCCGCTGCTTACTATGATGGCGACGCTTGGGATCTGGTCTTAGATGGCACCAAGATCAAAAAGGCTCTGCCTCTGATTACGGTCTTAACTTTAGCCGCTACTGGTTCTGAGTTTGACTCGGCTGCCGTGATCACCAACCTCGACACTGACGAGAAGCTAGGTGTGCTCAATCCACACCTTTACCCACGTGTCTCGCTCTTAGATCCAGAGCTGACCTTCTCGGTACCAGCTAACCAGACTGCTGCGGGCTCGGCGGATATCATGAGCCACATCTTTGAGCAGTACTTTGCCTCGGAGACCAATATGGTCGCTGATGGCATGTGCGAGACGGTACTGCGCACGGTGATCGCCAGCTGCCCACGTGCTATTGCTAACCCATCTGACTACGAGGCACGTTCGCAGCTGATGTGGGCCAGCTCTTTAGCCTGCAACGGCTTCTGCAGCTTAGGTAATGGTGTCCGCCCATGGCCATGCCATGCTATGGAGCATGAGCTCTCGGCTTACTACGACATCACCCATGGTGTGGGCTTAGCCATCTTAACCCCACGTCTGATGCGCTTTAGCTTAAACGAGAAGACGGTAGAGCGTTACTGCCACTATGGTAAGGCGGTGTTTGATCTGCCTGAGGAGAGCGATCGTATGGCCATGGCCCAAAAGGCTATTGCCAAGACCGAGGAGTTCTTCAAGAGCATTGGTCTGCCAGACAACTTAACTGTCTTAGGCATCGACGACAAGCACATCGATGATATGGCCAAGCACGCTTTTGAGCACAATGGCGCCTTCCATTTGTGCATGGTGCCAATGACCTTAGAGGACATTAAGCGCGTCTATTGTGAGTGCTTATAGACTCTCTGGCGCGTACTAATGACAGCGTAGGCTCAGGCAGAAAGATAAAGGTGATGAAGCAAAAGCCTACCTGAAGCTTACCTGAGGCTCTGCGCTGTCAGCCTAGTGAGATAAACCCCGCCCATGGTTATCTGTGGTGCGGGGTTTTGTGTTTTGGGGCGGAAGAGAACACTGCAAGCTGTAGTGCACTGCAAGCTGTAGCGGTGACATAACAGCGCAGCGGTCGGTGTCGGGTAATAGGGACAGTAGAGTAGGCTTGCAGGGGAATAGCAGTGTGCAGCAGTGCTTTGCATGGCTGAAAAGGGCAAACAGGGAGTAGCAGGGCTCCTTGTCGTGTGCATTAATAGAGCGGCCCCTAAAAGGTAAGGTCCCTTAGGGTAAGTCAGGCTATTTATAGCCTGTGCCGTGCATATGGGACTGGTTGCTGCTATTGGCTTCTTGCGCGGCCATTGTGTATGCACAGGGATGCGTCAGCATATGGCGCTTACAGTGTGCTTACGGGACAGAGAACGCCCTTGATCTTAAGGAGAGCCGTGCCCTCTAACCTCGGCCCTGCGCCATAAGCTGATACGTTATGGGCAAGCTACACCGTGCCACGAGCCTCAGCGTGTAAGCTGGTCAAGAAATAAGGCCGGATGCGTATGGTCAAGGTTGGCTTGTTTAAGCCGTTTGGGCCTAAATGCGTATAGTCCACTGCTCAGACCTGAAGCCATAGTAGTTAGGTGTAACCATTACTGCCGTTGCCTTTTTCAAGACTTGGTGTGCTAAGGAGATTTTCTTTAAATAACTAGCCGAGACTTCTGTCAATCTAGTTTAGTTTTTTGGCAAAAATAGCTTTCTACGAAAAACAAGCCTAGTTTAAGCGAAATACTATGTTTAGTTTTGACCATAGTTAAGATTAGATTAATGTTAGGCGTATCGCAAATTTACACAATAGTCTTGAAAATGAATATAAATTCTGTATAATGGTTTATACAGCAAAAGGCACATGATAAGGGCGGATAGTCGCTGGTTTCTGCTCAGTGCTACTCGCCCTACAGGCTTTTCATGTGTCTTTTGTACCATGTGTGGGGCGCGGTATACGTGAAGTCCTCTGCGCGGAGGAAGAGATATCGCGCTTTTTCTTCTTGCTGTCCTGTCCTGTCCTGTCCTGTCCTGTCCTGTCCTGTCCTTGGGGTTTCTCGGTCTACTGATGTTAAGTAGTGCGGAAGTATGTGGCGCTTGCGGCTCTGCTATGGTTGCGCTTTTTAGGAAGCTACGACGTTACTAACGTGATGCCAAAGTAACCGTTGCTCTGAGGACTGTTATCTGTCAGGCTTATGGTTGTTGCCTTAAGCCCTGTCCTAACCACATCAAGACACTTCCCTTCAGCACTAAGGTGCACCACAACACGGTGAGCCTACACCTCACCACATTCCGCTCACCCCCAGCATCAGTCTCTTCCCGCCAGACATCGCTTTATATGCACAGGTGCACTCATACCAAGCACCAAAGCACGGCTGACTAAAGTTATTGCAAGCAGGCGTGCCACCGCTTAAGGTAGACTCAGGCTAATCAGCACTCTTTATCTCGAGGTGTAGGTCGTTGCCAGCTCTCAAACCTGCATACGTCACTTTTATAGCACTCATGCCAAGAGCTCAAAGGCCATACGACTGTATTGCTCTACCCAGCCTTACCCCGCCTTGTGCTGTTCTGCTTTGTATTGCTTTGCTCTTGTCATGCCACGCGAGCTTGCTTATCTTTGTGCCTTAGCACAGGCACATTAAGATTAGCCTTTGTCGGCTATAATACGTACCAGTCCTACCAGCAACAGAGCCTCAGAGCACTTCGGCTCTGACTCTTTCTCGTCGTGGGGAGATCTCTTTATGGCTAAGGCCAAAAAGCCAGAAAGTGGCGCCGCCAATAAAGCCGCTGCCGCTGGCAGTGACACCTATCTGGTGCCCGACCTCAAAACAGGACAGGTGCATGAGCACGAGCTTGTGATTAAGCGCAGCCGCTTTATTACCTCTATTGCCCATACCGCTTCTGTCGATGAGGCCAAGGCCTTTATCGAGACCATCTCAGCGCAGCACGCTGCAGCTAACCATAATTGCTTTGCTTTTAATGCTACCGCCCCAGGCTCAACCGCCTTTTGTGGTTGCTCCGATGACGGTGAACCAAAAGGAACCGCCGGTCAGCCCATGCTCAATGTGGTCTTACACTGTGGTGTAGGCGAGCTCACCGCTGTGGTCACGCGTTACTTTGGTGGCGTCCTCTTAGGTACCGGTGGCTTAGTCAAAGCCTATCAAGGCTCGGTGCAAGAGGCGCTAGAGACCTTACCTACGACAGAGCGCATGATTGCCTCGGTGGTCTCTATTGCAATTGAGCACCGCTACATCACTAAGCTGCAGCATATCCTGCCCCGCTATCGAGCTACCATTGAAAAAGAAAACTTTGCCCAGAGTGCTTATTTTGATCTGCGCTTGCCGGAGCATGAGACTGAGCCTTTGTTGCGGGAGTTAAATGACCTCACCAAGGGCTCGTTACAAGTGATCGCGGTGCGTTAGCAGCTGACGTCGCAAGAGGTGTTGTCTTACTCTGTGTCTTTTGTGCTGCTGTCCAATGCATGGGGAGCCAGTGCACGGTTTGGGGGACATACCACGGGGCGGGCGCTGTGATTTTGCGGGAGTAGAACGGCTCAATGATAGTAACATCTAAGGGCTTGCTAAGTCTTAAGGTGGACACTGTATACACTTGGGTAGATCTACAGAGAGAGAGAGAGAGAGAGAGAAATGGCTTCTTACCTCTTAAAGGTTGCTCTTCCGCAGGGGCGGGGGCTATAAGCTGCAAACTGTGCTCTACACAGCTCTGCTCTGCTTTGCTCTGATTGGTCTTTGCTGTCGTATACGCTGCTCCTGCTGTTATACTCTGAAACTACTAACGCTCTCAAGGCCGTGCGGCCTCTTGCCTTGGCATGACCTCCCCCGTCATAACGGCCTCTACACACAACGCTGCTCTCTTTATCTCCATTGCCTGCTACGCCTCATGGGCCTCACTTGCTTTTGTACCTGCCCTTGCTGATAAGGCAGTAGATAGTAGGTAGTAGAGACCAACTGGTTTTCATCTCGCATCTTTCCTCTGCTTTGTAAGGGCACCATCTTATGGCCAAGAATCTGCGCTCGGATATCACTGGTTTACGTGCCCTCGCCGTGGTCGCCGTAACCCTCTACCACGTCACCCATGTCCTCATGCCTGAGATCACATGGTTTAAGGGTGGCTTTTTGGGCGTTGACATCTTCTTTGTCATCTCCGGCTACCTCATGACCATGATCATCATGCGTGGTCTCGACAAAGGTAACTTCAGTCTCTGGGATTTCTATAAGCGTCGCGCTAAGCGTATTTGCCCCGCGCTGTGGTTAACCGTAGCAGTCTTTGTGATCTTGGGCCTGCTCGTGGTGGGCACTGCCGACTTAATGCGTATGTGCTACGAGGGCCTCTACGCACTGCTCTTTGTCTCCAATATCTACTTTTCCCAAAAGACGGATTACTTTGCCAATAGCGCCTTAGATCAGGTCTTTTTACACACGTGGTCACTCTCAGTAGAGTGGCAGTTCTACATCTTCTACCCTGTGGTGCTGATGCTGATTCGCCGCGTGGCCTCCGATCAATCCTACGTTGCGCGCTTTATCCTTGTCCTGACTGTCATCAGCTTTATCTTTGGTTGCTACTACACCGTCTTAGCTCCACAATCATCCTATTACCTCTTACCAGCACGTGCTTTTGAGCTGTTAATGGGAGCCTTGGCTTACTTCTATTCCCTTGCCAATTTGCAGCGACGTGCTTACCAGTATTTACAGCGCTGGAGCTTACATGAGCCTTATGCGGCGCTGGCAGCACAGCTCTTTGCTCATACCCAGAGTACAGGAGCGGGCGCTGTGAGTGCTACGGCTGCACAGCAGATTGTAAGCAAGAGTAAGAGTAAGCACAGCAGCAATGATGACTGGGTGCTGATGACCGGACGCCCACGTGCTATCTTTGTGACCTTAAGCCACCTCTGCCTGCGCTTAAAGGCAGGGCCGTTGGAAGCTCTGGGCTTAGTGCTGCTCCTTATTTCCTTATTTGTCGTCGATAACAGCGCGGGCTGGCCAGCCTATAGCGCCTGCTTACCCCTTATTGGCACCTACCTGTGCATTGCAGCCAACCACCAGCGCTCTTATTTGCGCTTCTGGCCTTTCCAGAAGTTAGGATTGTGGTCGTATGCCATTTACCTCGTGCACTGGCCAATCTTAGTTTTTGCCACCAAGCTGGGCTTTTTGGGCTGGTCACTGGAGATGCTGTTGCCGATTGTTATCTGCGGTGTGCTCTTGCATTACGGTGTTGAGCGGCGGCGTAATTACGGCTATTTATTTGTCGGCGTCTATGCCTTAAGCTGCGCTGCTGTGGGCTATGTGCTCTACACGAAGGCCTCATTTCGCTTTGATGGTGAGGTGACACGCTATGCGCAGTATGGTGGTCACACCGTGCCTTTTGAGGGCACCATTAATTCCATTGGTGACTTAAAGCGCAAACCTGATTTCATCCTTATTGGTGACAGCTTTGCCCGTCATTACACCTTAGATCTCATTGACCGTGGTTTGCACGTGGTTACGGTCTTTCGCGATGGTTGCTATTCCTTTGCCCAGCACGTTAATGTGCGCCCTGAGGGCGTAGTCGATGGTAAGTGCTCCGATCGCTATCAAGCGGCGGTGCGGGCGGTGCAAATGCATCCGGAGCTGCCGGTAGTGGTGGCACAGGACTGGCCGCGCTATCGTAACCGCCTGCTTAACCGCTACACCGGTGAGCGTGTTAGTGAGGAAGATTTTGCCCAAGCCGTAGAGATGGATTTACTTGCTTTAGCGCGGGATTTTGCTCCGGCGCGGGTGTACGTGTTAGCGACCCCACGGCAAACGGTGTACGACATTGGCAGTACGTGCATGTATTTGCAGGCGCTTGATAACCCATTGACGCGGCTTTTGAGTAAGTACTTTACCTGTCGTAAATCCATGGACTTACCTGAGGTGCCGTTTAACCAGCAGTTAGAGCAGATGATTGCAGCGATGCCTCAGCCGATTGGCGCAGGCTTTGTGGTTAATGGTACGCGTCCTGCGGATCATGCGGTGATGTCGTACCTTGATCCTAATGATGCGATCTGCACGGATGGTAAGTGTGAGGTGCTGGTCGGTAAGTACATCCCTGTGTTTCAGGATGGCTTACATTACTCGTGGGCGGGCTCGATTAAGGTGGTGTCATATCTGCTCTTTAGTATTGGTGTTGAGCAGGGACGGGTACGCACGGAGTTTGAGGACGAGAACCTGAACCTAGAGAATGGGCAGCCCCTGTACGCCCCTGACGCGCAGCCGCAATTGCAGTAGGGAAGTAGAGAAGGAGGGAAGGAGAGATCGCATAACTGACGGCGGCAAGTGGTAGTGTGGGCCACAGCCTAAACCGCGAGATAAAGGCTGCTGGTTATCCAGAACGCAGGTAACCTAAAAGCGCCTGACGGCGCATTATCTCAAGAGTAGCGCCTCAGCAAAGGCCTACTCTCAGGGTAAAACACCTGATTGTAGGCATTTACCTCCTTTGAGATTTGCTTTTTGGGATACTCACGCCTGAACCTATCTTAAGCTGAGGCCCACATGGCAGAGCGGAGGGGGCTTTGCAGTGAGAGCACTCCACCTGATCTGTAGTAAAAGACGGCCGTGTGGGGGCGGCTGTGCGCGCTACCGTCTTACCTCTGAAGTTGAGATCGGGGGTAACAGGCTCTTTACCACGTTAGAGTGTAGCTGCAATGTGGCAGCAACTCTTGAAAGCCTGGCAAACAAGAGATGCCATTTTGCGCTGTCACGTGCAGATGCCCATCAAGGTGCCCTTTTGCCCATTTACCAAAGCTTGGTACCAATTCTTTGCCGGTCTTGCGTGACCAAAATAGCACCTGCCCTTGCGGATTACGGATAATAGTCATTAAGGGCTTCTTGTGATCACTGACCTCTTCCACAAGCACTTCGCTGATACGCTCAGGGACTTTGATTGGGCAACGCTGCGGACGCTCGAGGAAGTCTGTGGCAATTTGCTGATCACCAAAGGTATTGAGCGCTAATTTATACAGGATAGTGATGAAGTTCAAAAGTATTTACCGAGCCACACCGATCAGCGATCTACTTTGAAGATCACTATTGGATGGCTTGTATTAGCGGTTTATCTTGATGGCCTCAAACGCCGCTTGGTGGTAAATACTTTTA
>JAHLFE010000124.1 GCA_018884035.1 Candidatus Anaerobiospirillum pullicola
TTGTGTGAGCACAGCTACTGGCCATTAACCTACCTTCGAGATACGGCGCGGTAGCGACGCTCGACGCTCCATATCAGGTTTCTGTATCACGGGGCTTAAACTCACCTTAAAGGCCGATTTTAAGCCCATAACAGGGGGAAATACTTTGAAAGAACAAGGGGGAAAACGCTCTCCTAAGTGATGAGCTTAACCTGACATGGTTGTCTTAGAGCATTGCAGACAGCTACCCTCAATCTAAGCTCTCTCCACCTCGGAGTTGCCTGCTACGCTGTAGCCTCCTCTTGTAGGTCGTGTAGGCGCAGCATTACTTGCTCAGGTGTTACGCGCATCCCTTCAATCACTCCCACCTCATGCTTGAGCTGTACCCCTGTAGGTAAGGTGCACACCACAATCACCGTCGGATCGAATCCCTCCGCCGTAATCTCCTCGCGCTCAAAGCGTAATAGCGCTTCACCCCGTTTTACCCGTGAGTTTGGCTCTTTGAGCAGAGTAAAGTACTTGCCCTCTAAACGTACCGTGTTAATGCCCGCATGAATCAGAATCTCACTGCCTAACGGGCCCTTAATCCCCACCGCATGCGCAAAATCAATGTCAGGACTTAGCGTGCCATCACATGGCGCATACAGTACGTCCTCTGCAGGCTTAAGCGCGTAGCCATCACCTACCATCAGTGAACTAAAAATCGGGTCAGCTACCTCATTAAGTGGCGTGTAGGTGCCTGCGCAAACCGCAGTAAGCGCATTCTGCATCTGCTGTTCGTGCTGTGCTTGCGCCTGTTGTTGCGCCTTTCTTTGGTCTTTTTTCATCCATAAGAACGAGGTCAGTAGTGCCACGCTAAAGCAGCCTCCACAAATCAGCGCTAAATATAAAGCTGCCGTGAGAGTATGAGGATTGTCGATCTTATAGGCCATGAGCAGTGCAAAAGAGCCCGTAATGGTAATAGAGCTTAAGCACAATCCCAGCATACTAATGATCATGCCGCCGATACCACTAATGACACAGATTAGCAGAAACAGCTTGCTACGCTGTACCAAAAAGCTATAGAGCGTAGGCTCAGTAATGCCTAAGAGAATGGCAAGCAAGCTGGCATGACGGGTGGCTGTTTGCTCCTCGCTAGTAAAAGCCATACCCGCATCGGCGCCTTTGGTGTGTACACCATGGCAGCGCTGGTAGAGGTAGAAGCCGACCATGGCACCACCAGTGGCAAAAGTAGGAGCTAAAGTCACGGCTACCAGCATGTCATAGCCCAAAAAGTAAATGTTGTTGAACATGGTAGGCGAGAGGATCCAGTGCATGCCCAGTGAAACCAGAAACTCCCACAAAGCGCCCACTAATAGTCCCAAGAGCCAAGGTGTTTGCTCAAACAAGGACAGTAAGAGGTCGGAGCTGGCATAGCCTACCGCTGTAAAGATTGGAGCAATGAATAAAATCATGAGCGGTACGCCCACGCATAAGCACAAGCAGGCAGTAGCAAGGTAGTGCAGTCTATGTGGCAAGAGGCTGTTGATATAGCACTCAAGGCGGGCATTGATAGACGTGGCCACAATAATGGGAATGACGCTGACAGAATAAGCGCTGTAGTTAAAGCGGGAGCTTAAGAGCTCTTGTAGGTTTATGAGTAGTGGTTTGATGAGCTGCTCATGCCACGGCATCAGGGTGCTTAGCTGTTGGTAAACTGTCGGCACCAAGCACATGCCCAGAGTGATGCCTACCAGCGGGTTACTACACAACCAGCGGGAACAGGTATAGCCTAACAGTACCGGCAGGAATTGGAAAATGAGCTCAAAGATGCTATTGGTATAGCCGACGATGCTATCAGTGCTATTGAAAACCTCTAAGGACACCAAGAGGGCGACTACGGATTTGATCAGACCACCAATAGCCATAAAGCCGATCAGCGGCAAGATGACAGCGCCCATCATACCGGTCACGTAGGCAAAGAGCATGGCTCCATGTTCTTTACACGTGTGGTAATGGGGCTTGTGCACAGGTGCTGCAAGGGAAGTGGTGGTAGTGTTGTTTCTATTGTAGAAGGAAGTAGCAGTAGCACTACACGAGGCATAAATGCTGTCAAAAGTCAGCTCCGTATCAGGACACTTAGATGGCAGATGTGGAGACTGAGCAGAACTGTTGTCAGGAGCGGGCGCTGCAGTGGCGCCACCAGTTGTGTCTGCAACTGGCGTTGTTGTAGCGGTTATGGTGGAAGCTTGGGATGCTGCCGGTGCAGGGCTCTGCTCCGTATCCGTACTCTGTTCATTACGCAAGGCCGCCGCGAGCTCGGGATGTGCTGCGGCCAAAGCGGCTACAGCGTGGGCGGTATCTGTTTCCTCGTTGCTAGTAGCGGCAGGTGTGGCTAGCAGTACGCTCTTATCAGGAGTAGAGGCAGTGTGAGCTGCGCTTGGCGTGGTAGTAAGCTGTGATGGGGGTAAGGAGCCGTGGGTAAATAATGCCGCAATTTGTGCTGCTGCATCATCAGTAGCAGTAGCAGTAGCATCAGCATCAGCAGAGGTGGGGGAAACTGTTGTCGCGGTAGGCGTAAAGATAGTGTCAGGTGCCTTGGTCTGCGCTTGCTGTGTTGGTGCCAGCGTAAGGGGAGAGTGAGAGGTTGCAGCTGTAGCTGTAGCTGTAGCTGTAGCTGTACTGATACTACTGCTGTGTCTGGTTTGAGTGAGTTGCTCTAACCACGAATTGTTAAAGTCATCAAGGTCATTATCTTCTTTGAGCCCAACCATGGCTTGCATGGCGGCACAGAGCAAGTCCACGTTACTGTGACAGATGATCTGCAGCTCGTTGCCTTGTCTGAGGACATTGAAGATGGCGTCATGGCTTTTGATTGCGGCCATATTGACGCGTTTGCAATCTTTGACACGGATACGTAAGCGCGTAGTGCAGTGGCAGATGCGTGACAGATTCAAGGCGCCACCTAACTCTTGGAGCAGGGCTGCTCCTAAGGCGTAGCGCGCTTGTTGGCTGTCATTATTGTCCCGTAGTGGCATTACGCACCCTCTCGATATGCACGGTTAAGAAGGTGATCTCATCGCGGGAGATCTCATGGCCAAAGCGCTGCTTCACGTACATATTGATGCGCTTGACGCAGTTGTAGGACACTGGGTAGTGCCTCTTGATCTCGTCAAAGAGGAAGTCGGCACATGGGGGCAGGTCTTGCTTGAGCAGCAGACGGTGGGCAAAGAACTTGAGGTGGGTGATAAAGCGGGTGTAATCGAGGCTGTGGTTATCAGGGCTGATACCAAGCTGTGTGTTGACGATGGAGAGGATGTCGGCAATGAGGCGCGTGACTTCCATGGTCTTGGGCATGTTCTCATCTAAGGCCGCATTTACTAAGTGCAGCGCGATGAAGCCTGCTTCGTCCTCAGGTAAGTTCAGTCCGGTTTGCTTCTTGATAAGCTCTAAGGCCAGCGTGCTTAAGCTGTACTCCTCAGGATAGAACTGTTTAATCTCTTGCAGCAGTGCATTGACCACATGCTCACCCTTAATGAGGCGTTGCAGCGCATAGAAGATATGGTCAGCTAAGGCTAAGGTCAGGCTATTGCGAAACGATAGGTGTAAGCGCTCGCCTGCTTGCGTGACAAAGTCACGGCAGATTTGGTAGAGCTGTGGTGGTACCGCACCTAAATCCGGAGAAGAGGCAGGTGGGGTAGCTTGAGGGGTAGCGGCCGCACTTACATTATGGGGTATCACCTGAGGGCTGGGGGCACTGACCTCATCAGCAAGGGTAAAGATCTTTTCGATCTTATTGCGCTCGACCAGCTGGCCTGGCTTTACCTGAAAGCCGAGGCCTTTGCCCATGACCACTTTTTCGAGGCAATCATCGTCTTTGACGATGACCACGTTGTTGTTAAGCACTTTTAAGATGTGCATGTGCTGCTCTTAGGGATAGAGATGAAGTGTTTTGCAAGTACCATATCTGCCAGAATACAGTCCTGACCATGAGGCGCTATGGTAGTGTGACCATACGTCGGCCTTGCGTGGCTATGCCATCGGCGGTAGCGTGGCCCCTTTAGGTAGCAAGCCACTTTTGGTAGCAAGCTACGCGGCTTGAGGCTTTGCTGCTGTGGCCATGAGATGCAAATCGCGTGGCCATCAGTAGCCTGACACAGAGTGGGCATTGTGTTCTGTGAGCAAGATTGTACTCTGCTTTGTCACTTTCCCCTAGAGCACTTTGTGGCCAATATAGTCTTAGCTCAGCTCAATCTTGGGGTGCTTTTCCTGAAAGCCGTGAGCGGCACCAATGAGATTAGCGCCATTTCTAAAGGTACAAGCCACAATCTCTGGCTCAGTTAAAGCCAAAGAACTAGGGTGCAATGGATACTCGGAGGTAAAGCACTCATGGGTACCCTCGCGGCAAGCTTCAATCAAAGCAGGCTGCGCACTAATACCACCGCCAATAGCAATACGTTCGCTGTCAAGCACCGAGCACAGGCTAAAGATCATACGCCCCGTGGTGCGCCCAAAGCGCTTTAAGGCGCGTAAGGCTGGCTCTTCGTGGGCCGCAACCTTGGCAAAGAACTCGATGCCGTTCATAGGCATCGCAAAGCCCTTTTCCATATCAAGGTGGTGCTGAAGTACCGCTGCATGTATCTCTGAGTGGACTTACAGGACATACGGGAGGTGATCGCCACAGGCTATTGCCACGTAATGGCTACGTTAACTCTGGTCTGTCAGAGCATCATGGTTGAGGGCGTTTTCTCTTGTGTGAGCACAGCTACTTGCCATTAACCTACCTCAAGATACGTCGCGGTAGCGACGCTCGACGCACTCTAGCATGTTTCTGCATCAAGGGGCTTAAACCAACCTAAAAGGACAGTTGTAAGCCAATAGCATAGGGGAAAAATACGATCCTTGCGATTTTTTTGGTGCTGAGGCAGTCGAGCTGTGTGTACAGCAGCACGGTGTCTTAGAAGCTGCGCGCTGCTGGGCAGCCCTTAGCGTTCGAGGAGCGCGCCGTCAGCACCAAAAAAATCGCAAGGATCAAAAATACTTTGAAGGATAAGAGGAAAACACTCTCGAAGAGAGGGCGTTTTCCCCCATGTGTGTGCAAAGCTACTTGCCATTAATCTACCTTAGAGATAAGTCGCGGTAGCTACGCTTGATGATCTTATTAGGTTTCTGCATCAATGGTGATTAAACCCACCTCAAAGGCCGATTCTAAGCCAATACATAGGGGGAAAATACTCTGCAGGAGCAAGGGGGGAAAACGCTCTCCTCGAAGAAACAAGAGGGAAACGCTCTCTCATGGTTGGTCTTTGCGTTTGTGCCTGTGCCTGCTTGGTACTGCCCTGCAAAAGAAAAAGGGGAGCCTAAAGCTCCCCTCGGGTGTGTGTAGGCACAGAGCTCTCTGTGCCCTGATCCATCTGTTGCTGTTGTAAGCGAGTTCTTAGATGCCCAGCTTGGCCTTGTAGTCGGCCACCATCTTGGCATACTCCTCGTCCTTTAAGGTGACTTCCTCTAAGCCCTTGTCCCAGAAAAAGTGACCCCACTGGAGTTGATCCTTGTACTTTGGCACGATGTGCATGTGCACATGTGGGACGCCGTCACCAAAGATGCCGTAGTTAATCTTGTCTGGGTGGAAGAGCTCGCTCATGGCCTTAGCCACACGTGCCACATCAGCAAAGTAGCCATTGCGCTCCTCTTCGGTCATCTCAAAGACCTCTTGGCGGTGGCCATTAAGAGCGACAACCACACGACCTAAGTGGTTTTGGTTCTTGAGCACAAAAACCGTCGAGTGAGGCAGCTTACCAACCTCGATTAACAGCTCAGCGCGCTTTGGGTTTTGCTCGTTGCAGTACATGCAGCTCATGACAATCCTCCGGAGAAACTGGTGAGTCTTAGCAGCAAAACCACGTGAGATCTCTATTGCCCCCAACGGATCACACGCGCTCGAGCAAACATGAGTCTGACCACAAGGAGAGTCTGCTGCTAAAACCGCTTGGGGTAAGAGTGTGAACCTCACCTGCAAGCTTGGCTCTATTGTGCCCTATTTGTTGCCATGAAAGTGTGAGCCAGCTTTCAAATCTGCAACTAAAATACTAGTATGGTAGTTTGCAGGCAAAAGGTTATTTTTGGGCAAAATTGCGCGGTAAAAGTGCAGATATATAGCGGGGAAAAGACGGGATTTCGGTGCAGGCACATGCGTTTTTGGTCACCTCAAGGGTCTACAAGGTGGCGTGTGGTGGCGTGGTGGTAAGGAATCGCAGCGGGAAGGGCAGAAAGGGCTGAAATGGTAGAGAGGGTAGAGAGGGCAATAGGAGCAGGATCCACAGCCGTGGCGGCAGCGGACGTTAAAGAGGTAAAGAGGAAAGAACACAGCATGAGATGAGCACTGACGTCAATGTTAGTGCCCACGCCTTAAGGCGGCGCTATGGAGCTTTGTTCCGCTAGGGAACGGTGTCCTGCAAGGGAACTGTGTCCACCAAGGGAACTTTGCCCTTAGCGCCAAAAGACAGACCGCGCACGAGAGCAACGGTCTGTACCAGTTACGAGAAAACGATACTGCTTATGAAGAAGTCAGCTCGTTTTATGTGGCATAGCGCCACATTCGGTACACGCTAGCTGGTGTCAGCTTGTGGGTGGATTGGAGGTAACAGCACCACAACGTGCCTGCGCACTCACGGTGCCCTCGTGCATACAGTGCCCTCACGCACTTGCAGTGCTCTTACGCACTTACAGTACCCTCACTGCGCTCACGCCAGCTATGGTGAGAGGTGAGTCTCTTGCCTCCTTTCTTGTGAGCAGAGGCAAAAGAGCAATCCACTAGCCCCCACCACCTGCCAAAAACACTGACTGCTGCCAGTATGCAGCTAAGTGGTGAGGCTTTAATCTAAAGTGCGCCCTAAGGCGCCGCTATTACAGTGCCAGCACAATCGCGCCGCCGCAGCCTAACACCACCGTGCCATCAGCATCTAACTTTGCATCGTTAGCGCTAATTAAGACCTTGGTGTTGGCTGTCTTGAGGTCGCCTAAGCTATAGCGCAGCTCCTCTTGATTGGTGTTGGCAATGACCAGAATCTTTTGGCTCTGATCTAAAGCCGTGCGGGTATAAGCCTGTACACCTGAGCCAATGTTGACGCGCGCAAAAGTACCATAAGTCATGGTCTGCGCATACTCTGGAGCCTTGCGCAGCTTAATGAGATCTTGGTAGTAGCTAAAGGTGGAACCTGGGACACCAAATTGGCTCTTGACGTTCAGCGTCTTGTAATCTTGGTGGACGCGCAGCCATGGCTTGCCTGTGGTAAAGCCAGCATTTGGGCTGTCATCCCACAGCATTGGGGTGCGGGCGTTGTCACGACCGTGGCGCGCACAGCAAGCTACCGCTTGTTCCTCGGTGAAGCCGTGCTCAATCATGTCACGGTACTCGTCCTTAGCGTAGAGATCATTGAACTCATCAATGGACTCAAACTTGGTATTGGTCATACCAATTTCTTGGCCCTGATAGATGAATGGAATGCCGCGTAAGAACATTAAGACCGTGGCAATGGTCTTGGCACCATGCTCGTTTTGCAGATACTCTGGCAGGTAGTAAGACACACCGCGTGGCTCATCGTGGTTCTCGATGATTGGCGCGACAAAGGCATCAACCTTCTGATAGAGATCCTGCGTGTCAAAGACGCACTTGACAAAGTCATCTGGAGTGACCGTTGGGAACATACGATAGTGTGGATGGCTTTCCACTAACTCACGGCAGGAGAGGTCAAACAGAGTAGAGAAGTAGCCATCTGGGCCCGCAAACTCCTTGACGCTGTCTGGGGTCACCGTCAGCACTTCACCTACAGTGAAGCTGTCAGCAGGCGTAAAGGTCTTGGCCTTGAGCTCGTTTAAGAACTTGCCAATATCACCTAAGTTGCGGGCGTTCATCTTGGCGGCGTGGCACATGCCGTCGGTGTCATCAGCAGGCAGATCAGGGAAGGATAAGTCCTTGACGATCGACAAAATGGCGTCAACACGGAAGCCCTTCACACCACGGTCAATCCAGAAGTTCACCAGCTTAAAGACTTGCTCGCGCAGCTTTGGATTGTACCAGTTGAGGTCAGGCTGTTCTTTGGCAAAGTAGTGGCTGTAGTAGATGTCCTCGTTTTCATGGCCCGGGATCTTGGTCCACACCGAGCCACCAAAGTAGGAGCGCAGGTTGTTTGGTACCTTGCCATCCTTGCCTTTGATAAAGTAGAAGTAGCCCGCCTCTTCACTGTTGAGGTCAGCACAGGCCTTCTTAAACCACTCGTGCTCGCTGGAGCAGTGGTTCACCACTAAGTCCATCACGATGTCGATGCCGCGCTCTTTGGCCTTAGCAAGGAGCTCATCAAAGTCCTGTAAGGTACCAAAGCTAGGATCGATATCGACGTAGTTGGAGATGTCGTAGCCTTGGTCGACAAATGGCGATGGATAGATAGGGGAGAGCCAGAGGATATCAATACCCAAGGCCTTGAGGTAGTCTAACTTAGAGATAATACCTTGCAGGTCACCCACGCCATCACCATTGGAGTCGCAGAAGGACTTTGGATAGATTTGGTAGGCTACCTTGCCATGCCACCACTTGTTTTGCATGTGCTCACCTCTTCAATAGATTGTCACCGTGTATGTTCTTAAGGCGCGGAGCAGCAGCAGTAGCTGACGCTGTTGCTGCAGCTGATGCTGACGCTGCGGCATTAAGTACATAAGTAACGCTCGGTGGTTCGGATAAAGGGAATGCAGAGTGATCTTTCTCGCTGCCCTCTACCTCAGCTCGCTAGAGAAGGGACGTGACGCTACGAGATGGAGCTCTACTAAAAGTGCCGTGGAGCAGATGAGGCGTGACTCCTCTTCTTGCTCTGTAGCGCTTTCTATCTTAAGCACTGGCTCAGAAAAATTTTTGTGATTTCTTAACAAAGTGACTGCGCTATATTGACATTGTCAGGCGCGAAAGCTGAAAACTTTGATATTAATCACAAATAGCCTGAATTGCAGCAGAAATGAGGTAAAAATCAGCAAATAATGGCAAAAAGTGCCGCATGCATAGCCGCCATTGCGGCTGGGATTAGTAGGGTAAAACTCTACTATTTTGTTTTTGCAGAGTTGACTTTGCTGCGGCGGTAAAGGGATCCTCGGGAAATGGGATCACCTTTTTCAGGGCAGCCTCTGCCCAGGACAGCCCTGTGAGGCGGGCAGGAGCATGGGCTTGCGTTGTTTGGGGCGCTGCGAGCAGAGGAGAGGTGCTGTCGGGCAAAATCGCAGCGACGTGAGGGCGCTTCGGGGAAAGCATTAAGGAATGAGCTATCTAATAACTGACGGATGCAGGGGTTAGGGCTTGCAACAGCCTACACCTCGAGATAAAAGGTGCAAGTTAGCTTGAGCCTACCTGAAGGTGAGGCAAGGATGCTTGCCATAAATCCCGGCATCTATTAAGTAAGTCGTTTCTAAGTGCTGCTGCTTTATTAGGGGGTGAGAGGCGTGGCGGGTAGCGTCGTAGCTGCGCTGCTATCCGTGCTCTACAGGGGGCGCTGCCTCGTTGCTCTGCTCTGCTCTGCTAAGCTTAGCTTTGCTCTGCTCTACTGTACTCTGACGTCGTGGAGTTGAGCCTGATTTTCCAAAAACCGCTAATATACGGCCTTTGCCTAAGAGTGATGCCCCTTACTGGCATCGATCACAGGTAAGGATGTAGCCTCAAAACTTGGCGATAGCACATCTA
>JAHLFE010000125.1 GCA_018884035.1 Candidatus Anaerobiospirillum pullicola
AGTGGCAGATCGTGTTGCTGCCTAGTAGAGCTGTGTGTACAGCAGCACTGTGTCTTAGAAGCTGCGCGCTGCAGGGCAGCGCCTTAGCGTTCGAGGAGCGCGCCGTCAGCACCAAAAAAATCGCAAGGATCTAGTAGGGCTTACTGATCTTCACCGCCTAAGATAGCATCCAAACGGTAGATATCATCAAAGTCGAGCTTGGTCATAAACACACCTGGGGAGATCGCATCACGCAGGTAATTGGCGCGCATACCGCGTAAGTACAGATAAATTACACCGCCAATGTACTTGTCATAGAAAGCCCGCAGCTCCTCATAAGTGGCCGTAAACGGCACCGCCATACGGCGCTTTAAGAAACGATACAGCGCCAGCGAGTAAATCAAGAACTGCACATCATAGCGGTGGGTGTAAATCGAGGCCAGCAAGTCACCACGTTGGTAGTCACTAGTCTTATTGCCGAGGAAGTTGGTCTTGTAGTCAATCACAAAGTACTTATAGTCAGGGCCATAAGGCACACCATCATGCTCCGCCTGCTCTTCAGCCTGCATACGCGCTATTTGCTTAAAAGTGTACTCAGAGTTGAGCTCTAAATCATCGAGCAAATGCTTTGGCGCCGTGCTGCCAGCATCTTCAAGATCGTCCCTTAAGGTGAGCAGGTTCTCTTGGAACTCATCATTGAGCTCCTCTGGGATGTTGCGCAGCAGATCTTGGCGGAAACGCATTGGTAAGCGTGTGTTGAGATCAAAGCGGCAGGCAAGGTCAATCGAACCATGGCAATAGCCAATGAGTTCTTTGCGGCCTAAGCGCAGCGACGGAATGATGTTATGCGCCTGTGGAGGCAACATCTTATAGGCCACCTCTTGGCAAATCTTGTCGATGCTAGCGATGTTAAAACGCGAATTGGACATCATAAAGTCCATCTCACGCTCAAAGCTCAAAGGCTCCATATCAGCAAGCGCTAAGCAGTGGTAGCGGCCACGCACAATTGGCGCTTCCAGCACATCATTAAGCCACTCACTCATGCTGAGATTAAACAGCGTTGCAGGAGAATCACCGAGGCCCGTCATCTTACCAATCGTCTGATCGACAAAGTACTTGTAGCTCATGGTGAGCGACATGCGATACATGACGTCGCTTATAAGATAGTCCTCCCAGCCACGCTCCCTCAGCTGCGGAAAATCAATGTTTTGCATGATAAGGTGGACAAAGGTACCAGGACGAGCACCACGTGGAAAATCGCGCGCCGCTGTGCCCTTTCTCTCCTTGACCATTTTGGCGTAGAAGATCCCCCCCTCCTCGTAACACTGCTGTGCCAGCGCCGAAATGGAATAGTCGGGATCACCTAAGGAGCAAGCATCTGTTAAGTTGGTCGGATACAGTATCTCGCCCGTGGCCGCGAGGTTAGGCTCAGACGAGGCATTGACCTCAGCTTTAATGGCGGCATTAAAGCGGATCTTGGCATTGTGCCCACCGCCTCTGATCATATCCTTATAAGCTGTGTCGTCAGCACCATCATGTAAGTGTGTCTCCTCCTGATCGGAAGCGTTCTGAGCAATAAAGCCCGTAGTATCACCCTTAACAAGGCTGGTATAGGAAAAGATGTTAAAGCTGGTGTCGATGGCATCCTTGTAAAGGAAAGACATGGCGCATGGCAACACCTCAAGGCCTTGTTCACCTGCAGCGTACTTGGTCTTAAAGTTATTAAGATCAGTATCGACCTCAAGGCCAGAGCTCTGTCTGGCAGGATCAACCTTAGCGCTTTGCGGCACCTTGCCCACCTCAGGGTTACCCTCTTCATCTTCAAGAGGTGGCAACCACTTCTCGCCATCGAGTAGGGTAAAGAGCTCTGGGTGCTGAGCGGCCGCATCAATAAAGAGCTGTGCATCAGCGGAGTCCACACCGTGTACCTCAGGGCGGCCCTCTTCGTTTAAAAAAGCCGTCAGTGAGTGATCGCCCTGCATCGCTGCCAAAGCACTAGGAGCACCACGGCTACTGGAGAAGTTACCCACGATGAAGAAGTTGGCATAGCGCGCACGAGTGATCGCCACGTAGAGTAAGCGCATTTGCTCACGGCGATCGTCATCGACGCTCTGCTGGCTTGCTTGAACCCTAATAGTACGTGGTACTAAGCGGCGGCAGCTGCTGCTTACCACCACCGCGCTGTCTGCGGAAGAGCTATCAGCAGCTGCGGTTTCTGTTGCTGCTTCTGCAGCGGCGCTTGCATCTGCGGCCATATCAGCATAGACCGCCCCCTCCTGCTGCGCAAAGAGCTTTACCACCTCGATATCGTGATGTGGTTGGTAGTCAAGCACGATGTGCTTATACTTCTCCGCATCGTAATACTTGCTGACACCGTAGAAGTCATCACGGCCCTCACCTACACTTAAGCTCGTCCACAGGAACGGCATGATCACCACTGGGAATTCCAAGCCCTTGGACTTGTGCACGGTAATGATCTTGACCTGCTCCTGCTCCGACTCTAAGCGCTTTTTGGTGACGTCCTGATCAAAGAGCGCTTGGTTTTGGTAAATAAGCTCATAGAACCAGTGCAGCTGCGCCTGAATGCCACCCTTTTGCGTATGCGCCCGCTGCATGATCTCACTGATGTGACAGTAATTGGTGTAGAGCCGTTCACCGTCCTTGAGGCCTAAAAGACGCGCGCAAAGGTCATGACGCTGATCAGCGGCCCACTGCAAGAAGGCAGGCATAAAGCCATAATCTTCCCAGACCTTTGCACACTGCGTCATGATCTTTACTTCTTGCTCGAAGTTGGCGTCGTTGGTGAGTACCTTAAACTCCTCAGTCGAGAGCGAGAGTAAGCGTGAGCCTAAGACACGGGAAATCTTGTGGCGATTGGTGCAGTCACACATAGCCTCCATGAGGTAGCTTAACTCTAAGCACTCTGCTGATGGCTCCCCCTCGCCATCTGATAGTACCGAAGAGCGATCGGAGTAGTAAACGCTAGGGATTAAGAGCTCCCAGAGCTTTTGCTGCATGAGGTCACTCTCACGGGCCGAGCGCACTAAAATCGCGATGTCACCTGACTTTAAGCGGCGCTGGCCAGCTTTGTCGTTAATCTCACCGTCGTCTAAAAGTTTACGTACCAGCTGCGCGCCAATGGTGGCGTAGTAGTCATTAAGGGTATCTTTGTTTTTAATCTCACGAGAGATAGAGACCACGTAGGTGTTAGCGCGGCCTTGCTGCTTGATGTGGCCATCAGTCGTAAGCAATGGTTGCCACAATTGCTCGCGCTTGATGCGCGGTGCGGCCTCGTTCTTTGCGGTTGCAGCGGCTTTAGCCTCAGTTGCCCCAGTGGCAGCCTCACCAGCTGCGCCTTCGGCATCCGCTGATAGTGCAGCTGCTGCCGCATCCCTAGACAACTCAGACTCAGCTAGCGCGCTCACATGAGGCAGTTGCGCTGACAGTGCTGCCACTTCAGCAGCCCCTACTGGGGCTACTGGCTTTACTGCCACCTCCTGCTCAGAGGCTGCATCCGGCACTAAAAGGAGGTCTTCTAAGTTGTGGAGCGTAAAGGCAGCCTGCGGTGGCTGTAATTGCGCTAAGGCCTGCTGCTGAGAGGCCTTACTGGTCTTACGCTGCAACGCCTCAATTTGCGCGGCGAGCTTGGCACGCTGCCCCTTTTCGATACCGGATTTCACCGGCTCAAAGGAGATGTTTTGCTCATCAAAAGGGTTGAGGTTGTTTGGGTTGAGCTCCGTACCGAAGATGGCATTGCTGGCAAAGACCACATCAGGAGAGGAACGATAGTTGGTATCAAGAGTGTAAATACCACTGCCTTGGGTCAGCTCGACAATGCGCTGTTTAGCCTTAAGGTAGGAATTGATGTCAGAACCACGGAAGGCGTAAATCGACTGCTTCGGATCGCCAATGAGGTAGCAGTAGGACTTATCGCGCAGCGCTTGTGAATTTAGGTAGATGCTGGAGAAGATACTAAACTGTACCGGATCGGTGTCTTGGAACTCATCGATCATCGCCAATGGGTAGCGAGTACGAATGAGCCACGCTAAGCGATAGCCTAAGTTATCGCGGGCATTTAAGGCGTAATCAAGACGGCGCAGCACGTCATCGGTGCTCATGACATGCAGCTCTTGGCAGCGGTGGTCGATCTCGTTGTTCATGGCAATCGAGACTAAGGTGCGCACTAAGAGCGGGAACTGCTGTAGCAGCTGGTCGTTTTGCGCTAAGACCGTATTTAAGGACTCCTGTAACGCCAGCAGTGGCTGCACCAGCGGCTGCATAAAGGCGGCGTCATACTTAAGGCGGCGGTTGTAGAGGGCCGCAGTGGCCAAATCAAACTTGACGACCTTTTGCGCAGATACAAAGAACTCACGGCGTCTGGCCGCATAGTCAGCCGCTGCTACAGCAACCTGCTGCTCATTTCTATCAGCTGCTTTGACCTGCTCTAAGCGCACTTGTGCCGCTTGTACCGCTTCGATGGAGCTAAAGTAGCTGCGGACGTTTTCTAAAAAGTCACGACCGGAGGCAACGAGCTTAGGCTGCTTTTTGTTGGTGCTGTCAAAGACGGCAGCGGTAAAGTCACCGCTGTTACTGTCGTAAAACTGAGCTAAGGCGGCAGCATCAAATTTAGGTAGCTGCGCCACGGCGATAGCGTAAAGCTGCTCTTGCAACACGTTAAGCTGCGTCTCCATGGTGCCAATAAAGGCCACCAATTGCGGCTCTAAAGGCTGCTCGGCGTCTAAGGTGAGGTTGCAGTCATGAAGCAAGTCCTCAATGCCTAAGAGCTGATAACCAAAGAAACCGGCCTGTGGGTCAGATAAGCGCACCGAGTTGAGCACAGAGATGTGCTGGTAGAAGTTAAGAGGCCCCTGCTCTTCCTCAGCAGCGGCACTAGCACCGGCCCCAAAGGCGCGCCGAACAGGCACAGTGAGCTGCTGTAACAGCTGCACAGAGCTGTCCTTTTTGTAGAAGAGACGGCGCCAGACACCATAGCAGGCCTCGTGAATCACGTCCTGCAAGTCGAGCTTCAGCTCGGTGTTAAAGGCCTCACCTGCTTCTAAGGCGAAGATCTGCGTTAAGGCGCTGTTGCAGAAGGAGTGAATGGTGCAGATGGCTGCGCTGTTAATCATGCGCTCGGCACGAGTGAGCACCAAAATGGCCTTACGTAAGAGGGAGCCCTGTAAGTTATTGCTATCGCTGTTACCAGCTTGCGCGGCATCGTCAACGTCTGCAAAGTCGTCGCTTGCAGCGCCCGCCCCTTTGCCTACTGGCAGCGAGGCCGCACGATGTAAGAGCTCACGTAAGAGCGCCGCAAGGATAGCGTCGTGATCAAAACCGCCCTCACGTAAGAGCTTCTCGAGGTTTAAGTCGACTAAGAGGTCGTCAAGCTCCGCATCGGTATAGCTCTGGGTTGACCACACAGATACGTCCAAGGTGCCACTGTTTTGTGCTGCGCTGGCGTTTACAGTGCCCGCCCCTAAGGAGTCGTCCTTTACATGGAGAGCTACGGCTTGATGACGCTGCTGGCGCTGCATGGTCTCGACTTGCTTACGGGCAATGATCTCCTCAGCCTTTTGCTTTTTGCTGCGGCGCTTTTTCTGGCTGTTACGCTCTAAGGTATCATTGAGGTTGGCTTGAGCAGCTTCTAAGGAACGGTTTTGCTCTAAGACGGAGACGACAGAGACTAAGGCGTAGTTGAGGAAGTTCTCAAAGTAGATGCGTGCCTCGCGGATACGACTGTAGATACGCTGGCGTAAGTCGGAGGTAGCAGCATTGGTAAAGGTGACGATTAAAAGCTCGTCAAGTTGCAGTGGGCGTTCTAAGCGAGTTTGGTCGGTACCTGAGCCTAAGAGGGCACGCAACACCAGATTGGTAATGGTGTAGGTTTTACCGGTACCGGCACTGGCCTCGATTAAGGCTGGCTGCGCTAACTTAAAGGACATGACGTCCAAGGTCTTTGATGGGACATTGCGCAGCTGGCTCTGGCGGCGTGGGCCAGTATAGTGCTTGCTGCTACTGCTACTCTGCTTTGCAGTAGCAGTAGTAGTAGTAGTAGTCTGAGGCGTCTCTGGAGCGGTCATGGTGCTGCTAGCAGCGGGTGTGGTGCTGTTTGGGATATGAGTATGTGGCTTGTTAGCAGCAGTGGTCATGATGTGTATTCCTAAAGGCCAGCGGGGAGGCGGCTGACGGATACGCGCTAAAGTGTGTGGGAATGGAGGAGTGGCTTGGGAGTGATTACTGTTTACTGTTGGTTATCTCGAGATAAGCGGTGGCTACAGCGGAGGTATTGGCATCTTGTGCCGCTATCTCAAGAAGACTAACGACCTCTGATCGCCTTGGTGAAGCAGGCGGCTTACGCTTATTACCTCAAGTAGGTGGTAGTGGTTGTGAAGGCTACCTCAGAGGTCTTAGCGGCTGCACCGCATGCTGCACCGCTTACAGCAAAAGAGCCACCGGTCAAAGCGCAGCTCAGTACTACAGGTAGTGTACGCCACGATCTCCAAGAGTATGCTCCGAGCAATTACTCGCTTAACCGCGCTAAGTTCGGCGCAATCAGCGTCAGGTAAAAGTCGAGGAATACCGTAAACTTGCTGTTTAACACCGGATCCGTAATCACACGGCTTGGTGTACTAAACAAGTACTCACTCTCATTGTCAAAACCAAAGCTATCCGTAGCCTTTGGCCCCAACACCAATTGCGGTGGTAACGCATTGTTAAAGATAACATTGCGCACCAGCGCGTCCATGCATGGGAATGGCGCACTTAAGCCTAAGACGAAGAAGACTAACAGCGCGCGCAAGATGTACTGCAACTGCTCCGGCGTAAATGCCTTTAACTCGTAGCACTCACCATCACGGTCAATGATAGTCACGTCGTGACCCGCACCATAGCGGAGATAGTAAGCAATCGCCTCTTGTAACGCCTGCATCACAAGTTTATAGCGCTTTAAAGCATTGGCATTGCACTTGACTACATTGCCCTCTAAGGCATTGTAGTCAGAGTCCTTTTTGATCTTGCTGTCCATAGCCGCAAAGGTCGAAACCACCAGCGGCCGCTCCATGTAGGACGCCTGTAAGGTGATCTCAAAGTGGTAATCACTTGCGCTCTCCTCATTAGCATTACGCGCCGCCACAGAGGAGGCAGCACTTGACGCCTCTCCTAATAAGGCGGCGGTAGCAGCTCCAGAGCTTACGGCCTGAACTTGCATATTCTCAATGAGCTGTGGCAAGGAGCTAAGCGGCTCCCCTGTAAAGATGTTTTTTGGCAGCACGATGTGCCACGTACTCTTAGGGCAAGGCAGGTGCTCTAAAGGGCTTAAGTCCTCTACCCCAAAGTGCTCCTGTAACACCGCCGAAATCGAGCTACTGCGCTCTAAGACCTGCTTGATAAGCTCGTTTTTGAAGATACCGTAAGGCAGCTCACCTAACTCGCCCTTACGCTCCAAAAACTCCTTGCGCTCCACCGGTGGTAAGCGTAAAGCGTCGCTGACTAAGCGATCGACCTCATGACGGCTTAAGGAGAAGACCTCATCTTCTAACTGGCTTAAGCCCTCGGTGCGTGGGAAGGTGATGCCTAAGAGGTTGCGCATAAAGAAGTGGCTAGGATTGCGCGCAAAGCCCATTAACTGCTCAAGCTCTAACACCTGCGTTAAGAATGGGCTCATGTCCGAGAAGAACACGCCCGCACCTAAGATGGCGCTGTCACTCTTGGCAAGGTCATCGGGCAAGATAAAAGAGCGGTTAAAGCTTGGCAGGCGCGGGATACCCTGCTGTATGTGCTGCGCATACTGCTGTAATACAGCCTTACGGACATGAAACTGCGCGGCAGTCTCCGCACGCGATGCGCTCGATGCGCTCTTCGCATCCGAGTCCACCGTACCAGCTGTACCAGCTGTAGCAGCTACGGCTTTCGCCTTGGCGGCTTTACCCTTTGAGGCTGCACCTTTGGCCGTCTCTTTTTCAGGATTAAGCTGGTCGAGCTTCACAATCGAGGCGCTGATGCTGCTCGGCATAAAGTTAGCGCTGTGATAGGAGTTTAAGTGCTCCTGTACAAAGATGCGCTCATACACATGCTGCTGGCGTACACCGTCGCTTACCGCATGGTCACCATCGACTGCACAACTATCCATGACGTAGTACATCAGCTCACTTAAGACCACCGATGGGTTTTGTACGGTCTTATCGACGGGGCTCTGGCCCAGATACGAGAAGTAAATCGAGCGCCGTGCAGAGAGCAAGGCCTCTAAGAAGAGGTAACGGTCGTCAATATTACGGGAACGGTCACCACGCTCAAAGAGATCACGGGAGCTCATGATGTTAAAGCCAGGCATAGTCTCAGCGCGTGGAAAGTCACTATCGTTTAAGCCCAGAATAAAGATGTGCTCAAACGGCACCGCACGCATTGGCATCAGCGAGCAGAAGTTGACCTTTTCACGTAAGAACGGCTGGAAGTTACGCTGTGCCACTAAGCCCTGACGCAAGGTCGCAGCAAAGACCGGCAGGTTGATCTTTGGACGCACAAAGAGGTGGTGGATCGTCTGCTGTAAGGTCTCTAAGACCTGCTCTACAGAGCGTAACGCCGCTAAAGTCTCAAGATCATCAGCAAAGAAGCGTGAGGTCAGCATCTCGTGTAGCTCATGCGCCCACTCTATAGGCGTTAGAGCCAACTCTGGGGTAAAGCGCGCGCGCAACTCGCGCAACGCCTGTAAAAAGTCCCAGAATTTACCTAAAAGCAACGTATCGGAGCCCTCGATCTCACTAAAGCACGGCATGGTAGTGCTGTCACCTAAAAGTGAACCTAAGAGCATGCGCTCCATACCCTGAGCAAAGGTACCTGGGATCTTAATCTCCGCATAAGGGGCGACGTCAGTCTCGTCTAAGCCCCAATACACATGGGTGTCACGTAGCCATGTGGAAATCACCTCCACGTCCTCACGCGACATACCAAAGCGTCGTGCAATTGCTTCCTCGGAGAGCAGCTCAATCACGGTAGCTGAGGTCACACGCGTCGTACCAATCTCTAAGAGCTTGAGTAGCGACTGTGCGACCGTATTGGACTCGTCCTCGGTGAGGTCTGAGATGACAAAAGGAATAGCATCAGGATCGTCATCATGCTGCGAGCCCCCAAAGACAGCCGTAATGTGCGGGGTATAGTCATTAATGGCAGGCACCATTACCACGATGTCACGGGGGTACAGGGTACGCCCCTCTAACTTGGCGCGGTTAAAACACTCCAAGATGGCATCACGCAGCACCTCAACCTCACGGCGCATGGTGTGGCAGGAGTGGATAGAAAAGGAAATATCGTCAGGGGCAATAATGTAGCGCTCACTGCTCTGTTCTAAAGACAACAGCTGCGCTTGCAGGCGGGCTAAGAGATTGCCGCCACGCACCTCGACCACAGAGCGCTGCGCCTCACCTACACCCTCAATACGGGTACTGGTTGTAAACTCATTTTCGACATCAGGCTCACTAAAGCAGGCCACATTGTCTGGTACCTGATCACGGTCAAAGAACATGTAGAGATTGTCGCGGCCCTGCTGACCATAAGACAGTAAAAGTGGGTTACCGGCCACACGCTCACCGGTAGCCTCATCATAGTCGCTCTCACGTAAGGCCATAGCAGGGATGGTGAGGAACTTACGCTGTAATTCTTTGCGGGCGGTCTTAGCCTGACGGGTGGAAGCTTGGATCAGCTGGACGTAGCGCTCAAAGTCATTACGATAGCGTGGGGCGATATCGGCCCAGTACTCACGACATGGATTGAGCAGCATTACGTTTACGCTGCAGTAATGAGAGAGGGCATCCAAAAACTCCACCACCACACGCGGTAAGGAGCTCACACCAAAGACAAAGACGCGCTGGTAAAGCTGCGCAGCGGCCTCAGGGCTGACGCGGTGCTCACGCAGATCATCGATCATGGAGGTCATGATCTGTGCGCGGTCTAAGTGCTTGATTTGCCACAATAACTCTGGACTGTTTGGCGGTAATGGGGTGAGGTCGTCACCTGCAAAGAAGATGTAGTTGTGGCGCAGCATGCACCAGAGCTTGATTTGCCAGACGTTATTTTTAAATTGGGCGCGTACCATGGCAACGCGCTCTTTGGTGACGGTAGTAGAAAGCAAGCGTCCGGCAGACGAGCCTGCGCCCATACGCTGCGCGGAGGAAGCCTCGATGATGTCCTCAGGGGCATAGCCTGCGGCAAAGTGCGCGCTGTTGTCTGAGACTACGGACTCTGCATAAGCATCAGCATCAGCATCGGCATCGGCAGGTAAATCTGAGGATACGGTGCCCTGACGCTTAGCGCGGATACCACTTTTCTCGCGTGCAAAGCGGCGGCACTCGTTCTCGATAAAGACGTTAATAGGGTTGGAGATGTCTTCTGGGTCTTTTTCGTAGTCAGCGAAGGCACCTAAGGGGATGTTGTTCCACGCCATAATCCAGCGCGGGCGGAACATCTGATACTGGTCTAAGGTGTCAGCGATTTTGGCGGCTAATTCAAAGGCCTTATCACCAAAGGCGTCATCGACGAGGTAGAGGCGCAGCTTATGGTATATATCATTAGACTTGGCCGCTTCTTGGTTATAGGCAGCGATGGCCTCATCTTGGATACGCTTAAGCTCAGTCTCGTCCGTGATGCCCTGAGATGTGGCCTGTTGCAAGGCGGTGACTACGGCTTTGTGCTTACGGGCGGTTGACTCGTTTTGCAGAGCGACGATAAGGGAGTAGAGATTCCACGTGAGGTGCTCACGGTCGTAGAGGTTTTGCTCTGGTGCCTCTGGGTGCAGCGTGCGGTGTACACCGTAAACAAGCTGCCAGATTTGGTGGTAATCGCAGAGGGCGGTGATCTGGTTCTGCATGGCGATGCGCTGTGTGAGGTAGGTACGCATGCCGGTGTTCATGACGATGATATGCTCGTGCGCGAAGGGATCGGGGAGGGGGTACTCACTCATGAGCACGGCGCAGATATCGGCGAGATTTTCGAGGTAATTGGACATGTAAAGCGTAAGTCCAGCGCGCATAGAAGCGTTGCTGGAGGCGCCGTAGGAGGAGTCGATAGTAGATTGAGGGGTCGAAGACTCAGACATGTAGCAAGACCTCGAAAAGGGGCAGACTTGTATGGTTAAGATGTTAGCACCAATGGCGGGAAAAGAGTATTATTTTTAGTGGCTGTGAGTCATGATGTGAGGAGAGGTGCGAAAGAAGGGGGAAAGGGAAGGGGAATCTTTGGAGGATGGCTTGGGGAAGGATGTAGTGAGCAGAGAGGGGTGATAGGCCGGCTCTCCTCAGAGTTTGGTGGATATGGCACCAACACTACTCCAAGGTTGGTCACGCCAAACGCCATCACATGGGGGCCCATGTTTGATCGCTGGGTTCTGCTGCTTTTTGGCATCCACCAAACTCTGAGGAGAGCCGATAGGCCTGTGGCTCGATTATCTCAAAGGTACGCTAATGGTGAAGCGCTGCTGCTAGTGTTAGGCAATGCTCCTGCGGTGCCCACCTCTAAGTAATGCCACAGCCCTGAGCTACCGCGCTAACAGCGAATGACGGTGCATTACCTCGATGGTATGACTAGTTGTGCACCGCTGCTCATAAGCAATGCTCCTGCGGTGCCCACCTCTAAGTAATGCCACAGCCCTGACGCTACCGCGTTAACAGCGCCTGACGGCGCTTTATCTCGAGGGCATGGCTAATGGTGCACCGCTGCTCATAAGCAATGCTCCTGCGGCGACCACCTCTAAGTAATGCCACAGCCCTGACGCTACCGCGTTAACAGCGCCTGACGGCGCTTTATCTCGAGGGTAATGCGATCTGCTCACGCCTGCACCCCCCCACCAAGCACAAAGGGGAAGAGAGCAAGACCCCCTTCCCCTTTGCCAAGCTACCTACTGCCAAAAGCAGTAAGTTTCATCTACAGCTGCCTACGCAGCGCAGATTACTTCTTGTAGCGACGAGCTAAGTTATCTAAACGCTCGTTAGCACGTGCAGCATCAGACTTCACGAAAGCAACGTCGTTAGCTAACTTGGACTGTTGGGTCTTTAAGGCGTCGACATCAGCGGCAATGGCGTCAACCTTAGCGTTTAATTGGTCAATACCGGTGGTATTGCAGCCAGCTAATAAAGTGGCACCTAAAGCAGCAGCGCCTAATACGGCAGCAAACTTGTTCATCGCAATCACTCCGATTAACGAAAGGAAACAGAAAACAATTAGGAAACAGGCAACATCTTGCAGCAATCCTTATCTCCCACGCCACAAAAAGCGCAAGAAAACAAGCATCACCACCGCAAAGTCACTGCCTCCACAGCACCTAAGTAGACAGCTGCCATGGGACTTTCGCCCCCTGCACTTGCCGGTCACTCATGAATGCCGCTTTGTTTCGCCATTAATTGTAATACAAAACGCAACAGAGCCCCGCAAAGACACTGCCAATTTCTTTGTGCAATCACACCGTTGCCCCAGCATGGCCACCTAAAAGAGGCCCAGCCAAAGCACAAGTGATTAATGCTAACAAGCAAAAAGGTGTGCCCACCTTAGCGGTAAAGGGTGTCCACATAAGTCTCAATCACCGGACGCATTGGCGTAGTCTTCTCGACAAACATGTCGCGAATGTACTGCGTGCGTGCATTTAAGGTGACCGAGTTCATCAGCTCAAGGGAGCTGGTGTCGTACATGTCGACGTTTACACCCACGTTGCCAGGGGAGATTTGCGAGTCCTGCCAAAACACAGGCTTCACAATCGCAATCACGTTACAGAAGTTGGTGCGCGCCTGCTCCTGCAACATCATCGGCTCCACACCGACAGCATTGATCTGATGTAAATCAACAGCACCATCCACGTTGTACTGCTGCATCACGGTCACAAAGATCTTCTGCATAAAGCGACCGGAGTTTTTATAGCGCGTCCCCGTGTTGGTGATCATGTCGCCACCATTGAAGATGCAGACGCGATCAGTGGCAGTCATGAGATGCGATTGCTTGTGCACGTCGAGGTTGACGTAAGGCACATTAGGGATAGAGGTTTGGTTATAGCCAGTGCACGAGGCAAGGAGGAAGGCGCTACTGGCAAGAAAAGCGAGACCTAATTTCTTTAGGCGCTGCATTGATCTGAAATCCTAGGTCGTCAAAACGACAAAGTCAAAAGTTAAAGCATACCATGTGTGGGGCGAGCGGTGCGTGGCACCGACGCAAAGTTGCCTGAGCCTCAAGTTTCGCTGCGCCGAAGCGGAGGCAAACCTGTTTTTATAGCATACAAGGCAACTTATTTTTGTGCTTAGAAAGGCAAAATAGAAGAAAGTTCCATGCAAAGCTCGCAGCGTGGCAAAAACAATGGCAGATTGTGCTAGAGCGCACAAAACGAAAAGCGAAGTGGAGCTTACCAGAGGAATTGCTGTGGTGGCAGCTATCCCTATTGATGCAGCTGTCCCTATTGATGATGTGTACTGGTATGGAGATGAAAAGCGGGGAAAGGAGAGACGAGGCGAGATAGGCTGCAGGGGGACAGACTATGTGCTTGGCTATAGCAGGCAATGCTTAGAGGGCGTTTTCCCCCATGTGTGAGCAAAGCTACTTGCCATTAATCTACCTTAGAGATCAGTCGCGGTAGCGACGCTTGATGATCTCTATCAGTTTTCTGCACAAGGATGCTTAAACCCACCTCAAAGGCCGATTCTAAGCCAATACATAGGGG
>JAHLFE010000126.1 GCA_018884035.1 Candidatus Anaerobiospirillum pullicola
AGATGTGTTTTTGCTCAGCTTTGCAGCTTCAGCATTACCCGTGATCAATACCTGTAAGGGCATCTCCCCTAAGGTAAAGGCCGTATATTAGCGGTTTCAGGAAAATCAGACTCAACTCCCCGACATCTGCTTAAGAGCTGACAGCTCAACTCAGAGCGTTAGCAACGTATCCCTAAAGGGCATGGACGCACACCAAGAGCGACATAAAGCCATGGTGGTGTTAAGTTCGTGGAAATGCGAAATAAATGGAGTGGCTGGCTTGCGCTTACGTTAAAGGCGCAGCCTGCTTTATCTTCTTAGGTGGTGGTGTGTGCCTGTAATGCCGCTATACCGTCTCTTGTCTGCGGCTTTCCCGTCTTGCTGTGGCTTTATCTGTACCGCGCACCGTACTGTTAGATTAGCTTTGATCCGCGCTGACCCGCTCTAGCGCTCTGGCGTTGCTTGCTTTGCGTGCTTGCCTTTCCTTTCCTTTCCTTGCTGAGCCTCGCTAGCGCAGCCCTAAGAGGTGAGGCATATAGCCACCAGCGCCGGAGGTATGCTCTAAGCGCTGATGGTCTGGTTGAGGCTCTGGCTTTTGGCCTTATTAGTAAGACTTTAGGCCGCCTTCATACCGCCGCCGCCACGGTAAGCACGTGGCATCGGCTTCTTCTCGCGGGCAAAGTCCGGACGAGCATTCATAATCTGCTCGAGCATCTCTTCGTTCATCTTGCCACGGGTTAAGCCAATTGCACGGTAGGTGATAAAAGGACGGGCCTTCTTGGTAATAATCACCGGCGCACGCCCCGTCGCCTCATCAGCGTCAGCAATCACGTTTAAGACGCCACTCTCTAAAAGCGAGCGTACTGTTGGCTCGGACTCTGGCAGGTATAACACCGACTTGCGTTGCAACACAAACTCGCGTAACAACGCACGCTCGGCAAAGTCTAAACCAGCTACCGTGTTCTTCATCTCCTCGCGCTCTTGCTGGACGGTGCGCTTGTGGAAGTAGGAAGATAAAAAGCCAATAATGGCCTGACTCAAGAAGTTCGATACCTCCACAATCAGGGCTAAGTAGAGGTAGGTCTTGTTTGCTGCTACCTGCGCCGCCAATTCAGGGGAAATAGACTCCAGTGGTAGCACTAAGAGCGCTAGCGTCACGCAAAAGAGCCACAGCATGATCACATTCAGCGTCTTATTGGCAGCAAATATCGAGTGCTGATTTTCCATTAAGTAGCTCCAAATTTAAGGTGTGCACCGCAGAACTTGTGCAGCAGCAAAAGCAGCGTCCCTTCGCTTCAAAAGCGCTGCTGTAAAGGGCTGAATAAGCCTTGTGGTACTCCCTTACAATACCACATTAGCACCATGTAGGCAGGAGATAGCAAGCATTTTCTCGCACTTGCTCGTAGGGAGACACTTACCTAAGTCAGTCACGCTATTTTGTAGGAAGCGTTTTGCGTAGGAAGATGTAGTTTAACTGCCATGGAGAGTAAAGAAACAGTGGCTATGCTGTACTGCCCTGTTTTGGTGAAAAGTTAAATCATAGAAAACGAGCAAATCGAGTGCCATTGGGAAACTATGGCTTATATATGCGTTTGGGCTTCACCGATTATTGTCCCCATGGCCCTGTATTTTTTGCATTATTTTGGTGAGGAGGTCGGCTTTTTGGCACTAGTGACAGAGGCTATTTAAGGTTTAAGGGTAAAATACCGTGCGTCAATTTTGTGCAAAAAGCTGTGTGACTGTTAGCTGATAGCTAAATACGCTTCTTTTTGGGGCAAAAAGGCCTAAACTTATGCTAGCAGACAAGAATTGTCATAAAGTACAAAGTAGGAACAGTAAGCACAATTCGCTGGCGCCACTTCCTCTGTGCTCCTCTGTAAATGATGGGGGATGCTTTTAGGCTGCGATGCTGCTGGACGCTGTTTGGGCGTCCTTGTCCTTAGATCTTTTCCGCTGGTGCTGCGCGTGGTGGTAGGTTCTCTTCTTTTGTATACCAAAAGGGCCGCTGTATGAGGGCGTGTCCATGGTAGACAGTAGACAAAGAAAGAGGAAGCAACCTCACAGCTTAAAGCGCAGGCTGAGGAGGGGCGATATGGCTTTGTCTGGACAGCAGGGCTTTAGGGGCTAAAGGCAGGAGCGTGGCTTTGAGGTGAGCTGTAGTTTTTGCCTTACTACACTTTCGCGTACAGTGATGGGCGCTGGGATGAGACTAAAAAACGAGGTGGGCGGCGTAGCTACGACCTCGCTGGTTGTGGTTGTCTGAACCACTGGTTCTTTTTTGGTTTAGCACTGCACAGTGCACTGTTAGGAGAGTATTTGCTCTAAGCTCGGTGTGCAAGTCATAGCACCGTGGTAGTACTCCTGATCGTTACTAGCTGGACTTGGCTCTTGGACAAATACTGAGATTGAATGAAGAAGATTGTTGCGATTATTAAGCCTTTTAAGCTCGATGATGTGCGTGAGGCCTTAAGCGCTAACGGCATCTCTGGTATGACCGTATCCGAGGTTAAGGGCTTTGGCCGCCAAAAGGGCCACACCGAACTCTATCGTGGCGCTGAATACGTGGTTGACTTCCTGCCAAAGGCTAAGATTGAGTTAGTCGTCAAGGACGAGGACGTCGACAAGTGCATTGAGGCTATCACCAAGGGTGCGCACACGGGCAAGATTGGTGACGGCAAGATCTTTGTCTCGGCAGTGGAGCGAGTGATTCGTATCCGTACAGGTGAAGAGGGTGATGACGCCATTTAACGAAAGCCGCGCGTAATTCCCTAGGCGTAAGCGTAGGGATGTAAGCGGCCAATACCAGCATTTGTTATGCGGTAGTTCATTAATGGTTTAACACTCAAGCTCTCAGCGCCTGCTTAAGGCAAAAGAAGCCCTGCACTTACCGCGATTGGCTGGTAGTCAGGGCTTTTTTGTTGCCAGCGTGAGATGCCTTGATATACCTTAATACCTTAGAGTGTTGGCTAGCGTTGCACCTTAAGTCATCACTACCAGCACTAAGCTGCCAGTTGTTCTCTTCTTGCTAGATCTGCCGCCTCTTTAGGGCGAGCACGCAGGTGTGCCTTACTCCTGCTAAGAGTTTGCTTTGCGCTGTCCCGCATAATCAGAGTACAGGACTCACTCTCAGTAGAGCATAGTGGGGCTTGTATAAGTGCTACGTGACACGTCATAGCGTGCTGCTTTTCTTATAGCTGCGTTGGCTACATGGTATGTGGATACATGTATACAGAAGAAGAGTGGCTGGCCAGCACTGCTGACATCGGGTAGTTGGCTCGCATTTATTTTTCCTGATAAATAAGCTGGTTCTGCTGTACGCCCCGAAGTGATAGCCTCCACATTGAAGCTTGAGATGAAGGCATCCCCAGCTTTTAGGCTATCGCCTTACCCTTGAGTGTTAGTCATCAGTAGAGCCACTCTAAGGTAAAAGCCGTATCTTAGAGGTTTGAGAAAAATCAGCCTCAACTCCTCGACTGACGTCGGGGAGTTGGATCGTATTTATTTTTCCTGATAAATAAGCCGTTTTTGCTGTATACCTCTCAACGATCGTAAGCACCATTACCGCTTTAGATGTGTTTTTGCTCAGCTTTGCAGCTTCAGCAT
>JAHLFE010000127.1 GCA_018884035.1 Candidatus Anaerobiospirillum pullicola
AGGCTGAAGCTGCAAAGCTGAGCAAAAACACATCTAAAGCGGTAATGGTGCTTACGATCGTTGAAAGGCATACAGCAAAAACGGCTTATTTATCAGGAAAAATAAATACGATCCAACTTCCCGACGTCAGAATTGGGGTTCTTGACCTTATTTTGACCATAAGCCACATGCTTTATCCAAGATCTACCTTGAGATAGGGCTCATGAAAAGCCTTGTTTATGGGCTTGGTAAAAATGAACTTAGATCTCCTCATGGTCGGTTATGACCTTGAACACCATGAAAAACAGCGGCAGCCATAACGAGAGCAAAGCAGACTAAGGCTGGCGGTGGAGCAGTGGCTATCTTTAAGATAAGGCGCCGCTGGGCGGCGCAAAGGCGCGCAAAGCGGCGCCCTATCTTCAGGGAGGATGTGAGTATACCCAGCTCTTAGTGGTCACAACTCACAGAGAGCCACCACCATTACCATATCCTGTATCCCCAGAAGCTTTGTGCTTACTCACGAAACGGCGCGGCTAGCGAGGTGCTACCTTAGGATGCGGCGCCACAGCGATGCTGTGGCTGTGCTTAAACGCAGAGCGCTTTAGGGTGATGCCGCTCTAATAAGAGCAGGGATTTGGCGATGCGACATGACGCGAGGCGTATTAGCGAGGTATGGCACACGTGGCAAGTTGAGTTGCGGTGTGCCCCTCTGGGGCGGCATGGCTCACTCTGGTGCACTACCACAACATCAGGATCATATGCCCGCCCAGCTCAGCTACCACTAAGAGCATGGCCACATTTTGTCGGTACCTCTGCCGCAATACTTGTGACCTGCTCACAGTTCCTATTTGCCCCCTTTGCTAAGCTTAGCTAAGATACAGGTGCTACTTTAGACAATGGGGCCGACTCATGTCACGTACTACTTGGGTGTACACCGTTTTTCTGCTGCTGAGTGTGGTGCTCGTGGTAACCGTAATTTTGGTACCACGCCAAGCATGGCTGCGCCTCATGGACAGTGACTCGGACAATCCTTTTAAGCGCCTGCCTGAGGGGATCACTGTGGCCGTCGAGCGCAATTACTACCCTTTTGCCTATATCGATCACAAAGGACAGCTGGTGGGCTTTGACGTCGATGTGGCGCGCTACGTCTGTACGCAAATGCAGCTTAAGTGCAACATTACCATGATGCGGCTGAGCGACATCCCCGCAGCACTCACCGCCAATCAGGTGCAAATGGCCGTTGCGTGTGTCTCCTACACGCCAGATGATAACGAAACGCTCTCCTATAGCTTGCCGTACTACCGCAATAAGCTGCTCTTTATTGGCCGTGTCAATCGCTACCCACCTTTTGTGCCAGATAATACCAGCTACGGCGAGCGCTACACTGTAGGTGTGCGTGCTGGTACCAATCAGCAGCACTGGCTCTTACAGCACTATCCGGAGCTCTCCAATATTGTGGTGTACCCTGACCTCTTTTCCTTAGTGAAGGCCATGTACAACGGCGATATCGACATGATCTGTGTGGGCAGTTACGTCGGCTACGAGATCATCAAGAACACGACCCACGGCTATTACGACGAGGTGCCGTTTGCGGACATGACCCAAGTGCCATCACAGAGTGCACATATTGTGGTTAGCAAGCAAAATGACGAGCAAATCGAAGCCATTAATGACGCTTTGCAGCAGATGTACTTAAGCGGCACTTACCAGACGCTGGCTTATCGCGCCTTTTCCTTTATGCTCTAAGGTTGGTAGGTTGGCAGGTTGGTAGATGCTGGTGAGCAATGGTTGATCACATCAATGATGGCGGAAGGCATGCGGAGGGCATGCGGGAGAGTAACGTCACACACCGTAAGATGGGTGTTGCATGTGAGCCGGAGACTCTCTTAGGATGGGGCACCATGATTACCAAAAGGCGGCTCACCTCAGAGTTTGGTGGTTACCAAAAGCAGCATCGCCACTGCGCTCAAGCAGCTGGCCCATGTGATGGAGTTTGGCGTGACCAACCTTGAGATAGTGTTGTGGCCACATCTACCAAACTCTGAGGAGAGCCCAAAAGTCCAATCCCTCTAAGATAGGGCTGGCTGCGTTTACCCCTACTTGAGAGCAAGCACAGCAGCGCAGCTCAGCGCCGCTTTGAGCGCAGAGAGTGTGTACCACCACGGACTGCGCATTCTCTCCATTACCTCTAGAGAGGCATGCTTTGGTAGTACTTTGGAGGGGAGATTGGTCTTACTCTGCTGTAAGGTGGCAACAGGTGCCCTTCGGGGCCCTCCGGTGACGGCGTTTGGCGGTGGCGTCTTGAGCGTTTTTGCCGCTGCTGGCGCGCCAAAAAGCGCTTTTGCGCCCTCCGCTCTGTTGTCTGTGCCCGCTAACTTTGTATAATGAGTCGTTTCCTTCTTCCACATGTAACGGAGCGAGCATGCGCATTATTTTACTCGGCCCTCCAGGCGCAGGTAAGGGCACTCAAGCTCAGACTTTAACTAAGACTTTTGGCATCCCACAAATCTCTACGGGCGATATGTTACGTGCTGCCATTAAGGCAGGTACGCCTTTAGGCTTACAAGCCAAGGCCGTCATGGATGAGGGTAAGCTCGTCTCTGACGACATCATCTTAGGCTTAGTCAAAGAACGCATTGCCGCCGCTGATTGTGCCTCCGGCTTCTTATTCGATGGCTTCCCACGCACCATTCCTCAGGCTCAAGCCTTAGTCGATGCCAACATCAAGATTGATGCTGTGGTCGAGCTGCAGGTGCCTGATGAGAAGATCGTCAAGCGTATGTCGGGCCGCCGCGTGCACTTAGCCTCGGGCCGCACTTACCACATCGTCTACAACCCACCAAAGGTTGAGGGTAAGGATGACGTTACCGGTGAGGATCTGGTGATTCGTCCAGATGACCAAGAAGACACCGTGCGTTCGCGTTTAGTGGTTTACCACCAGCAAACTGAGCCTCTGGTAGCCTTCTACAAGGACTTAGCTGCCAAGGGGCAGACCTACTACTTAGCTTTAGACGGCGATCGTCCAGTCGAGACCATTGCTGACGAGATGATTGCGGCCTTAAAGGCTAACGTCAAGTAAAGCGCTACACGCAGCATCTGCTGCTGTGATGTAGTTATCTCCACGCCAGAGATGGTTCTCTGGCGTGTCTGCGCTTACTTTTAGCGTCAGGCAGAGACGCAAAGACTCTCTTACCACTACCATGGCTTTGGGATGGCTGGCTACGCGAGCATTGAACAGAGCTGCTGTGGGGCAATAACTACCAACAATGCTGCTGGCTCTAAGGAAAGGATAAAAGCCGAAGGCCTCAGAGCGCAGGAGCAAAGATTTCTGGGCAACTACAGTTCTGACAAAAGCGAGCTACCAAAACATGAGAGCAGCAATGCTGGTAGTAGCACCTCGTTCTTAGTTGCAGCGCAGAGCCCTGCAAGAGGGCCAAATAAGGAGTGTATTCCATGTTTCGCCACTATCTCTCGGGCTTCTGTGCCAGCGTAGCCATGGTGGCTGCGGCTACTTTTATAAATGTAACGGTGGCTGCTCCTGCAGATGACTCTACTGCCGCCCCTGAGAACAACATTCCTTGCCCATCCTTTTGGCAAGTGCAGCCTAATCCGAGCGTAGAAAACTCACTGTCGTATGTGCACGACTCCGGTGAGCTGGCAGTAAGCGTGACTTATATTGCTGACCAGAGTGGCGCTGAGGTCTCAGCTGAGACTTTTGCGCGTGTGGCGGCTGAGCAAATGAACTGCTCCTTACCAATGCACTCAAACCTACTTGCCAATGCGTGGGCCTTTACCTGTGAGGACGGGATTGAGGCTCTGGTGTATGGTGAGACGGGCAATTTAGTGCTGCTGAGCATTTCGGGCCGCTCAGATGAGACCGAGAACTACTTAGACGGCTTTATTAACTTCCTGTCCTATCAGGCGCGACGTCGCTAGAGAGCACACATCGCTCTGCCTTTTCTTTTCGTTGTCGCAAGGCTCTGGCCACGATAGTAGGCATTTGCTGAGGCGCTACTCTCGCGATAAGGCGCCGTCAGGCGCTTGAGGTAACCTACAGGCCACTGGAGCCAAGACAAGGCAAGAGCAAAGACACAAGCTGTCCTCGCGAGAAAGAGGGCAGCATAAGCACTTTTTGCAGGAGGCCGTAAAGGCCTCTTGTGCTTTTAGGGCAGGCAATGTCCGGATCTGCTCAGAATTTGGTAGATACCACAACGTAGCCTCATACCGTTAGGTAGGCACCTGAGCAGATGTCGGGGAGTTGAGTCTGATTTTTCTGAAACCGCTAATATACGGCCTTTACCTTAGGGTAGATGCCCTTACTGGTATTGATCACGGGTAAGGCTGAAGCTGCAAAGCTGAGCAAAAACACATCT
>JAHLFE010000128.1 GCA_018884035.1 Candidatus Anaerobiospirillum pullicola
GGGTATAAAAAGGAGCATTTTGCCCAACGGTGGGGTGGTATGGCTACAAATGGGGCGGGGGTGGTGTGTGTGGACAGAGGTGACAAGGGAGAGGAGCTAGCAGTAGTTAGGGTAGTTGTAAGAGAGTGGCTTTGCAGGAGGTGCGCGGTAGGCATGGGCAACAGCCTTACAAAGGGCTGACGGCGCCGTATCTTGTAAGTGAACTCCAGAGCAGAGCACACCTTCTTTGCAGAATCTTGGTGGTACTTTTGGTGATACCCACGCATGGTGCTCGGTTGCTTTCCACAAAAGCAGTGAGCATCTTGAGAGGAGCGTGACCCCGAGCGTACTCAGGGCGCGCTTTAGCCGTCGCGGCGGCGTGAGCTTTGTCTGTTGTCTTTCTGTGCGTAGTGGCGCTTTAGGCTGCGGCTTTTGCGTGCGCAGAAACGATCACGGCTCCTGACAGCAGATGCTGCACATGATAGCAGCTGCTGCACTGGAGCCGTGTCATAAGCGCAGCCGTAAGATGCGGCCGCGCCGCAGCCGCCTGACGCTGCCACCTGCTGCGGCTTTGGCGGTCTTAGCGGTGCGCTAATGGCGCTGGTCTTTACTTAGAATTAGACCAGACGCTTACGCTGCGAGGACGAGCCAATGTTTAAGTACTCACGGTACTTAGCAATAGTACGACGTGCCACGCAGTAGCCCTTGTCTTTAAGCTGGGCTGCAATCTGGTTATCCGATAATGGATGACGTGGATCCTCTCCCATCACAATGCTGCGAATCTCAGCACGGATAGCTGTCGACGAGGCCGTACCACCATCGTCCGTGTTCACGTGGCTTGAGAAGAAGTACTTGAGCTCATAAGTGCCACGGCTGGTGTGAATGTACTTCTCCGTGGTCACACGCGAAATGGTCGATTCGTGCATGTCGACTTCTTGGGCGATGTCGTTTAACACCAGTGGCTGCATGAAGCACTCACCACCATCCAAGAAGGCCTTTTGGTGCGCCACAATGCAGCGCGCCACCTTAAGCAGCGTGTCATTGCGCTTGGCAATACTCTGGATAAACCAGTTAGCCTCTTGCAGGTTGGACTTAAAGTAGTCCTTTTCCCGCTCGTTCTTGGCGTAGCACATCAGCGACTTGTACTGGTCATTGACCTTGATGCGCGGTAACGATGCTGGATTGAGCGTGACCTGATACTCACCATTCTTGTCCTTGGTGGCAATAACATCAGGCACAATGTAGCGCGACTTTTCTTCCACCGCCGTGCGACCTGGACGTGGCGTTAAGCCCATGATGATGCTCAGCACGCTCTTTAAGGTGTCCTCGGTGATCTGCAGCTTATTGCACAGATTGCGGTAGTCGTGGTTGGAGAGCATGTCCATGTAGCGATCTAAGATCTGCTCGGCTAAGGCACACTCAAAGCTGTTGTCTTTAGTGCGGCGATCTGCGATCTGGATCATTAAGCACTCACGGACATCGCGTGCGCCCACACCTAAGGGATCAAAGCTCTGCACCAGCTTTAAGATAACCAGCACATCATCCATGGTGGTTTCTGGGAAGCGCTGGCAGACGATATCTAAGATAACCTCCAGCGGCTCACTTAAATAACCCGTATCGCTGATAGCGTCGATAATCGCCAGACCAATATTGTAATCACGCTCAGACATTGGCGAGCAGTCCAGCTGCCACTTTAAGTGGTCGTGCAGATTGACCTGCGTTTCGCCCTCATAGACGCCGTCATCATCAATGGCAACACCCTTTGCCCGCGATTTAGCGCTGTAGTTGTCATCGTGAATATCAAAGCTGTCCTCTTGATTGGACAGACCTGGATCCTGCTCCGAAGTGGTCAGACGATCTGGCATCTCGTCTTCTTCGAGCTCACGGTCACGCGTCTTGGTGATGTCAGTAATGGTCGACTCAGGCAGCGACAGGGGATCGTCGTAGCCGTCATCATCGGCATAGCTGGTAGTGTGCTCAGGCTCGGCACCGATGGCTAAGGACTCGTCGTTATTCGGGTCGTAGTTGACATCAAAGGAGTTGCTGGTGATGTCGGTGCTGCTGCCCATGTCACTTTGGAGGCGGTTCACATCAATGTCGCTCTGCTGGCGCATCTCGCTGTCTTTGCCCAAGACTGCGGAGGTGTCAAGAACGTTGCCATCCTTATCGTGCAGCCTTGCTGATGCGACCATGTCGCCGCCGTTTTCATCATCGCTAAAAGGATCAAAGACGTCGTCTTGATTCTCTTTTTCCGCCAGTGCATCCAGCGACTCCATGCTGGCGATGACGTTGCTGTCGTCCACCTCTAACATGGGATTGACTTCTAGCTTTTGCTGGATCTCCTGACGCAGATCGATAGTGGACAGTTGCAACAGACGAATAGCCTGTTGCAGCTGTGGAGTCATGGTCAGGCTCTGGTTTTGGCGGGTGCGTATTTGCAGATTTTGGCGCAGCGCTACCATCGTTATTACCTTGTGTTCCCAGATTACAGCGAGAAATTCTTGCCTAAGTAGACCTCTTGCACCTTCTTATTGGCCAGCACCTCTTGCGCTGAACCTTGGGCAATGATCTCTCCTGCGTTCACGATGTAGGCTTTCGCGCACACATCTAAGGTTTCGCGGACATTGTGATCCGTGATGAGCACGCCAATGTCGCGATCTCTTAAGTGCTTAATGATGTCTTTGATATCAGCGATGGAGATTGGATCCACGCCAGCAAAAGGCTCATCGAGCAGGATGAATTTAGGATTGGCCGCGAGGGCGCGAGCGATTTCTACGCGGCGGCGCTCGCCACCTGACAGCGAGATACCGGTGCTATTACGCAGGTGGTCGATATGGAACTCCTCAAGGAGGTCATTGACCTTATTGAGGCGCTCCTTTTTGCTCAGTTTTGGCTGTAACTCCATAACGCTCATGAGGTTTTCCTCGACGCTGAGCTTGCGGAAGATGGAGTTTTCCTGAGGGAGGTAGCCTAAACCGGCACGGGCGCGTAAGTGCATCGGCATGTGGGTGATGTCTTGATCGTCAAGCAGCACCGAGCCGTTTTCTGTAGAAATGATGCCCACAATGATGTAGAAGGACGTGGTTTTGCCAGCGCCATTTGGGCCTAATAAGCCCACCACACTACCGCTTTCGATGCTGAGACTAACGTCGTTTACCACCACGCGACCTTTGTAGGTCTTCTTGAGGTGATTGGCTTGTAAGAGGCTCATGTGGCGTCCTTACTGAGGAAGAGCTGTGGCTATCAAGGAGTGTGTAGCGCACACTAAGCTCGAGTTATTGGGGGAGCAGGAAGTGATGGATACGTGGAAGTGAGCGGAGTGATTTGGGAGTGGTTTAGTAGTGGCTGGGAGTGTTGAGGTAGTGACAAGAGCTTGTGCTTTTATGCTGTGGAAGTGTGTAGGTAAGCCTTTGCTGTCCTTGCACTGCCCTTGTGTAGATCCTTGTGTAGGCTGGGTGGAGCATGATGCCTGTGCTGTGGCGGTGCTTTTTAAGCTCCGGCGTACACAGCCTTTAAGCCTTAAGGCTCTTATTTCTTTTCCGCGTCCTTGTCCTTATTAAAGTCGGCTGGAACAAAGGTACTTAACACACGACCGCCTTGCGAGTTGTTATTGACTGCGTACATGCGTTGCGTATTGATGTTGTACTCAATGCGCTCACCGGACATGCGCGAATCACCCTGCCAGATAACAGCACGGCCTTGCAGTACGATCTTGGTCTCCGCTGGCAGGTAGCTAATGGTGGTAGAGCGGGAGCGGATATAGCGTCCGTTATCCTGCTTTTGCTCAAAGGTGGTTGGGTTGCCGTAAGCCACAATGGACTGGAGCGAGCCATCGGTATTGCGCGTCACCTCAACCTTGTCAGCAGTAAGCTTAATTGAGCCTTGCGTAGCTACTACATCGCCCGAGAAGAGCAGCTTGTTGGTTTGTAAGTCCGCGCTTTGCTCTACCGACTCAATGGTGATGGGCTGCTCTTTGTCGCTTTCTAATGCCTGCGCTGGACTTGCAAGCAGCAGGAAGCTACCTAAAGCACAGCCAGCCCACAAAAGTGGGGATAAAGATAAGGCAGAGCGCATGCGCAACTTAAGGAGTTGGTTATGGATAGTACACAGCATGAGGCTTGTCCTTGATCTCAATGAGCTTCTGATCGAGGTTGACGATGTAGTCTGAGCCGCGATTAATGAATCGCTCGCCCACAATGGTGATCTCCGATGGGGAGCTAATGGTGTTCTTTTGCAGATCGTAGAAGACGTCAGGGGTGGAAATTTCTTTGATTTCTGCCGACGCAAAGTTAGGCACGACGTGGATGTTGCCTGCAAGCTGGGCGTGTTGGTTTAAGACTAGGTCACCGTGATCTGCCATGATTTGCCAGCCACGAAATGGGTTTTGCGTATCATCGTGGTCATAGAAGAAGCCAATTAAACCATCAGCACTTAAGAGCTCGCGGGACTTAAAGTAGCGCATCTCTTGGCTAAACATGCTGTATTGGATTTGGCCCTGATAGTCGTAGATCTCACCTCGAAAGTTCTGCGCCTCAAATGTAGGGAAGCGGGAGGAGAGTTCGTCTTCACTGATACGACCAGTGGTGCTAGAGAAGCTGTAGAGCAGGGCAGCGAACAGGAAAAGGATCACGGCGATGATCATTGCACGGACGGTAACGCTCATGATGCTCTCCTCTGATGGGGACCAAAGATGATGCAGGCCAAAGCCAAGGCAAGGGATTTTAAGGCCCAAGAACTACGGCTAAGACCATTGCCCAAAGCCACATCCCCAAGCCCAATGGCCTAAGAATATGGGGCTGAATTTGCGCTAGTCACCGCAAAAAGATAAGGTGGCTACAGCCACAAAGGGCACAGCCAACACACAGCTGGCACAAACGTTACGCTAAGCTAAGTAGAGCTATTAACCAAGACCCTCCCTCGGAGACTCTGCCTCAACTTGAGCGCCGTTAATACACTCATTCTAACGCAAATTTTTCCAGCTATTGGCCCGTAATTTGCTCAAAAGGCGCTCTTAGCAAAAAATCAGATAGATACATCTGTATGCAATGCTGCATAGAAAAGCCAGTTATGAGCTTTTTGCAGCAGGGGTAATTTATCCCCAAAATTGTACAAGAATCACATTTCCGACACTGCTATTTATGCACTAGTGTAGTGCATTGGTTTTACCTTTAAGCGGGATAAAAGTGGGGGAGGGGAGAGGGGGATAACTTAAAGAGTAATTGGTGCAAAAGCGCTAATTTATCGCGATACTATGCGGGGTAAAAGGTTAGATTGGGTGCAGCACAAGCGGTGTTGTGCGGGTAAATGTGCGGGTAAAGAGAGGGCTTAGAGGCGAGTTGCCCTATTTTAGACAGCAAGCGGAGGTACAAGATGTCTTTTCTAGATGCTTGCGGCGATTAATGCATGCGCTTGGGGAGGCTTTTGGGGTAAAAAGACGATAAATATAGGCGGGAAAGTGGTTTTGACGTGTTTAATGAAAAAGAGCCAATTATACTGCTACGTACTTATAAATACAAAGCTGCTTAGTGCAGCTATGAAAGAGGCGGGGCGGTAAGAACTGTACAGAGGAGCTGAGCGGTAGAGCTCTTCGTTGGGGCTAAGTGCAGGGCGTGCTCTAATCTAAGGCAGCTGCAGTTACAGAGTGCAGGGAGTGAGTGTCGCGTGGCAGTAGGGGTTACTGGGAGTAAAGAGAGCGTGGCGCTGAAGATAACAGCCTGAGCGCAGGCTGTTTGCAGTCAGGGAAATATCGCATGGCGGTACTGTCAATACTGCCTTGCTGTAAGCACAGCGCTGTCAGTAGCCTTATAAACAACTGACTTAAGAGATGACGTAATTTAGGGTAATCAGGGGGCCCCTGTGGCAGATAGGATCAGGATCACCTGCATCCTGCATCTCGTCATCTCAAGGTGGTGACGTTGCCAGCCCGCCTCCCATATTCTGTCATCTATGAGAACACCCATACCTTACTGGCGTGTGTGCGCAAAGCTTAAGCCGCGCTCGCGCAGAAACTTAGCATCACCCTCTGGGGTCATGAGGCCCTTAGCCATCAAAATGAGGTCAGCAAATTCACGCACCGCACCGTTACCACCATTACGCGTTAAGTGCACCGTAGCTTGGGTCTGCATAAAGTGATAGCCGTCCAGTGGGCAGCCCGAGACTGCTGCATGCTGGAACAGTGGCATGTCATTGATGTCATCACCGACTACGGCCAGCTCGTCATCTGTGACATTAAGCTGCTGCATCAGACGCTGTAGGGCCTCTTCTTTGTTGCGCTCACCTTGGATCACATGCTCAATGAGCATGTCGGCAGCGCGGCGGGTAGTGAGGTGGGAGTAGCGTCCCGTAAGCAGCGCCACCTCGATACCGGCCTTAATGAGCAGTGAGACGCCCATGCCGTCTTTGCAGTTAAAGTTCTTGTACTCACGAGAGGTGTCATTGTAGATAATAGCCCCATCGGTAAGGGTGCCATCTACATCTAAGACTACCAGCTTAATGCGCTGCATCTTGGCGACAATGGCTGCAGGTAGCACTTGGTAAAAAGTGGTTAAATCCTCGTTTGGGTTAGGAATTCCCTCGGCCATGACAATCCTCTTTTGTGCTGTTCGTTTCTGTCTGGGGGCGGTGTAGGTGGATAGGTAGATAGGTGTAATCACTCCACCGCTGTTAACCCATATCACGAACCATGAACTATAGGCTGAAGTTGGGGGTAATGCGGGTGGTAATGATCAGTAGTTGGGAGTGGTTGGTTGAGTTGGGGCTTAGTGTGGGCGAGGAGGTTTAGATTAAACCGGCCCGCAGCAGGTCGTGCATGTTAAACGCACCAACCACTTTCTTGTCTTCATCCGTGACGATCATGGCGCTGATCTTTTTGTCCTGCATCAGCGTGAGAGCATCAGCCGCTAAGCACTGTGGGCGCACGCTAATACCACCATGCGTCATCACCTCTGAGAGCTGATCGTGTACGGAGAGCTCTTTTTCTAAGGTGCGGCGTAAATCACCATCGGTGTACACACCGACTAAGGTGTTATTGCTATCGACGATAGCCACGATGCCGAGGCTCTTGGCGGTCATCTCCAGCAGGGCTTCCTTAATGGTCACATCATCGCGGCACATTGGGATTTCCTCACCCACGTGCATGATATCCGCGCAACGCACTAAGAGCTTCCGGCCTAAAGCGCCACCTGGATGGGACAGCGCAAAATCACGCTCGGTAAAGCCACGGGCCTCGAGCAGCGCAATAGCCAGCGCATCGCCAATCGCCAGCTCCGCTGTCGAACTTGAGGTTGGGGCTAAATTGAGAGGGCAGGCCTCACGTGAGACATGAGCAGAGAGCGTCACATCTGCGCTTTTAGCAAGGGTAGAGTTGAGATTACCGGTGATGGCAATGAGCGGAATATGACGGCGGCGTAAGAGCGGGATCATGACCTTAAGCTCGGAGCCTTCGCCGGAGTTGGAGATAGCGATCACCACGTCTTTAGTGCCGATCATGCCGAGGTCACCATGGGCCGCTTCTGCCGATTGCACAAAGAAAGCTTGGGTGCCAGTGGAGGCGAGCGTCGATGCTACTTTGGTGGCGATGTGACCTGATTTGCCGACGCCGGTGAGAATGACTTTGCCTTGGCATTTGAGGAGCAGATCGCAGGCGTGTGCAAAGTGCTCATCGATGGTAGGTACCAGCTCTAAGATGGCGGCAGCTTCCTCTTGCAGGACACGCTTGCCTGCTTGAATGCAAGTTTCCTTAAACATCGCCTCGATAAAACTCCTGCAATGGCGCGTGAGATCGGTAAGCCACTACCACCACGCTTACAGCATCGTGCTCACGGCATGCGGAGTGAGCTGAGCAGGGGAGCTGACATATGTGGTAGCAGCGCGCCGGTGATTTGCGCCCTATGCTATCACAGCAGTGACCGGTTACGCTTGCAGAGGTAGCGGACGGGGACTGGGCTGCTGCCTTGAGCTGTCTTGTGTCAAGACAATCTTTATCAGCAGTATCTCTGCTGTGGCCACAGCGCATCTTGCGCGGGCGCTGTGCTTGGAGATAAGTGTGGCAACCACTAACACTTAGAGGCCATAGCGCCGCCACGCAGACGCTAATCCCCACAAACCCGAAAAAACAGCTAGCGCTTGATGTTTATCTGAGGGTAAGCGCTGCTCTTAGAGGCTTAGAGTTTTAGAGGTGGTCAGATTTCAGGATAACTTTGGAATGAGGACTCTAAAAAGTGACGGCAGACGTGAGGCGTAAGGGCAAATACACACCGCGAGATGCATGGTGCAGGTGAGTCTAACCCTATCTGAGGACGGTGCACCTTGATTACCCTAAAGTCCATCATCTCTTAAGTCAGTCGTTCCATTTGGGGGTAGTAGTGATGGGATTGCCATATGCCTGCACCGCCTCGCGCCGCAGCGCACCCAGTGCTACTTTTTGGCCACTAATTTCCAGCTAAGCGCCATGCGCTAAGCTAAGAGAGCTAACAGTTTAAGCTACCTCAGCGAACGCTTACATAAGGTGCAACTTATTGCAGATCACGTGGTCAAAAAGCTTGGATTTATGAGCAAGGCGCCCTGTACCGCACCCAGTGCCTATAAGCCCTTGTGTTAGAATTCGCGCTACCGTGCCTTAGCCTTACACGGTGCCTTGCGCGGCACCACGGTCAAGGCCGAAGACAGAAACCGTAGAAGTAGCCTCTACTCACACCACTACACACTAACTCCCTGTAGTAAAACATGGCCCTTTTACGGTCGAGGCAACAGCCTGAGCGCTGTGTTTTGAGGCCTATCAGCATGTCGACAGAAGTTTCTCCACCAAGGGAGCAGGCGGTAAGTGCCGCACCTACGAGTGCCGCACCGCTTGACTCTCCTTTAGTTGAGGTGGATAGCGTCCACTTTTCCTATGGCGGCAGACCCATCTACAGAGGACTGACGCTTGATATTCCACGGGGCAAAATTACCGCTATCTTAGGTCCATCGGGTACAGGTAAAACCACGCTCTTACGCCTCATTGGTGGCCAGCTTACACCAGATTCCGGCTCCATCCTCTTTGACGGTATTAACGTCCATAAGCTCAAGCGCGCTAAGCTCTATGAGCTGCGTAAGCGCATGAGTATGCTCTTCCAAAGCGGTGCCCTCTTTACCGATAGTGACGTCTTTGAAAACGTAGCTTTCCCGCTACGTGAGCACACAAAGTTGCCAGAGATCCTCATTCGCGATCTGGTACTGATGAAGCTCGAGGCCGTGGGCTTGCGTGCCGCTGCGCACTTCTCCCCTAACGAGCTCTCTGGCGGTATGGCCCGTCGTGCTGCCCTTGCGCGTGCTATTGCCTTAGACCCTGACCTCATCATGTATGACGAGCCTTTTGTCGGTCAGGATCCCATTACCATGGCGGTGTTGGTGAAGCTGATTTCTGAGCTCAATCGCTCACTGGGCATCACCTCCATCATCGTGACTCACGACGTGCAAGAGGTGCTTTCTATTGCCCATCAGGTGGTGATCGTAGCTGATGGCAAGGTTCTAAGCGCCGGTACCCCAGATGAGGTGCGTCACAGCTCTGATCCGCGAGTGGTGCAGTTCATCAATGGCGACTTCGATGGCCCATATGCTTTCAACATGAAAGCCAGCACGGACTATTTGGAGGAGCTCTAAGATGTTTGACTTTGTCGGCCAGCTCGGCCGCTATGCCCTGAAAAAAATCTGCTCTTTAGGGCGCTCCACCTTAATGCTCTACCACGCCCTAGTCGGTAAGCCTAATGTCCGTAAGCACTTCCCACTGCTCATCCGGCAGATTTACTTTGTGGGTGTGCAGTCGCTGATCATTATCATCGTGTCGGGCCTCTTTATCGGCATGGTGCTGGGTCTGCAAGGCTTTAATATCCTCAAGGATTTCATGGCTACAGGCTCGCTGGGCACCTTAGTGTCGCTGGCTATTATCCGTGAGCTGGGCCCTGTGGTGACGGCTTTACTCTTTGCTGGTCGTGCCGGTTCGGCCTTAACCGCTGAAATTGGTCAGCTCAAAGCCTCTGAGCAGTTGTCATCCATGGAGATGATGGCCGTCGATCCATTGCGTCGCATCATTTCGCCCCGCTTCTGGGCTGGTGTGATTTCTATGCCGCTGCTGTCGATCATCTTCTGCCTTGTGGGTATTTACGGCGGTAAGCTCGTAGGTGTGGACTGGCTGGGCTTAGATGACGGCATTTACTGGTCAGGCATGCAAGGCAGTGTGGACTTTATCGATGACCTCGGTGCCATGGTGGTCAAATCGGTGGTCTTCTCCATTGCCTGCGTGTGGATCGCTTTGTTTAATGGCTACGATGCCAAGCCAACCTCTGAGGGTATCTCTGATGCGACCACGGCTACTGTGGTGCAGTCGTCCTTAGCGGTGTTAGGTTTAGATTTCGTGTTAACGGCATTGATGTTCTAGCTCAAGGTCACACAGCAAGGTGAGTTGGGCAGCAGCAGCAGCAGCAGCAGCAGCAGTAGCAGTAGCAGTAGCAGTAGCTGCTGTAGCAGCTGCCGCCGTAGCAGTAGCGCTAGCGGCGTGTGCGCCCAGAGACCTTGTGTGGTGAGCTAAAGGTGGTTTTTATGAAATTTAGCAAGATTGAGTTTGGCGTCGGTGTCTTCATGATCATCGGCATCCTCGCTGCGGTCATTATGTCCTTAAAGGTCGCAGGCCTCGTGTTAGATAGCTCGTCGCAGACGTATACGGTGCACGCCAAGTTTGACAACGTGGGCTCGCTCAAATTACGCGCCCCTGTGCGTATCGGTGGTGTGTTAATCGGCCGTGTTGAGAACATTACCTTAGACCCAAAGGACTTAGTGCCAGTGGTGGATATCGCCATCCAGTCGCAATATAGCGATCTGTCCAGTGAGTCCAAGGCCTCGATTCAGACGGCGGGTATCATCGGTGAGCAGTACATCTCGATCACTCCAGGCTTTTATGACGAGGAGTTAGGCTCGACCTACTTACAGGATGGTGACTACATTCAGGATACTGAGTCGGCGATTGTGCTGGAGGAGTTAATCTCCAAGTTCCTCTACAGCAGCTCAGTGTCTGATAGTGCTGACAAAGCTAACACGCAGTCGTAAGTGCTTGTCGTAACAGCACAAATTGCACAAATTGGCTGTGGTGATGCTGCCTCGTACTTAGTCATCTCGTAGCTAAAACGAGCGCAGAAAAGCCACAGCTAAGACCTAAGAGCACCCACTGTGGTGCGTAGAGAGGAGCCTCTTTATGAAGAAGTTTTTGACGACCATGGTCATGGCCTGCGCAGCGGCGGTGCTGAGCTTGTCTGTTAGTATGACCGCTTCTGCGGCTACGGTTGATATGACTGACCCATACAAGATGGTGTCGACTGTAGCTGAGCAGACCTTTGCTAAGATCAAGGCCAATAAGGACAAGATGACTGATGTGAACTTCCGTAAGGAGCTCATCCGTAACGACCTCTTGCCTTATGTTGATACCCGTTACGCCGGTTACAAGGTAATGGGCACCAACTTAAAGTCGACCACTGCTGAAGATCGTGATGCCTTCTGTGATGCCTTTGCTGAGTACATCGTGGCTTCCTATGCTGATGCCTTAGCCATGTACAACGATCAGGATCTGGTGCTGCCAAAGTATCAGAGCGTCGATCCATCTGCTACACAGGTGAACGTGAAGTTCTTAATCCGTGAGCAGGGCAAGCCTGATATTGAGCTGATCTTCAAGCTGCGTAAGAACAGCAAGACTGGCGAGTGGCGTGCTTTCGATATGATTGCCGAGGGTATCAGCATGCTGACAGCCAAGGAGAACGAGCTGTCTCCACTCATTCGTGAGCGTGGCATTAAGGCGGTGACTGACCTCATCAATCAGCACAACCAAAGCGGCAGCTCTGAGCCTATCAAGTAAGGTGGGTGCCAGTGTATGGCCAGTTTTGATTTAACGCGGATGACCACGGTCGAGGTGCCGCAGTTGTGGGAGCAGCGTCAAGCGATCTTTCAGCAACATGAGGTTGATTTGGCGCAAACGACGGCGGTGGACTCTTCGGGCATTGCGTTTTTAGTGCAGTGGGCGAAGAGCACGCCGGAGCACAAGCTTAAGGTCTACCATGCTCCCGCGACGGTGCAAGCCTTAATCAAGACCTTTCACTTAGAGCCATTATTTGTGCTGGCTTAAGGGCCTCACGTTTAAGGCTCAAGCCAGCAAAAGTGGTGTGGGTGGCGTTTGCTGCTCACGCCACTTTTTGTTTGGAGCGCTGCAGTGCTTTGCTGGTTTTACTTGGGAGCGACTGATTTAATAGATGACGTACTTTAAGGCTGCTTAAGCGGGAGTTTGGCGAGAGCTTTTCCTCATCACATGTGCATGTGCTCGATCCGTTTACCGGCACGGGTACCTTTATCGCGCAACTGCTGCAAAGTGGCCTCATTACTGATGAGGCGCTTGATCAGAAGTACCGCCATGAGCTGCATGCCTTTGAGATTCTGCCACTGGCTTATTACGTGGCCGCGATTAACATCGAGTCGGTATACAACCAGCGCTATGAGAAGGCTCATGGTCATGCGGTGCCGTTAGAGGAGTACCAGAGCAACTCCATTATGGTGCTCACGGACACCTTTAACTACGCAGCAAAAGAGGGCAGCTTAGATCCGCATAATCCGTTTGTGCCTAACAGCGAGTTGCGCCGTGAGGTAGAGAATCTCGAGCTGCGGGTTATCTTGGGTAATCCTCCTTACTCGGTGGGGCAGAAGAGCCAAAACGACGATAACCAAAACGAGAAGTACCCAGCGCTAGATGCGCGCATCGCTGAAACCTATGTTGAACGTGCTGGCAAGGTCACCAACAAAAACAGTCTCTACGACTCGTACATCCGTGCGTTTCGCTGGGCCTCGGATAAAATCACTGAGCGTGGCATAATTGCCTTTGTGACCAATGCGGGCTGGTTGGACTCGGCTGCGGCCAGTGGCGTGCGGCGCTCCTTAGTCGAGGAGTTTAGCTCGATCCACGTTTACCATCTCAAGGGTAATGCTCGCACCTCTGGTGAGCAACGCCGCAAGGAAAAAGATAACGTCTTTGGTGTGGGCAGCCGCGCCCCGATTGCCATTACCATCTTGGTAAAGAACCCAGAAGCCACAGAGCAAGGTCAGATTTACTTTGCCACCGTGGATGATTACCTTACCCGTGAGCAAAAGCTGCAGCAGCTGCGTGACATAGGCTCTGTGCTGAGTTCACAAGCGCAGCTCACCAGAATCACTCAAGATGCGCATGACGATTGGCTCAACCAGCGCCGTGATGATTTCAGCAACTTCATCACGGTCGAAGGCAAGAAGCAAGACGGACTTGCGATCTTTGCTAACTACTCTAGAGGCAATGAGACAGGTCGTGATTCATGGATGTATAACGCATCCAAAGCTGCTTTGGCAGCCAATATGAGTCGTTGCATTACCTTTTACAACGAGTAAGTTGCACTGGCCAAGTCTCAAGGTACTGATTTTGACTTGGACAACGACCCTACTAAGATCAAGTGGGATCGTGACCGCAAGCAAAGTGTTGTCAAATTCATTACCAGCCCCATTTTTGATATAACTAAAGTGGTTTTATCTTTATATCGCCCGTTCGTCAAAGAATGGCTGTATAGTGATCGCTTTTGGATTCACGTTGTCGGGCAAATGCCTCAATTGTTCCCATTTGCGGGGGCGGAGAACCTGACTATTGACGTGACAGGTGTTGGTGCTCATGAGTTTAGCTGCCTTATGAGCAGTTGCATTAGCTGCTTAGATCACATGGAAAAGTCGCAATGCTTCCCACGCTACACCTACCGTCCTGCCACCAAAGCCGAGCTTGCCGCCTATCGCCAAGCCCGCGTCGAGGGCTATGAGGACACCAGCTCGCTCTTAGGTAACTTAGAGACAGACGTGCTCACCCCTGCACCTCAAGCCGCCTCACTACTGGACGCGGTAGAGCACGACGCTTCGGTACAACAGCTCATTGTCAACGGTTATGTGCGCGAGGATGCCCTAAAGCCTGAGGCCATTGCGCACTTCCAAGCAGCTTATGCTGGTCACGAAGCGGAAATCGACGCCGATGCTGTGTTTTACTACATCTACGGCCTTCTGCACAGCACCGACTACCGCACCACCTACGCTAACAATCTGCAAAAGGAGCTACCACGTATTCCGCGCGTGGCCACATGGGATGACTTTAAGGCCTTTATGGAGGCGGGACGTAAGCTTGCTATGCTGCACGTGTACTATGAGCAGGTTACACCATACCAAGGCTGCAAGATTGTGGGCTTAACCCCTAATGTCTCCAAGCGCGTCATCAAGCTATCCTACGGCAAAAACGCCGGTAAAAAGGGCAATGCTGCTAAGGACAAGACCACGATCATCTACAACGACAGCATCACCATTACTGGCATCCCGCTGGAGGCACAGGAGTATGTGGTCAATCGCAAGTCAGCACTTGATTAGGTAGTGGAGCGCTGCGGCATCAGTATCGATAAGGACTCCCGCATCGCCAATGACTACAACGCGTTTGCGCAGGAGATGGGGGATGAGGACTACATCCTCAATCTTATTTTGCGCGTGATTACGGTATCACTGGAGACGATGCAATTTGTCAAGGCGCTGCCAAAACTCACAATTCACCCGCTGGATCGCTAAGGCGCTAACGTTGGCTTACAGGTGGCAGTCCAACTGCTTTGGGCTGCCACAAAAGTGCCGTATCTCAAAGCTACTGCCACCGAGCAGTTGGCTCGCATTTGTTTTTCCTGATAAATAAGCTGTTTCTGCTGTACGCCCCTAAATGATAGCCACCATGAAGCTAAAGATGGGGGCATCCCCAGCTTTAAAGCTATCGCCTTACACTTGAGGGTTAGTCGTCAGTAGAAACACCCTAAGGTAAAAGCCGTATCTTAGCGGTTGGAGAAAAATCAGCCGCAACTTTTCGACGTCAGAGGTAAGCTCTGGCCAGCATAGCTGCTTGTGATGGGAAATACGTCCGCCTTAAGAACAAGAGTTTGCGCTTCCTTTGCTCTACCCCTAATCAAGATGGTGGTGGTGGTGCCGTCATCAGGGTCTGAGGCGCGTTAGCGCATGGCAGCGCTCAGTGCGTCATCATATCTCCCCCAAGGTGGTAATAAGACGTTCTCACCCCGCCTGTAAGCGGGATAGCCACCACTTTAAGATCGCATAGGAACGCTTAAATACCTGCCTCGCAACTTTGCCCCTTCAGCTTTGCCCCCTATCCTCGCCTCTAACAACTTAGCCTGCACAATTACAGGTACATTATTTGCTCCCTGATGAGGAGTTTTGCCGTGGTATAAGACTATCTGGCCTGTTAACGCCAAAACAGGCAGAGGATAGACTCGCTCACAGCAGTAATTCCAGCCGCTTTTCTCTCTGCTCAGGCTTTTTCTTGGCCTTTGCTGTAGGGTTGTTGGCTTATGCAATACGAGCTGCTGTTATTGCGGTCTTGACGCAACTTTGTAAGTCTCTACCATCCCAAAATTAGGGCCCCTCATACCCCAGAGCTCCTCATTTTTCCGCCAAAAGAAGTGTTGGCCCTTTGCTAGATGTCCCTCTTGCGTGGACATTTCCACAGAGTGCAACCGCTATTAGGTTAAGCTCGCCCCCAAACACGCTGCTTGATGGCAGCGCTATTCAAGTCGCTGCCCTGAGCACAGCACTCTGTGTTTGCAGGTCTCAATTAGTAGCTTTGCTCCTTACATCGGAGTCGTTTATCCATGAAACCAAGCAACAATGCTCTCACTTTCTTAAGAGCACAGTATCGCGCTATCTACGGCCGTGCCTACTTTAAGGGGCTCGCCTCGATCATGGTCGTATCATCGGCTCTGGCCACGCCAGTAGCCCACGCTGCTCTTACTAATAACAACGACTCTGATGCCTCTAACGCCACATCTCACGCTACGGCAACAGACACTACAGACGAGCTAAACCTGCACGCTCTCTTAAATGGCGAGCAGAGCTCCCTCTCTGCCACGGAGCAAGCCGCTGCTACCGCCTCTGAGATTGCCTACAACTCTGCTACCCAACAGGCACAAAACCTCTTACAGCCACGCGCTCTGCCAACAGCCGCTCCTGCTGTCAATGGCGATCCTGCCGCGATGCCAATGCCAATGGCCGTGGGTGATCCTACCGGCCCAGGCCTTGATTGGGATACCTTCCCAGGCAACACCGGCGATACCCAGAACTATGTCAATAGCAACCGTATTTATAACAGCAGTACATGGTACCACCACGTCAACATTGCCTCGGGTGCGACGGTAAATGTGGTAACCACCAATAGTGGCAATCAAGCCTACGATAATTACTCCAAATTAGTCGTCGGCTCCGATGATGATGAGGCCACTACCACCCAGCTCAACATGGCGGCGGGCTCCACTTTAAACTTAAATGACAATACCGCGCTGCAAATAAACGGTAATGGCAGCAACACCTTAGGCGGCAATATCAACTTAAACGCCGTCTCTGAGGGCTCACAAGCCATTATCAGCGTCGGTATGGCCACACCAACCGCAGAGCAAGTCAACAATAAGATCACGGTCGGTGGCAACATCAATGTAGGGAGCGGTGCAGGTACGGCTGCGATCTATGCCCCTAATATCGATTTACAAGGCGATATCACCGTTAACGAGGGCGGTACGTTGCTCTTAGACGGTGCCTTAAAGGACATCAACCCAACCGACTTAAACGCCAATCACGGCGCCGGTACCTTTACCGGTCACAGCACTGACGTCACCATTGCCGAGGGCGGCCGTGTGGTCGTGGGCAAGGGTGATACTGAGACTGGCACTAAGAGCAAATTAGACTTAGGTGATGGCACCTCTAACCTCAGCGGCACTGGTACCTTAGAAGTACAAGGTACAGCCGTCTTAACCGAGACCATCTTAGATAACTTCACTACAGCAACCGGCCCCGATCCCAACGCCCCTACCGGTAATGTCTATTTAACCTCAGGTGGCCGTTTAGAGTTAAAGGCTGGTAACGGCCAAGGATCTGCTGACCCGATCGAGCTTACCGACTACCAATTTGGCACCACCGAGGGGGAAGGCCAAATCAGCGTCAACGCTAGCGGTGATACCAACACCCTTGCCGGTGATAACCTCTCTGTAAGCAGCTCTATTGCTCCAGAAGGTGGTCAAGATCTCAACTTAGATCTCGAGGCTACCGACTTAACCTTAGGTGGTGGCACCGGCTTCAACTCCGCCGAAGAGAGCTTAGGCTATCGTACAGCGGTCACGCAAAATGTGACCTTTAAGCCCGATGCAGACACCAATCAAACCTTCCATCTGCAAGATGGTGTGACCTTAGACGGTGGCGCACACAATGGCCAGACTGGTACCGGCACTGGTACCAGCACTGGTGATGTGGTCTTAGTCGGTGGTGCAAATAACCTTGATAATGCCTATCGTGTGGCGCAGGGCAATTACACCCACTCGGGCAGCATCACTTTAAGTGGTGGTACCTTAGCCGTCGGTGCTAATGACAATTACTCTGGTGATGCCACCATGGCTTTAAATGGTGACACCACTAAGCTGGTCATCGACAATACCAATGCAGCTAACACCATTGTCATTGCCAGCAACACTGCCGATAGCGAAGCGGTCTTAGACTTAAGCTCTGGCAGTGCTACCGCTTTAGAATTAAAGCGTGGCAATAACCTCACTTCAATTCAAATCGGTACCCCTGGCACTTTAGATGGCTCCGGCAGCTCTGAGCTCAAGCTCACTGCTGACCAATTCAACACTCTGCTCAATGTTGATAAAGCATCTGGCAATGGCGCTAATGTGGTCTTAGCCGGTAACGGTGTGCTGCAAGTGCCAAATGGTGCAGGTACCGCCAATCCAGCTGATCCAGGCAACACCGTCGCGAACCTAGCCACCTCGCAGCTGCAAAAGATCACCAATAACAACCAAGCCACGCAGACCGACATGATTTACTTCAATCAAGGCGGTAGACTGCAAGGTGAGGATTTACAGCTGCGTAACGATGGCACTAACCTCGACATCGGTCAGGGTACTGTTGCCGCCACCAATCGCTTAGATTTAGTCCAAAACGGCACCACTAGCGGTGATTTTGTCATCACAAGCGGTAACATCGAGACCTCAGATCTGACCTCTACCGATGGCTCGGTGGCCACGGTGCAGGTGGGTAACGGCAATGCTGACCCAGCACAAGTGACCCTTACTGCAAAGGCTGATGGCTCTACTGGCAATATTGGCCTTAACATCAATATCAATGGTGACGGCCCTGGCGAGAGCTCCTTAAACTTCAAAAATGGCACGTGGAATGTCGATGCCACTGAGGCTGACCACAGCATTACCCTCACCGGCCCTAACGCTCACCTCAACATTGGTGATGACCGCGAAGCCTCAGGTGCTGATGTCACCATCTCTAACCTTAAGATCAACCAATCTACAGTCAATATCGCCGGTAACAGCGACTTATCCTTTACTGGTGTCACAGATTTAAGCGACGGCAATTTAACCGGTACCGGTGATTTACACGTCAAGACCGGTGCAACCACCATCTTAAACGAAGACTCACTTTCTACCTTTACCCAGCATGGCACCACCGAGCCAGCTGGCGGCCGCGTCATCTTAGAGGGTGGTGAGTTAGACCTCGAGGCTACTGACACCGCACAGCCTATTGTCCTCAATGACTACAGCCAAGGTGCTGCTGATAGCGACAATGCAGATATTGTCGTCACGCAGGAAAGTACCATTGGTGCCGATGCCCTCACCGTTAACGACAAGCTCAAGGATGAGTGGAAGGACACGGTCAATCTCAAGGTTGGTGACCTCTACTTAGGCGGTAAGGCTGATACGGACTACAGCTCCTCCTTAAACTTTAAGGAAGCTACGGTCTCTAACTCCGTTACCTTTAGCCCAAGTACCAATACCGATCCTGAAAATCCAACAGTTGCCGATACCAACTTCTATCTGCACGATCACATCACCGTTAATGCCGTGGGCAATGGCAATAGCGATCAAGCCACGTCTATCGGTGATGCCCATATCCGCGATTTAGGTAATGGCACCAACGATCCAACCTACCAAGTGTTAGGTGGTACCGTCACGCACGTCACCACTAATACCACCACGGATCAGCCTGGCCAATTTGATATCAGCAACGCAGGCGTGCAAATCGGTGGTGCAGATAACACCTCTACGGCCTTTGGTCACGACGCCACCTTGCAGTTTGCCCATAATACTGATGCAGGCGCGGGCAACACCTCGGTCACGGATGTGACCATTGCCTCCGGTAGCAGCATCAAGGTCGTGGGTAACGGCGGTGATAGCACCTCAACCTTAGATTTAACCGGCGCTAATGCTATCCATGTCACTGGTACTAACAACCTCATTAATGTAGGTACCACCACCGCTGAGGCTCTGGCCAATGGCAGCACTAAGGTGGAGTTAGCGGAGCAAGCAGGCATTGCTGCGCCTGCCGACTCGGTATTTGCGGTGCAAGATACCCAGCTGTCCGAACTTTTACAGACGGGTGCTGACGGCACGCGCGATAGCGCTGCTGCCGATAATGTCACCGTGGTCTTAGGCCAAACTGGTGCGCTGCGTATTGACGCCACGACGGTGCCATCTGACCCAGCTGATCCTGGTAGCCCACAAGTACCAAGCAACACCTCGCTGGATATCTCCTTCTTAGGCACGACTGATACCTCGGCCAATCCGGCTCCTACCCTTGATGGCAACAAGATCTACTTTGATCGCGGTGGCCGCATTGAGGGCGATGCCTTAAGCCTGACGCAAAACAACACCACTACCAATGTAAACCTCAACATTGGTGAGGGTACCATTAGTGCCGACAACTTAGCTTTCTCCAACAGCTACAATGGCGGCTCTGATTTCGTGGTCGAGCAAGGTACCCTTGAAGTCGGCTCGTCCTTAAATGGCATGAATGGCAGCAAGCTGCAATTAGGTACGGGTAGCGGCTCAGGTGAGGCTAACTTAAACTTAGGCACCTTTGACGCCACGCTGGCAGCTGACGGCACTGGCAACACTCTTATCAATGTCACCCCAGATAGCGCTACGACTGCAGGTGATGTCAATACCACCATTGTGATGGCGGGCAATGCCTCCGTTAATGTCAATGCGGGCACATGGAATCTCAATAATATTGAGGTCTCCGGCACGGGCAATACCATTAACGTCGGCTTTGAGGGCAATAATGGTGAAGTGCCTACCATTGACAACGGCGATGGCACTAGCTCGGTCTTAACTGCCGAAGTGACCGCCGAGTCGATTAATGTTGGTGACGGCAATACCCTCAACATCAACACCAACGGTATCGCCACCTTTACCGATTACAAGAACACCAGCGGTGGTACCACCATTGTTGATGGTAAGCTCGTCATCGCTGATGAGGGCGAGGGTAGCTTCTTAGAGGGCACGGTCTCCGGTAGCGGTGAGATCGAAGTCCAAGGTACAGCTTACTTAACGCATAATCTGCTCAATACCTTTACCGGCAACAGCGGTACCTTTACCTTAAACGAAGGTACAGCTGACTTTACCCGTGATCCAAACGCTGCAACGCTGGATATGAACCAGTTCACCTTCAGCGAGGACTACAACAATCCTGATGCAGACTTCAACATCATTGCCACTAAGACCGAGTCAGGAGCGGATGGCACGCCAGTATCTGTTCCTGCTGACGCCAGCGTCATTAAGGGCACTGATGTACTCATCAGCAACTCACTGGTAGAGAATAATCAAGTCAGCGCCGGTACTACCGATCAGCTCAACCTCGACATTCACGCTACGGATGTCACCTTAGGCGGTGGTGAGAACTTTAACTCTGCCGAGCAAGTCTTTGGCTATCACCAATTAGTGACACAAAACGCCACCTTTAAGACTGACTCGGGCGCCGCTGCTGATACCGCCTTTACCTTACACGACGGCATAGCCTTTGTCGCCACTGATGAGACTACTGGTCAAGCCACTACTGGTACCAGCACCGGTAATGTGATCGTGAAGGGTGGTACGGACAACGACTTTAAGTCCTTTAACGTGGCTGCGGGCCATATCACGCACAGTGGTGATCTGACCTTAGATGGCGGCTCGCTCATGGTGGGTACGAGTGAAGAGACGCGTACCAACTTAGATGTGGCCGATGCTGATGCCTCGTTTACCATGGCCACAGGCTCGAAGCTGACCATTGACAACACCAATGCGCCAAACAGCATCAAGGTGCAGAGCAATGGCTATGGCAGCACCTCCACTCTCAACCTGTCGCAAATTGACGTCGATCTCAAGCGTGGCAACAACTTAACCACCATTACCGTGGGTAGTGGTGAGATGGATGTGCACGCCCCAACCGATGCCCTGCTGCAGATTAACAACGCTGATGGCCTCTTAGACCTCGATAGTACCCCTACTGCCGACCAGCAAGGTGTGGCTGTGGTCTTAACCGGCAATGGCGCCTTAGAGATGGTCAATAAGTCAGGTGAGCAAGCAGTCTTAGATGTCAGCAACATCGATGGCTACTCCACCACACCACAATCTGACCGTGTCATCTTCTCCGGTGGCGGTATGATCATCGGTCAAGACTTTAAGGTAACCAATGCTGATGCCAACACTGATAAGGCTTTAGATTTAGGCTTAGGTACCATTAAGGCCGAGAAACTGACCTTAGACAATGCCTTCAAGAATGCAGACGGCACTAATGCCAACTTAGCGCTGGCTGCGGGCCGTGTCATTGTCGGTCAAGAGTTAAGCTCGACTTCCAATACCATCCAAATTGGTAACAGCAACTCTAATACGGACTACCCTGCTGAGCTGCATTTAGGCTACTTTGCGACCCAAGAAGCAGGCTCCTCGCTGGTAGATGAGAGTGCTGCCAGCAAGAGTACTGGTGTGGTCAATGGCAACTTAATCATTGATGGCAACAATGCTCCACTGGCCGATTACAACGCAGTGGGCTTAGGCCAAGTTAATACCAATGCGGTGGTGCATGTCGATTACGGCAAGTGGACAGTGGCTGACCCAACCGGCACCCCAGAATCTGGCCAGAGCTACGCTTTAGGTGATGTCACCGTACAAAATGGTGGCTTCCTTGAGATTGGCGCAGTGGATGGCACTGGTGCACCTTACGCCTTAGAGAGTGAAGATATCAATGGTGATGGCATCCCTGAGGTTAACTACGCTGAAGCTACCTTACAAGGCGATGAGCTTTTATTGGATGGCGCCATGATGGCGGTGCACAAGAATGGTCACGCCTACTTTAACAGCTACTCGCACATCAATGGCTCAGTAGCCATCATTGAGGGTGAATCCTACTTTAACGGCGAAGTCAACATTGATACCAATCCTGACAGTGTGTTCTACATTATTGGTCGCAATGCCGGTGCCTACCATGATCGCACCATTGCTAACAACCAGATTCATGTCGATGATGCTAGCGACACGGTCACGACCAGCGGTATTAATAAAGTCTATGTCTTAGGCGAGGGTGGTACCTTAGGCTTTGATATGGCCGCAAGCAACGACTTTAGCCTCAATCAGATTCAGCAACTGCGGCAGCAACTGATTCACCAAAATACGGGTGAAGTGGTCGAAGGTGGCTATATCGATTTAGGTGATGCTACCACCTCGGCGGTAGCTGTTACGGAGAAGAGTTACCAGACCCAAGGCATTACGCGCGGCGAGATCGATTACACCACCAGTAGTGGTGACTTAGCTGCCATTAAAGACATGATCTTTGCCAACACCTCCCATGCGACCTTAGTCAATGTTGAGGATGATGATGTCCTCGATGTCGGCACGGTGGGCAATATCGAAGTCAATAATGGTGGCCAATACTTTACGGTCAAAGACGTGGATTTAGCTGGTGCTAACAGCTCGCCATACCCAAAGGATACCACCACGCATTACTTTGCCGTCAATGAAAACGGCACCTTAATTGGTGCCAACGTGCAAAGTGAGGGTCACTTTGGTCTGCATGGTGGCGGCACCATTGGTACTATTAACCTCGCTGATGGTACTGCCACTACCGACACCGAGCTGGTGATCAAGAGTGAAAGTGGTGATACCACCAACATCACGGCGGTAAATAGCTCCGGTAATAACACGGTGATGGCCGTCTTTGGTGAAGGCCAGACCGTGATCGGTTCTGGCGCTTCTGAGGCTGGTCGTGGCACCATTACGGTGGGCACCTTAGACGTCAATGCTAACCTCCTAGCGAACAATGCCGTTACGGTCAATGAGCGCTTAGAGTCCACTTACTCAAAGGAAAATGGCGACAAGCTGCTCGATGTCAACTCCTTAGAGGTCAATGGCACCACTAACTACTACAACCGCTTAGATGTCTTCAATAACGCCGAGTTTAACGCTACGGTAAGCTCTATTGACGGCTTAGAGGTGGGTGCTGATGGTGCCACTTCGCTGCATGGGCAGAACACCTTCCGCAAAAATGTTAACTTCAATGGCGCGACTTTCTTAGCTGCAACCAGCAATACTACGGTAAATGGCACTGCTAACTTTAATGGTGAAACCAGCTTAGCAGGTGATCTCACCTTAGGCGAGAATGGTCAGGCTAACTTTGTCGGCTATGTAGAGCAAGCTAATACCTCGACCTTTAATGCCTCTGGTGCTGGCAACAAGGTCAGCTTTGACAACAGTGCTGATAGCAGCAAGGCTTCGGTGCTGGGTGGTAGCAACAACTTCTACGATGCTACCTTTAAGGGTAACAACTTAATCAGTGGCACCTTAAACGCGGAAACGGTAACGGTTGATGGTAAGTTCCAGATCTTAGGCGAGAACGCTGTTGCCAACGTCACTAACTTGTATGGTACTGACACCAATACAGTGATTCAGGTGGGTCAAGACTCGCAAAACCCTGTAGATAATCCAAGTGGTGGCTCCTACGATACCGCTACGGGCTCGTTACAGGTTACCAACCTCGACTTAAAGGGCGGTACCTTATACGTCGATCCTGATTATGGCGAGAAGACTGCCTTTGCCGCGATTGACAATGTGGCCGCAGGCGTCAATGGCAACATCATTGTTGGCAAGAACGCGGTGGTGGGCTTTGGTGGTGACTTAACTGACCTTGAAACCACGATTGCTAATTACCAGACGGATGAGGGCAGCTTAGATCCTTCACAGTATGGTGCAATCTTAGTGGTCAACAAGCCAATTACGGTGCAGGACGGTCACTACATTGCGGTCACCAGTGCTGATGAGCAAAAGACCGTAGCTGAAGTTGAGAAGTGGCGTGGTGATGACGACATGGTCTTAAGTGACAACTCAGCAATCATCATCAATATGGAGGCGTTTAACGCTGCCGCTAATGAGGCTCAGCAGCTAGCTTCTGCTAACACCGCTAATGGTATGCCAATGGCCATGAAGGCTGCTGGCTCTTCAGCAACAGCTGGCATCACCTTTGAGAACAACGGTGCTACGGTACGCTCGGAAGGCGGCACGGTGATTTTGGATGGCGCATATGACGCTACCAAGACAACGCAAGTTTTCCAAACTGCAGACAACACTGGCGTCACCGTAGTAGGCAAGGACATTGAAGTACGCTCGCAAAGCGATCGCTTTATTGCCACGATTAACACTGGCGAGAACCGTGGTGCTGTCGAGTTTATCTACAATGACAATGCCAACAACAGCGGCACTTCTGACGCCATCGACGATGCTATTAAGGACAACTTCGAGAACGGTCAGTCTAACAACAACAGCAGTGGTAGCACTGGTACCGGTAATAGCAACACGATTAAGCCTAAGCCATACAGCTCTTACCTGCAGAAGATTGCGCAGACTGATGCCAAGGCTTTAGAGAGCACCTCGCGCATGGCTACCTTTGGTGGTGCGGTGGCAGCCTCTTTACGCACGGGTCAGGCTGCTGCTGAAGCCATGCAGGCCCGCTTTACACCACAAGCTCAGGGGTCAAGCACGGTTGGCATTTGGGCAACTCCTACCTATGTCCGTACCGAGGGCGATGGCTATAATGCTGATGGCTTAAGCTACGGTCACGATATGGATCTTACCGGTATGAGTTTAGGTGCTGAAGTGAACCTGAACCCAACGGTGAAACTCGGTGCCATGGTGAGTATTGGTACTGGTAGTGCAGATGGTAAGGGTGCTGCCTCCACCGTTAGCAATGACTTTGACTACTACGGTGCGGGCGTGTACGTCGGTGCTGACAGCGACTCGTTTAGTGTGATCGGCGACTTAAGCTACACCGTGGTCGACAACGACGTCACTGACAGCAATGCCGCTGATAAGACTAGCGCCAGCTTCTACAGCACGAACTTAAGTGCAGGTGTCACGGGTAAGATGAAGCTCAACTTAGGTGGCTTTAATGTGGCACCTCATGTGGGTATGCGTTACAGCCGCGTCGAGGTTGACGACTACGGTATTAAGAGCAACTTAGCCGGTGGTACGGTGGCGCAAAGCACCAGCAGCACCATGAACTTGCTCTCGATTCCAGTGGGTGTGGAAATCTCGCGTGATATCCAGCTGAGCACATGGAGCTTAAAGCCAATGGTCGACTTCACAGTGACCGGCAACTTTGGTGACACTGACTTCAACAACTCGGTATCTTACCAAGGTACTAAGCCTATCAACCTGCAAGGTGAGGTGGTGGATGATATCACCTACGGCGTGAAGGCGGGCTTAGAGGCCAGCTCTGGCGCTCTGAAGTTTGGTATTGGTGTGGGCTACACGGGCTCGGATAAGAGCGACGAGCTGAACGTTGGTGCTAACATCAAGTACGAGTTCTAAACGCTGCGCAGCGCTGGCAGCGATGAAGTAGCAGCGAGACAGAGCAAAGCTTATGCTCCGCCCTACACTGCTACTCCATGCAGCCACGCGAAAAGCGCTGCAACAGGTTACAGTGTGACCAAGCAAGCCGTGCTCAGAGCAATCTGCGCACGGCTTGTTATTTTGGATCACAGCAAAAGCACCTATAGAGCGACGGACGCATCCTATGGAGGGCCGCAAAGCGGTCGTTTACTCAGAGCGCGTTTTCCCCCTTCTTAAGAAGAGCCACTTTGTGCGCGGCCATCCCACCTACCTTCCAGAGGATTACTGCTGTTAAGAGGGCTATCTCCTAAAGGCGAGAGCAGTCGCAATAACGCCTCAGCTCTCTGGTTAGAGCGGAGCAGAGCAAAGCATAGGTAAGCCACACTGTAGCGACGCGTGAGCGCTGCTGTAGCGCTGCTTTAGCTGGTACAAACGCCTCTCACCTGCCACTCACCCTCACTACGCAAAGCAGCACCCTCCGCAAACGCTTACAGCCAAAAAGCGCATAGCGAGTAAAGCGGAGCTTAGGTCAGTTGTACCCTCAGGCCTACACACAATCATTTAGCTCCCCCAGCAAGAACCTGCTACCGCTATCTCCTGCCGAGGTAAGAGTAGAGGACTTTAGCGCTAGATAAAATCAGCCTTTATCCCCACAGCCACCTGCCTTTCTACCTCCAAGCTGCTGGTAACGCCTCGTCTTTGCTTGCCCCCCACCTACTCAGGCCGTAGCAGGCTTAATCTTGCTGCGGCCTTTGTTTTTGCCACTACAGCCGCAAACGATTACGGCCATTCCTCCTTACTTTTCCTCAGTAGCTATAAGGTTAATTTAGTACAGCTATTTGCCAGCAACTGTAGCGCTTAATGGGGATGTTTTCTCACCAAGATCGTGCACCGCACTCTTATGGTGACGATAGCTGAGCCCTGCGTGCTTTTGACAGCACAGTTACGTCTGTAAGTGTGAGCACAGTCACATGCTTATGCGTAATAGTCAATATTGTGTAGTTTTTGGCTTGAGATGACAACAAATCAGCGCCAGTGATTTTCTACAATCTGCCCCACTATGCAGCCGACCTAAGGGCCTCCATACGGCTCCACTGCCCTTACTGTAGTGCGCTACGGTTAGAGGTCGGACTTACTCAGAGTGAAGAAAAGAAGTGGAGGAAGGCCATGGCCTTTGTCATCAAAGCGTTTGTCAACCGCGCAGATAAAAACCCCAATATCGGCTTCATCGAAAAGGTCTCCTATGGCTTAGGCGACTTTTCCTCGCAGCTTTTGCTCACGCCAGTATCGATGCTTTTTATGTACTACGCCACAGAGTACGTCAACATCGGTATGGCCGAAGTGGGCTTTATCATGATGATCTCGCGTGTCTTTGATGGCATTTCTGATCTGTTAGTAGGCTACCTCATCGAGCGCACCAAGAGCCCTTATGGCAAGACCCGCGCGTGGATCTTGCGCATGCTCATTCCTTACTTCATCTGCGGTGTGGCCATCTTTTCGGTGCCACCACAGATGTCTGATCTATTTAAGTACATCTACATCTTCTTGGTCTACAACCTGACCATTACTGTGGTCTACACCGCGATCAACCTGCCATACGGTGCGCTGTCGACTTTGATGACGCAAGACTCCTATCAGCGCTCGGTCTTAGTGATCTTCCGTATGTTAGGTGCGACAGCTGGCGGTACCTTAGTGATGATGGGCGTACTGCCAATGGTGCACTACTTTGGCAACGACCTGCACGCGTGGACTATTACCGCTGCTATCATCATGGTCTTTGCGTGTTTGGGCTTCTTCTGCACTTTCTTCTTCTGCCACGAGCGCATCGTATCGGCGCCAATGAAAGAAGAAAAGGGCAACACCCTCAAGGCCATCAAGAAGATCATTATGAACAAGTACTGGGTGATGCTCACGATTGCGATGCTCTTTGTGTGCGCCGCAGATATCGTCTCGGGTAACGCCAGTGCTTACTACTGCCGCTACTATCTGCAAGATGACACCTTGATTGGCACCATGTCGGCGATCTCCAATGTCTGCAAGGTAGTGGGCATGATCCTCGTAGTGCCAATCATGCTCAAAAAGCTGGGTAAGAGAAACAGCCTCATCATTGCTTGCATCCTCATTGTATGCGCTAACTTAAGCCGAACCTTAGCCCCATACAGCGTTGAGCTCAACTATGCAATCTCTGCGGTTTGTGGCTTTGCCTCTGGCTTTACCTACACCTGCCTCTTTGCCATGATCCCAGACTGCGTAGAGTACAGTGAGTATCGCGACTACGAGCGTCATGAGGGTCTGGTTTACTCCTCAGTGTCCTTTTCCTCCAAGGTGGCTGGCGGTGTCGGCGTCTTAATCTCCTCGTTCGTCATGAACTTTGGTGGCTACGTCAACGGTGCAGAAACGCAAACTCCAGAGGCCATGGGAGCCATTCTGGCTGCACACACCATTATTCCACCACTCATGTTTGTGGTAGCGATTGTCGCTTTAAGCCGTTACAAGCTCGATAAGATCTACGACGATGTGATCCGCGAGCTCAAGCTACGCCATATCAATGATATTGCCGGCAATGCCGAATCTAAGGATGACTCCGCGCAATCTAAGGCATAAGGCGCGGCTATCCCAGCGCTCTGCGCCCTGAGCGCAGTAGCTGATAGCAGTGAGCACTGCACAGTGATCACTCTCTATAAGCTGCTCCTATCAAGCCGTGCTCAGCACCTGTCTGCGCACGGCTTGTTGCTTATGTAGTCAACGAAAAACAGCAGTGGCGCTCTCCTCAGGAACCAGAGGAAGAGGCGCGGCTATCGCTCAACAGCGCTTACTGTACGGTATCAGGTGAAGCACAGCTCCACGGCCGCAGCTGACAGGAAAAGAATCTACTCTTAGTGATGCAGCTGCAAAGAGCTGCTATTCTGCCTGCAAGGTGAATTTGCGTGGCTGCATACCCCCCTAAAGGATCATGCGGGATCCTAAGAGATGCTGTGAGGTCGCCCTAAGGTGTAATGATGCACCAACCTACCTTAGGTTCGTGTCTAAGCCCTATTCCCCATACATTCACCTACATACCTACCTCATACCAGCGCACCAAGGGCGCAAAACGCCGAGGACAATGATATCCCTAAGATACGTCAGATGACGCCCTTATCTGTAAGTAGCGCCACCGTCCCCCCTATTCTCTGCGTAAAAGATGTCCGTGGAGCGTAGCGGCGGTGCATGGTAATAACCCCAAAGTGCAGGCAGATGACTCCTTTGGTGGCCTTAGGGTTGGTGTACACCTTAGGGATACGGTTATGGCTGTCTGAGTATGGTCGTACTTGCTGAGGTTCGCGGGTAGGCACCTACCACTACACCTCTCTCAGCTAAGCGGCTCTTAGCTCTTCCACCGCCAGTGACGATGCACTTCCTTTTGCATGCGCTGACCTAAATAGCGCACGTACACTCTTATACGCTTTGGCTTAAAGCTATTGCCCACAATCACCAGCAACACGCCCAGCAAAATCAAACCAATACCCAGTAAGAGGCCCATGGTGATCTGGTCATGGAAAATGATCACGCTCAGCGTCACCGCGGTAACGGGCTCTAAAGCACCCAAAATTGCTGTCGCCGTCGAGCCAATGTTTACCACCGCTACGTTCATAAGCTCAAGCGAGATAATGGTCGGCACAATGCCCAGCAAGGCAATTAAACCCCATGCTTTCCACGAAGAAGGCAACTGCAACGAGCTCGTTGGATTCACCGCCATAAAGGCTGCCGTCAGCAGTACCGAGAAAATGATGAGGTAAAAGGTCAGCTTGTCGTTGGAGATAAACAAATGGCTGCGGTTAATACCCACAATGTACAGAGCATACGTTACCGCTGAAGCTACCGCTAAGGCCGTACCAATAGGTGAGAGTCCACCCGCCTCAGCACCATGCAGTAAGAACACGCCCATAAAGCTCAGCACAATCGCGGCGGCAATGCTCTTTTTGATCTTCTCATGGTAGGCAAGGCCCATGATCAGTGCGGTGAAGATAGGGTAGAGGAAGAGAATGGTGGCGCTGATACCGGCATTCATGTAGGAAAACGAGATGAAATACGTCAGCGTCGAAAGCGCAAAGAACAATCCTGGTATTGCCAGTACCTTAATGTCCTTCCATGGCAAGGTAACCTTCTCGCGCTTAATGAGGAGGATCACCGCCATGAGCACCATAGCCGCAAAATAGCGGTAAAAGAGTGCATTGGCAGCGTCATAATGCAGAGCATAGAGGCCCAAAGCCAAAGCAGGACTACAGCCATAGCAGGCCGCTGAAATCATACCGGCCAATGATCCCGTAAGCTGCTTGCTTTTCATAAAACGATCTCATCTCAAAGCACAAAGGGGAGAGGTTGTCAGGGACAAATCAGCGCCATTGTAGCGAATCCCACCGCTAAAACATGAGTGCCCAAAAAAGAGGCAGTAGTCCCCACCGCCATCAGCACTCAGGGGCTTACATAACAACAAAAAAGCCCCAGATCGGATGACCTGAGGCTCTGCACTAATTCTGTTCACAAAATACGGTTGGGGCACAAGCTGCCCCACCGCACACGCTGTGTTTAACACGGTTGTAGGCGATGCGGGGTGGAGCCACATCACAGCCACAAACTTGAGGTAAGCATTTCCGCTCTTACCGCAGTGCGGATCTTAACCTTACTTACCTTACCGCCACCATCTCACCTTGGGGTATCGGCGCGTGCAGCGTAGGCCATATCCGCTCTACTCTGCTCTGCTTAAGCAGCCCCTTGAGGTAGCAGTGACAGTGAGAAAACATGTTGAACCTGAACTACTTTAAGTTCAAGGTGTCCTTAATAGTGAAGAAGATGTCGGTCTGGTCAGTTAAGCCCACCACACGTAAGGCACCTGGACCATAAGCAGCCACGCGTAACTGCGTACCTGTGTGACCAGCATCGTCGATGTCTAAGGAGTTGCCATAGTTGATCGACATTGGCGCACCGTCAGCAGTGATCACTGCTTGGCTAAAGCCAGGGGTCTTAGCATCTGGGTAGACAATCTGGGTAGCGTGAGCGTGGTCAGCAGTCACAATCACTAAGGTGTTGCCATCGCGCTTGGCGAAGTCTAAAGCCACCTGCACCGCCTCATCTAAGTCCATGGTCTCGCCAAATTGGCCACATGGGTTAGAAGCGTGAGCCTGCTTATCGATAGAGGCACCCTCAACCTGTAAGAAGAAGCCCTTCTCATGGGTAGATAAGAGCTCGATTGCCTTAGAGGTCATTTGCGCTAAGGTTGGCACGTTCGCACCGCGCTCGGCGTTAACCTCGCACTTGACTGGTGGATTCTTTAAGTTGCCATTGAGCTCAGCTTGTGGGCCTTTTAAACGGATTGGCATGTTGCCTTCGGCAAATAAGCCTAAGACAGGCTGCTCTTGGTTAGCCTCGGTAATGGCGTTTAAGCCATTGAGATCAGAAACCACCTGATAGCCACGCGCCTCAGCTTGGGCAAATAAGGTCATGCCCTTGTACTCACCAGCTTTGGCCACTTCATTAAAGGTCTTAGCACCACCGCCTAAGGTCACATCAGGACGCACCTTGAGTAACTGCTCCGCAATGGAACCAGCACCACCATTCTCTAAGGCGTTAGCTGGGCACTTTTCCGAGGTAGCCTCTGGGCCATAGCACTTTCTTTGGGTCACGTGAGCAATCTGTGCTGCTGGAGTCGCATCTTCGATTTCCGCAGTCGAGACATCACCTGTAGCAAGACCGTTAGCCTTGGCCAGCTCTAACAAAGACTGATGTGGCTGCTCATAGACATCCACACCAATAGCACCGTTGTAGCTCTTCACACCGGTCGACCATGCCGTGGCGGAGGCGGCAGAGTCAGTTACGTAATCTGGCTTCTTGGTATCCTTGCTTAAGGAGTAGTGCGTGTATTGGCCAGTGAATGGTAAAGCGTCGATACCCTTGAAGTAGCCACCAGCACCGTGGGCAAAGTTACGGGCAGCGGTGATCTCGCTGTCGCCCATGCCATCACCGATGAGCAGGATGACGTTGCGTGCGTGCTTTTGCTTGGCTAAGTCTAAAACGTTGGCGTAAAGCTCGGTCTGATTGTCCTGAATACGGCGGGCACCGGCAAATTGCGTGATATCACCAGCGGCTTGGCGCACGTAGAGCTTGGCGTCATCAACGTTAGCTGTAGTGGTGTTGGACGAGCAAGCAGATAAGGAGGTAGCAGCAAGAGCTAAGGCCAGAGCCTGAGCCAGAAAAGACTTCTTCAACTTCATCGTATTAACAATCTCAAGGCAAGGTAAGCGTCACCGAACGACTATCGCAACAGGCCAAAACTATCAAAGGCGGCGCTCACGCCGCTTAGTTTCAGCAGACTCAATGCCCTCACAGATACGGCACCACCTACAGCTTACTTTCTGCGGTATGCGCTGCGTGGTATCCGGCATCAAGCCAAAGAAAAGACACCTACATTGCAAAACCAGCCAGCGCTTTCATCGCCCGCACACAAGCAAGGAAAGTCGCGGGCAAAACCATACTCACAGCTCTACCCTGAGGGCTCTTCCCTAATGGGGCATCATGCTGGAGTGCGCTCGGCTGTATATGACCCTATGGCCACAGCGCGAAGAGGCCGCTGCGCCTAGAGTCTGTCGTTCATGTCGTTGGGCGCTATCTTAGGCGGGCTTTGTTAAAGACAAAAGCTGCGGTTGTTAAGTGCCAGTTAAAAAACGCACCATTTTTGTTAAGACGGATTTAGCACAGGTAACCAGAAGATCACACCATGCTCTCCACTCCCCACTATCCACGCTCTGCTCTACTCACAGCATCAACTCCGAGCCACTTCATGCGCCACGCCCTAAACAGCCATTACGCTACATCATACGTTCACAGCTTGTGTTTGTTACCTGTGATCACCACTAAGCGCAGTCACCGCTCTTAAGTAGCCTCCGCCACACCTCTTCTTCTTCTTCTTCTTCTTCCTGTATCCGTAAGCGCAAAGGGCAACGGCTCCTTAGTGCTAAGGAACGTAACAACTATTAACTACCAAAATTTTTCTCGGCTCGGATCGCCTCATAGTGTGATGGGTAAAGAGCCATCACTACCTCAAGGATGGTCACACCAAACGCCATAACACCTAGCAAAAGCTTAATTGCATTGGTACTACTGCGCTTTGGTATCCACCAACTATGAAGCGAGCCAAAAACTGGTAGTTATTAGTTAATAGGTTC
>JAHLFE010000129.1 GCA_018884035.1 Candidatus Anaerobiospirillum pullicola
ATCCAGCAAGGCGCGCTTTAGCCAGCCTGCTTTAAAGCACATGAAGGCGTACCGTCAAAACACCCCTAAGGTACTGCCTGTAGCCTTACAAGTCGGTAAGGGCAAGGCTTAGCTGCCTTAGCCTTAAGAAACTGGCCTCTCTTACAAGCCATCAGCCTGTTCTAATCACAATTATCCTTACAAGGCTATTAACGCGGCCGTATCCCTGCCCTCACGGATGGGGTATTGTCCGCTAGGTTCAGATAAAAACCGCCCTATCCCCAAGGCCGGTGCAATTATAGCGCTAAGAGGGCAAAAATGCGATAAAAATACGCATTTTACGGGCTAAGCAGAGGCAAATGTCAGTAAGGGCACCATTAGACCGCAAGGTAGAGTCATTAAGATCCGGCGTTACACACTAATGGTGGCTGGTAATAGGCGCTACAGGGAGTGCAGTGCATCGCCACATACCACGCGGCAGGAGCTACATCCATGCGTCCTCAGGGTAATGCTGCAACGCCCATCAGCAGTAGTAGCAACCGCAACAGCCCCCCCCCAACAGAGGTAGCCGCTGTGGATGCCCATAAGGCGTGCTTAGCCGGTTTTCTTCTGAGTTTCTTGAGCTTGCAAGCAAGCACACTGCATCAGGCTGAATCGCTGGGCTCAGAGGCAGAGCTATGGCCAGAGCATGGCTCTAATGCTGATAAACATCAGCTTGTTGCTGTGGTTATGGACGGTACTGTACCGCAAGCCCTGTGCTGAGATGCAAGATAGTATGGTGGCTAACAAAAAGCTGCAGCGCCCTTACGCTTAAGCAGGTAGGCCTTTGTGATGACGTGTAGCGAAAGCAACCTTGAAGTATTGAAGTAAGGACAGCGCCCTCTCCACCACACTTAGAATAGCGCTGCTTAACGGTTCTCCGCAGAGATTGGTGGATAGCGCCCCCGTCTACTCTTAGGTGTACTACTCTTAGGTTGATAACACCACACGCCCTAACCACGGCTCATGTGCTTACCTAAGTGGCGATAAGCTTGCACGCTGGCATACCCAATCAGCACGCAAGCACACCGAATCATTAATGAATCGCTGGGCAGCAACAGCCTCTTTTTGTTGATAACGCCGATAAACATCAGTTTTTCAGAGACAGTGAGCTGTACTGAGCGCATGCGCTGTGCTGAGATTCAAGATAAGCGCTACGCCCTTTGCCCTGTGCGCACCGTGAAGTTAGCACGGGGTTAAGGACTGGGTGCCACATGGCTGCCATTGCAACACCGCATGGAGATAAGAACGAGGGAAAAAGGAATCAAGAGAGCCAGCGATCAAGAGCACGCGCCACAGGAACGCAAAAAACCCCAAGATGGCGGGGAAAAGAAGACAAAGAAGAAGAAGAAGAAGAAGAAGAAGAAGAAGAAAAACAGCATGTGTCGCTGCTACGCAGCTACTGCTAACAACACACGCGCCCGCACACACGAGACTACACCCTACCCCCGCGCACCACGTCCTATCCGCTACCCAACTTCCGTGCACGTGCACGATAGCATATAAAAATAAAGCAACCAAAAGGTTGCTCGGATTGCTTGGTGCGGGAGAAGGGACTCGAACCCTTACACCTAGGGCGCAAGAACCTAAATCTTGTGCGTCTACCAATTTCGCCACTCCCGCATAGAGAGGGCATCATTTCAATCAATGGTTTGGGGTGGCTGATGGGGGTCGAACCCACGACAACCGGAATCACAATCCGGGACTCTGCCAACTGAGCTACAGCCACCATTGCGATTGAAACAATCAACCTTGTTGACGCATGGCGCGTCCTGAAGGACTCGAACCTTCGCCCCACAGCTTAGAAGGCTGTTGCTCTATCCACCTGAGCTAAGGACGCCCTACAGGCGACTCACTCTAACTTAGAAGCTAGCGTGACGTCTCAACAGGGCGCTATGATAATGGGGCAAATAGGGCATGTCAACACTTTGTTGCAAATTTTTCTGTAATTTACGGCAAAGGCGCTGTGTTACTGATAACAAAAGTCTTATTTATCAGCTTTATGAGGGGTTAGCGTGCGCTTTGGGGACAATTAGCAGCTCCAGTTGCAAGCGGTGATGTGGCTGGAATGAACACCAAAAAGGGCGACTATTAGCCTTTTGCGCACAGTTGCGCCATAATGCGCACGCACTTTTACCACCGATGGTGTTGCTGATCTTCTCTATGGTGGACAGTGCAGACAAATGGTTTAGTTGGTTGGTTTGTTGGTAAAGCTTGGACTGTTTCTCTGAGCGTGGAGAAAGATCATGTTTGGACTTGAGTGGAGCGCCCTGCTCTCTACTGTGGCCATTCTTGCTGTATGTGGCCTTTGCGGCGGCTTCTTAGCAGGTTTATTGGGCATTGGTGGCGGCATCATCTTTGTGCCGGTCTTTTACTTTGTCTTTACCCATGTATTTGGCGTTAGTGCTGATGTGGCCATGATGCTGGCCGCAGGCACCTCCTTAGCTTGCATGATCCCCACTTCTATTACTGCGGCGCTAGCGCAATACCACCGTGGCAATACCGACTTAGACGTGATTAAGACTTGGGCACCAGGCATGATCTTAGGAGTCTTAGTCGGCTCGCTCATTTCCTCTTTTTATGGTGGTGAGTGGCTGGCAGTGCTTTTTGGTGTGGTGATGCTGCTTAACAGTCTCAACACCTTTTTCCGCGCTAAGGCTAAGCCGAGCTTTTCGCGCTTGCCAGGAGCAATGGGACAGCGACTCATTGGCTTTTTCGTGGCAGGCTTTTCGGTGATGCTGGGTATTGGTGGTGGCACGCTCACGGTACCAGTGCTTAATGCTTGCTCGGTAGAGCCACATAAGAGCGTGGGCACCTCATCAGCGGTGTCTTTATTTGTGTGTATTCCAGGTGCGATTTTGCTCTTTGCGACGGGTACAACGCCGGAGAATGCCCCTATCTTTACGGTGGGTTATGTCAGCTGGCTCGCGGTGGCTTGCGTGGTACCACTGTCGATCTTTATGGCACCATGGGGCGTGACTATTGGTAAGAAGGTCTCACCTACGACCTTAAAGCGTATTTTTGCGGTGGCGTTATTCTGCGTGTCGGTACGCATGCTGATCAGCGCCTTAAGCTAAGAGTGACAGACACTGAAGCTTATCTGGGCTCTACCCTGAGTTTGGTTGATACCAAAAACATCATCGCCACTACGATCAAGCAGGGATACACATGTGATGACGTTTGGCGTGAGCAACCTTGGAGTGTTGCTGGTGCCACAATAAGAAAGAGGAGCGTACCTAATCTTGGGGTATTCTCGGGGTATATGGTGCGGTGGTTGCGGGTGGAGCTTGATGGTAATGGCGCGATAGTGTAGTAGCGCAAAAGGCCTGCGCTGCGCCTAGCGGCGCTTTACTCCAAGGCTGCAATATGGGGCAACACAGCATACACTCTGCGTAAAAACACAGCTACCTGTAAAAGCCTCAGAGTACTACCATCCTCTCACGAAGCACCGCGCCTCGCAGCGCATTTCTCCGAGGAGGAACTAACTTGGGCACTACCGCTAAGATTAAGGACACACCACCGGCAAGGGCCTCTTAGTCCTGTGACAATCACCTACAGGCCTAAACGCCGTGCCTCCGACTTCGCCTTCTTCACCAGCTCCGAACGATACCAACGCGGAATTGGACGCGTAAAGTTCTCAAAGTCAGACATAATGCGCTTAGACTGCGCCACCATTCTCTTCTGCTCCGCCTGCGATCTGCGCGCATGCTCTGAGCATCGTGTCAGCGCGTAAATAGCGCAGTAAATAGCGTAGCCCACCCAAAAGTTAGCAGGCACCGTCACGCCACCAAAATACCCGTCAATGACGCCCGCTACCGCACAAGGCATCTGCCCCGCGTCCTCACACTCAAATAACACCAAGTCCTCAATGGCATCACCAAAGCCATAAGACGAGCTCGGCTTTAAAATCACACTGCCACCGTGGGTCAGGAACACGTTATCAAAGCGTAAGCCGCCATAACGCCGCGTCAGCTTGTAATCACGTAAGCTGTCAATACGGTCAATAATCGCCGTCAGAATCGGCGTCTCATGACTAAAACGCGGGCCCGTAGTAAGGTAAGCGGTGAGCTTGTTGTGAATCACATTGCGCCGCGCCTCGGCCTTGTCCTTTTGCTTACCCGTTAAGGTGTCCTGATGTAAAAGCGCAATCGCACGACCAAGCTTCTTGCCATTGGAGTACTGCAAGTGCGGGTCAATCACCGTTAAGAAGCTCTTAAACTCACCCACATTCTCGTAGGCAAAGACCGCCGTGGTGAACTCGTCATTAGACTGAATCGAGATCCCCTCAAGGATATTGGTCGGAGCCAGATCATGAAAGATCTTGGTGCTCTTAAACTGCCGCGTAATGCGCGTCTTGTTCGTGCGCACCGAGCCTTGTAAGGCCAAGAACTTATCATTGGCACCCTGCAAAGCCAGATACTCATTACCATGCAAGTCATAGGAAACTGAGCGATACCCCAGTTGCATGCCGCGCACTCCCTATCATGATCTCAACTACAGCCTCACCTCAAAGGAAAGGCCTCAGCCAAGCGCTAAATCTTAGGCTCTTTAGCTTACGCTCAAGCCCCAACAGGCTCCAGCACCATCATGCCCCCGCTTGCAGTAGCTCACGGGTAATAGCACTGCCCACAGCCCCCTACCGGCCTAAACCTTAAAGGAGACCAGAAGACACTGCGGCAAGAGCAAAGCTCACTTTAGCTTAGCACAAAGCTCTTACCAATACCGTGACCGCGATGTCTCTCTAGGCCCCAAAGATACAAGCGCAAGCCCCTGATGCCCTCCACAAAACCCGCACAAATGCACATAAACAAGCCAAAATCCGCGCTAAAATAGAGCAAGAGGCGTATAATGACCGCGCTTTGCTGGGCACTATGGGCCACACCTCCAATCTACGGTGTTATCTGTAATGCACCATGCCTGAGCACGAATCTACTCTTGTTCCCAGCCGCCAATAAAACGCCACTCCTGCAGAAGTAGCGCTGTCCCACTCTAAAGCTGCACGGCACCACCTAAGCTGAGGCTTAGCTGAGCCTATCTAAGCTGAGCAGAGCAGAGCTGAGCTGAGCTTAGGTTTAAGCTCATGTACGCCGCGCTGCTGCCACTACCTTACTTGCAAACACTCTCACCTGCGCTACGCAAAGGCCAGCTCACAGGATCTCGTCAATGCTAAATCCCATTAGCCCTAACAACCCCATCGCCAAAATCTTTAACGCCATTCCCTTTATCATGCAGGTCATCATCGGCCTCATGCTCGGTATTTTGCTCGCCGTAATCTACCCAGGCGACAAAACCGTTATCCCTGCTTTTGGCCAACTCTTTGTGGCGGCCTTAAAGGCTATGGCGCCAATCCTCGTCTTTGTGCTGGTCTCTGCTGCTATCGCCGGTCACAATAAAGGCACCAAGACCAATATGACGCCAGTGATCGTCATCTACTTTGTGTCGATGGCCTTAGCCTCGCTGCTGGCTCTGATTGCCACTTATATCTTCCCTACATCATTCCCATCCCTTGCTAGCGCTGCCGAGAATCTCTCGCCACCACAAGGTATCTCCGAAGTTCTTATGAACTTCGTGATTCAGGCGGTAGACAACCCAGTTAACGCTCTGCTTCATGGTAACTACGTCGCTATCTTAGTGTGGGGTATCGCCTTTGGCCTCATGTTCCGTGTCGCTCACGAGCACACCAAGATGGTCTTAGACGACTTAGCCCAGACCGTAGCTGGCGTGGTACGCATGGTGATTCGCTTTGCACCATTAGGTGTGATGGGCTTAGTCTACAGCTCCTGCACCCAAGAGGGCGGCTTTAGCAACCTCTTAAACTACGTACAAGTAGTGCTGGTCTTAGTGGGCACCATGCTGACGGTAGCGCTGATCTTAAACCCACTCATCGCCTTTATCTACTGCCATAAGAACCCATACCCACTGATCTTTGCCTCGCTCACGCAAAGCGCGATCACGGCCTTCTTTACCCGTTCGTCTGCGGCTAACATCCCTGTGAACTTAGCCCTGTGCGAGCGCTTACACCTGCCAAAGAACACCTACACCATCTCCATTCCATTAGGCAGCACCATTAACATGTCCGGCGCGGCTGTGACCATTGTGGTCATGACCATGACGGCGGTGCGTACCTTAGGCATTGAGGTGGACTTTGCCTCGGCCTTCTTAATGTGTGTGGCTGCGGTGTTAGGTGCTTGCGGCACCTCGGGTATTGCTGGCGGCTCCTTAATGTTAATTCCACTGGCTTGCTCGATCTTTGGTATCAGCAGCGACATCGCCATGCAGGTGGTGGGTATCGGCTTTATCATCGGTGTGGTGCAAGACTCTACAGAGACGGCCTTAAACAGCTCCTCGGATGTGGTCTTTACGGCTGTAGCCTGTAAGCAAATCGAGCTGCCAGAGGATTTCCACACCAATGCTGCTACGGTGCAGCCTACGGTTGAAGAAATCAAGGACGACGATAACGTCTAAGGCTAAAGCACCCTGCTTTTAGCCGCAAAAGCGGCATCTGCTCCCTGTGAGTCCAGATGCCCCCTAAAAGCCCTGCCCAGCGTTGCTGTGCGGGGCTTTAGCGTATTTTGTACGGCTCTGAACGGCTCAGAGCAAGGTGGGCATTACATACGCACTACTCTAAGTAGTCCACCTTAGGTAAGCACATGGCTCAGCTCTGTGGCTAAAATAAGACGAACAACATTTTCTGCAGGGTTGTGGAGGCATGATGAGCGCAAACACAGACACAAACGCACTATCACGCAAGCCTATCCCACTGGGCATGTCCGATTGGAACAATTTGGTAAGGCAAAACAAGCTAATCGTCGACAAGACCGCCAAACTTGGCTATTTAGTCACTTTTTTTGACTTTGTGTTCTTCTCGCGCCCACGGCTTATGGGTAAAACCACCCTGTGCTCAATGCTGCAAGAGTTGTTTGCCCATGGCCCCCAAAACTTTGCAGGAACAGCCATTTTTGAGCATTGGCCTGAGACCAAGACTTACCCTGTAGTCAGACTGTCGTTCCTCGACATTAAATGCCCTGATGCCACTACGTTTGAGGATAGCTTGTGCACTCATCTGGCCGCTGCTTATGCCCATGCGGGCTTTCCAGAAGCTATGCAGCTCAGAACAGAGACATCTTTTTCGCATCTCAAGAGGGAGCTCGACTATCTCGCTAGGGGACAGCAACTTGTGTTCTTAATTGATGACTATGACTACCCGCTCTCCTCGCATCTTGATGATCCGCAATTGTTTGCAGCCTTACAGAACGTAATGTCAGAGTTCCACAAATGGTTGAACCAACAAACTTCCGCCAGATTTATCTTGGTCACAGGCATCATGCGCTACCGCGAAGCCTCGCTGTTTTGGGGGCCAAATCTTATCGATATCAGCATGGATCCTGAGTATGCTGACTTGCTGGGCTATACCAAAGAGGATATTGAGCAGCACTTTGCAGACTACATCCCGCAAGCTGCCAACAATCTTGGTATCTCCACCGATGAGCTGTGGCAGCTACTTGAGCGCTACTACGCTGGCTTTTGCTTTGATGAAGATGCCTCGGTAAAGGTGTACAACCCATACTCCATTAACAAGTTCTTTGCGCCATTGGACGACCCTAATTTTAGAAAACGGGCCAATGCCAAGCTCACATTTGCCCCATATTGGCTGGAGAGTTATAGGCCATCGGCAGCTCTACGCTCTTTTCTGCGTGCGCATAAGTACGACGTAGCCAAGCTGGTAAACAAATATAGCCAGCCTCTCATTGTGAACCGAGGGGCTTTCAAATGCTACGTCAATGTAAATGAGGTTACTCTTGACCAGATCATGGTGCAAAGTGGCCTGATCTCCATCAGAGAGATTGCCAACCCCCTAATTTCTGCTGCCTTGAACACCTCCCCTACTCGATACAAATGCGAAATCACTAACGCTGAAGTGGCCTCGACGCTCAGTGCAATATTCACGTACTGTATGGCGCACACAGAGGAATAGTCTTACAGCCAAGAGCCCACGCTCTACAGCCAAAGCCTAGCGGCGTCAGCGTGGCAGCAAGGACTCTCCATAGTAGCCCCCAGTAGCAGTAACCAGCAGTATATGCTCGTTGGTGTTACTGGTGGTACTGCCACCACTAACACAAAAGCCCTGTCACAGTATGGCTATGACAGGGCTTTTTGCTTTTAGGGGCTACGTCAGCACTGCGTTTTTCAGCGTCGCGCTACGCAGCAGATGTCGGGGAGTTGAGTCTGATTTTCCTGAAACCGCTAATATACGGCCTTTACCTTAGGGGAGATGCCCTTACAGGTATTGATCACGGGTAATGCTGAAGCTGCAAAGCTGAGCAAAAACACATCT
>JAHLFE010000130.1 GCA_018884035.1 Candidatus Anaerobiospirillum pullicola
GCACTGGATCGCCACAAAACGGGCACTGGAAAGCGGCTCGCGGAGCGTGGCCACTAAGTCAATACCGGTATCGACTTCACTTAACAGGAGCTCGGGATGTTCGCTTTGCCATTCCTTGTAAGTTTGCACCTTTGTAAAGCGCAGACTGTATGGCGGCACCTGCAGCAGCGCTTGCTGGATCAGCAGTTCAAAGCTGTTGCCCAGCCCTCGTGGCGTCGAGGCTAAATCACGGTAGTGCTGCAACAGCTGATCAAAAGCACTGTTGTTGTCGCTCTCTTGCAGGTCTGCTTGCTTAACCTCTTCAGAGGTGGTGGCAATCTCTTGTGCAGAGAAGGTGGTCGACTCTTCGGTGGTTACTGCCTCGGTAATACCTTGTGCAGCCGCATCCTCTGAGGAAAGAGTGGTGACGGCAGCACAGCTATCTGTGGCAGAGGTGACGGGTGGGGTAGATGATGGTGATGAGTACTGATCCGACATTTGCTTACTTACCTCATTTTGAGTTTTGTCTAGACGGCGGTGGTAGCGTTAAACGGATGCCATAAGCTGTGGTTAAGCTGTGTTGTTATGCCAAGTCACATTTCACACAGGCTATTTGACGCTATGCAAGCAAGGCATGCACCACAGATCTTAAGTGTAATGCCAAAGCTCAGCAGGAGTGATACCTGTACCTTAATTTCCCGCTGTCTTTTAGACTTGACATTCATAACACTGACTTCAGCTCTTTTGACGGTTTGTTTAAGCCATTTCTTAACCTTGCAGCAAGGATTTACGCGGTCAAAGCTCAAGTCTAAAAGTAGAACCGCAATTCAGAGCTGTTTTGCCGTATAAATAGCTTATAAATCAGCTTTTGCCTCTCAAGTTCCAAAGGTCGTGGGAAGTTAAGGCTGTAGGCAACATCTCGATAAGAACAGCGCCGCATGGCTCTTAAGCAGTAGCAGATTGGAGATCTAACCGCACTCTAAGTGGCTGGTAGTAGCGCTTGATCTCGCTTTTGCGGTGTAGCGCCGCGTGTTGCCGCAAGTTTGCTCGTTACCCAAAAAGTAGAGCCGAATGGGGGACTGCCTCTAAGTAAAGGTAGCGCAGGCATCGTACCTTAACCTGAGTAGTAGGCTGGTAGTGAGCGCTGCAAAGAGCAGCTTAGCTAAACACTAAGGCTTGGCGTGTGGCGGCAGCTTGGAGATAGGTGCAGAAAGCTTCCTTTTGAGTAAGCCGCATAGCCCTTATTGCTGCAAAGATCTTTTGCGTAAAGCCTTGTCCTCGCCATCACCACTACAGCTCTTAAACCGCGACTTTATACTCTTTTCAGTCATTGTGACTAAAAAATGTTATAATGCTGTGCTTTTGCCTTACTTTTGGGGCTATGACACATGCTCCTCTATCTTCACCCCGCGTGTTGCCGCATTGAGCCGCTGAGCCACTGCTGACGTTTAGGCTGTTATGCACGCCACTGGAGATAGGAAAAGATCAGGACAATATCCGCACTTTGCCGTATCTTATTAGGTGTGGCCACACCTGTCCCCACCGGCAAAAAGCAAAAGCAAAAGCTTAGTGCCACAGCGTACTACTGTGACTTTGAGGTGAGCCTGAGGTACGCCCCGCGTGCCTATGTTTGACTCCAGCCAGCGCTGTTACAAAACACCGTGAGGTTGCCATGGAAATTGACTATCTGTTCTTTGTGACGCAGCGTGAGCGTAATGCCGCATGGAACCTCTTGTGCGCTAACCATGCCCCTGTCATCCTCACCTTTATGCACGAGGCCTTTATCAAGCGCAGCCGTACCTCCGCCCCTGAGTCCGAGCTCATTGAGATCCTAAAAGACATCATCTTTAAGATCAATGGTGGCCGCATTCGCTACGAGCAAGCCCGTGCCGCTGCTGCCGCAGAGGAGGCTTCCTCCCATGAGGATGCTTACGCTGTCAGCCTTGATGATGCAGAGACTACTGCGTCAGGAGTGGCGTCAGGAGTGGCGTCAGACCTAGCGTCAAGCGCTACCGCTGCCGATAGCGATAACCTCCTGCGTAACGACCCTGTCTATTACCTGCGCCAGTGGTCTTCAGAAAAGATGCGCTACTTTCGCTGCTCGTATGTTGGTGCCACCGGCACGGAGCCTTTCTACGACATCACCCCTGAGCTGCAAAAGGCTTACTCCTTTGTTGTCGGTATGAGCGAGCAAAACAACTTTGTGCCAACCGAGTCGCGCTTTAAGGAGTTGTTAGAGATCTTAAAAGAAGTGCAAATGAGCACTGAGGGCAATGTCGAGCTCTACTTACAAGAGCTCTTAGCCCAGCGTGATGCGCTTGATGAGCAGATTGCTAAAGCCCAGCGTGGCGAAATGGTCACCCTCTCGCCATCGCAGATTCGTGAGCGCTTCTTACAGTTCCAGCACGACGCTTTAGAGCTGGTAGATGACTTTAGACAAGTGGAGTACAACCTCGGCAATCTCGATAAAGAGATCATGCAGGACATCTTAAGCTGGACCGGCCCGCGCGGTGAGCTCCTTGATAAGTACTTCCACCAAAACGCCTACATCGAAAACACCGATCAGGGCCGCTCCTTTAAGGCCTTCTCACATCTGCTCTTAAGTTCCTCTGATGACGAGCAAATCGTAAGTCGCATCGACAACCTCTTAAACCGCAAAGAGGTCGCCTCATTACATAAGGACGAGCGTATCCACAACATCCACGATCAGTGGCTGGAGTTGCGCCTTAACATTGAGCGCGTTATGGGCGCCTCTACCAAGCGTATTAAGAGCTTCTTGCAGCCTGCCAATCTGGACGCCAATCGCTTCTTAAAAGAGCGTATTAAGTCTATTACCCAAAAGGTAGTGGACTTAACTGAGGCGCATGGCGTGACTAAGCTTCCTGACAAGCTAATGGAGCTGGAGATCCCACGCGCAGAGATCAATCTGCCTTTTGACCGGCCCCTGGCCTCGGTGACCGATAAGGCCGAATTTGATACCACCTCCAAAAGCGATGACTTTACGGTGGACGACAATAAGCTCTTTGCGCAGATTGTGGTCGATCCTTTTATCCTCTACTCCCGCATTGAGGATTTCCTTGCCGACCGTAATGAGGTTTCACTTGCTGATATCGTCAGCAAACACCCCCTAGAGCACGGTATCGCCGAACTTACCACCTACGTCAAGATTGCTCTTAGCGATTATCAGGTGGAAGAGGATCCCGTCAAGGAAGATGAATTTCGCTGGCAGGCATTGGATGCTGAGGGTAACTTAGTTGCCCGTGTTGCCAAGATTAAGCACATCACCATTAAGCGCCTGTAAGCAAGCGCCGTAAAGTAAGGCCAAGCGTGCAGAGCAGCGGTCTTAAGGGCGTGCGTCCCTTGAGCGCTTGCAGTCACCCGTGCTCTCCTAAAAGCCTTAAAAGTTTGTAGGGGCGGGCGCTGCCACAGATCACTACCGAGAGCTGGTCACATCCCCTTGTGGTCTTGATCATTCCCTGTTCCCTGTTCCCTTTTCCCTTTCACTTTCCTTTTCTTTTCTCACGTCGGAGTTTGAGATGTCCTTGGTCGATGATGAGCACCAAAAGACGCCAGCTAATATGGGCTTGCGTCCAGAAATGGGCGGCGCCGCTGTAGGCACCTCGCACAATTCGGCTGCCTTTAATGCCCTCATGGGCATCGGTACAGCTCAAGATGCCGACGAGAGTGCTTATGATGACGCTGACAGCGATGCTGCTGACAGCGACGCGGACGCCAGCGCTTTTGATGAGGGTGAGGCCGGTGATGATGTCGCGGGTGATGCCCAAAGTACTACCACCACCCGTAAGGGCGTATTGCGCCTTGTGCCTATCGGCACCATTGTCGTGACCTTGCTTAAAGGTTACATCGAGCGTGATGACAATAAGGTGCTCTTTGAGTCCTTAGTGCGACAGCAGTTAGAGGTGGAGACTCTGTGCCGCACGCTCTTTTTACAGCTCATTGTCGATAACGACGCCGGTTATGCCTACGTGCGCTCGGTAAGTGAAGAGGAGCTGCCTAATGACGTCTCGCAGCGTCCTCCACGCCTCTTAAGCCGTAAGCCGCTGCCTTTTTACGACAGCCTCATTTTGATCCTGTTGCGGCAGCGCTTACTGGACTTTGATATGTCCGGTCAATTTGGCCGCCTCGTGTTAGAGCGCAGCGAAATCCTTACTCTGGTCAAGACCTTTATTCGTCAGGTCAATAACGACAAGCGCCTTGATGACAACATCAATAAGGCTATTGATAACCTCTGTGCGCTGGGCCTTTTAAGCAAAAACAAAAGCGGTAAGGTCAATGGCGCTAAGGCCACGACAAAGGCACAAACGCGCGATATGGAGCGTATTGAGGTACGCCGCATTATCAGCGTCATTGTCTCGCCTGAGGTGTTAAAGCAAGCCGATGAGACCTTAGAGAGTTACCTCAAGCACATCAAAGAAGGTGGCCGCGCCAAAAATCGCCTCAGCAGTGGCGATGACGATGATGACGACAGCAGCCTCATGTAAGACAGGAGATTGAAGTGACTACACCTGATTTATCCGCCGCGCCTGTCTTGACGAAAAAGGGCAGCGACCAGCGCGCAGAGACTGAGACGGAGCAGCACAACGCCACCGCGTCCCATACCGCGCCTGCGCCGCAGGCAGCAGCAGACAGTAGTGCTGTTGCAGACAGCAGCGCTGCCGCAAACAGCGGTACTGTCGCTGGCAGCGATACTGCCGTAGGAAGTGAGCCGGTGCGTGAGGAGCACCTTGATAAGACCATTAGCCTCTTAGAAGAGGCGGCAACGGCCGACGTCTTTGCTCTCACTGATGAGCAGCTTGCGCATTTAAAGCAGCCAGCCACCAACACCGACGGCTTTCGCTTAGAGCGCGTCGATGTCTACAATTGGGGTAGCTTTAACAACAACGTCAAGTCCGTCTACTTCGGCGGGCAAAACGTGTTAATGACCGGTGATAACGGCGCTGGTAAGTCCTCGATCATTGACGCGATAACCGTGCTCTTGTATGACCTGAAAAAGGTGGTCTTTAACCAAGCAGCCGGTGCCGAAAAGGGCGAGCGTAACCTCGCCAGTTACGTTTTAGGTCTATACAAAAACGACAACACCAGCGGTATCAAGACCGAAATGGGCCTACGCTCGGGGCAAAATGCGGTGCTGTCGATCATCATGGCCTCTTTTTACAATCGCAAGCTCAATGAGCATGTGATCCTGTTGCAGGGCATGGTCATGTTAAAGAACAAGACCAGCCCTAACCGCTACTACTTCATTGGTAACCGCGACTTTAATCTGCAACAGGACATCCTGCCTGTAAAGGACATCCGCGAGTTAGGCCAAAAGCTGCGCCAAATCGGCTGCACCCGCTACGAGCAGTTCAATGAGTACTACTCGCAGATGCAGCGTATCTTCGGTATCGAAGGCACCAAGGTCTTAGACCTCTTCTACAAGACCATCTCCATGAAGTCCATTAGCAACATTTCGGACTTCGTGCGCAAGCAGATGCTGGAGGACTTCAATGGCGATGAGCTGGTCGAGCAGCTCATTGATCGCTTTAATGACCTTGATGCTTCCTACAAGAGCGTGGAAGAGGCCCAGCGCCAGGTCGAGGCTTTAAAACCAATCTGCAGCAAGGGTGAGGAGTATAAGACCAACAAAGGCCGCCTCGCTTTTATCTCTGACTGCCGCTTAGGTGCAGGCCCTGTCCTCTACGGCAAAAAGGCCGAGCTGATTCAAGAGCAGATTGATTTGAGCCAAGGGCGCCTTGACGAGGTTGAGGGGCAATTACTTCAGACTAAGGGCAAGATTGAGGATCTCTCGGCCAAGATCATGTCCACCAATCAGGAGATTGCTCTTAAAGGTGGTAACCGCCATGAGCTCTTAAAGCGCGATATCCGCTTAGCGCAGCGCGAGCGTGATGATCTGTTTGCCTCATTCCAGAACTACATTCGCATGCTGCACAATGTCAACTTAGAAGCCATTACGGATGAGCGTGGCTTTAAGGCGGTGCAAGCAAAGCTCCCAAAGATGCTCACGGAGCTCAATCAGACCTTAGAGCAGCACGATGAAAACGTGACGCAAAAGCGTGTGGAGCTGAGAACGGTACAGGATGAGTTTGATTCCTGTGAGGCCGAGCTTAACTCTTTGCGCAGCCGTCCGAGCAAGATCCCCTCGGAGTTTGTCACGCTGCGTGCGCGTATGTGTGAGGCTATTGGCTGTGATGAGCACGATCTGCCTTACGTCGGTGAGCTCATTCAGTTAAAGAGTGAGGAAAAGGCGCAGTGGGAAAACGCGGCCGAGAAGCTGCTGCGTGGCTTTGGTTTGACCATGCTGGTGCCAGAGCAGTACTACCCTGAGGTGGTGCACTACACCAACCACAACAACCTGCGCATGCGCTTAAAGTTCGAGCGCATTAAGGAAAATGACTTTGCCGCCGGTGAGGCCATGAGCGTTTCCGGTGGACAAACAGCCATGGGCGCCGCTTTAAGCTCCGCCTTTGGGGCATCGGGTAGCTCTCTTGCCAACCGTGCCCGCTTAGGTGCATCCTCGTTACCACGCAAGCTGGAGATCAAGCAGGAGCCACGCTTTTACAACTACATTCGCCAGTGCTTAGAGGCGCGCTACAACTACGTCTGTACTGATGACGAGTCGGTCTACCGCCAAGAGAAGTACGCGCTGATGCCTTCGGGCCTTGCTAAGAGCGGTGGCAGTAACGTCAAGGATGACCGCCGTGGCCGCACGGATTACATCTTAGGCTGGAGCAATGAGGATAAGATTGCGCAGTTAGAGCAAGAGCAGCAAAACCGGAAGATCACCCTCTCTGGCCTGCGTGACACCTTACGTCAATTAGATCTCTACAAGAAGTCGGCGCAAAACAACGTCAATGCTGTGCGCAGCTTGCAGCTGGTGACCTCGTTTAGCAAGATCGACTATATGTCCAAGGACGAGGAGCTGGTACGCCTCAATGCTGAGCTTGAGGAGCTGATGCGCTCGTCAAACGTACTGGAGGTCTTAAAGCAGCGCCTTGAGGATTACGAAAAGGAAAAGCGTGTCTCCGAGAGCATGCGTGATGCGCTGACCATGAATCAAGGTAAGTTGCGCTCTGATTTGGACAAGCTTAACCGTGAGTTAAGTGCCGCCTTGACTTTTGCCGCGCCTGCACAAAGCTTAAGTACGGAGCAGCTTAGTGCTATCAATACCTTGATTGCTGCTTCGCAAGAGCGCCTGCGCATGGATAAGCTGCAATATGATCAGGTGGATATCCTCATCCAAGAGGTGACACTCGCTATTGATAGCCACATCAAAAGCCTACAAGCGCGCGATCACCAGCTGGCTCAAGACCTCGTCAACTTGCAGAGTAACTTTACGCAGACCTTTGTGGTGGCGGGCCGTAATTTAGACCCAACCCGTGCTGAAGCGTGGGAAGGCTTTAAGGAATTTCTCGCTAAGCTGGAACATGATGATCTGCCACGCTTTGTGAGTGCCTTTAAGGACAAGCTCAACCGCGAAACCATTGAGCAATTTGGTTCGCTCCACGCCGCCTTACAGTCGCAAAGCCGCAAGATTAAGGAGCGTATCGTGGACATCAATACCATCATGCGGGATGTGGACTTTAACCCTGATCACTACATCCAAATGGTGGCGACCGAGAGCCCTGATCAGGAGATTCGCCAGTTCCGTCACGACCTGCGTAATTGCACTTCCAACATGCTGGATAACGATTGGACGCTGGAGGATGCGGATAAGAAGTTTCATGAGGTCAAGGCCCTGATCGATCGCTTTAAGGGCGAGGTCAATGGCGCGGACATCGACGGCAGATGGCGCAAAAAGGTCACGGACGTTAAGGAGTGGTTTGAGTTCTCGGCCTCGGAGCATTCCCGTCAAGATGACAGTCAGGTCGACTACTACGAGGACTCCGGTGGTAAGTCCGGTGGCCAAAAGGAGAAGCTGGCGTACACCGTGTTAGCGTCGTCCCTTGCCTATCAGTACCGCTCCAAGATGCGCGCAGAGCAGGAAAATGCTCCCGAGTGGTATGTCGCGCCCATGAGCAGTGGTGCGGATTTATACCGCTATCATGACCGCTCGTATCGCTTCGTCATTATTGATGAGGCCTTTGGCCGTGGCTCGCCACAGTCGGTGGATTATGCGCTGACGCTCTTTAGTAAGTTTAATCTGCAGCTCTTAGTCGCGACGCCAATGCAGAAGCTCGACATCATTGAAAAGTATGTCAAGCACGTGGCCTTTGTCTATCGTGATGAGGACACCCACGAGTCGACTGTGGTCAATTACGACCTACGCGATTACATCTTAAAGCGCAACTTAAAGGAGCGCTTAAGTAAGGTGCCACTGCAAGCGGCGTCAACGCGTGAGGCTACTAAAGCACAGCTGCAAGAGCAGATCAGCTCGCTTGATGAGCGTATCCACAAGGAGCAGGCTAAGTTTTCCGGACCGCAAGTAGGGACTGTAAACAAGAGCACGGCGCCAAAGGACAGTAAGATGAGGCCACAGCAGGCCGCTCCGGCCACAGTTGCTGCCACTGCTGCTGACGCTGCCACTGACACTACCACTGCTGCTGACGCTGACACTGGCTCTACGGGCGAGGCCGGCACATCCCAGAGTGCGCAGGGCGCTCAGAGTACGCAGAATGTGCAGAGCGCTCAGACTACCGTAACTGCAAAGAAGCCACTGGTAGAGCCTGCTGCTAACGCCGCCGCACTTGCAGAGTCAGAGCCACAGGCACCACAGGCATCACCAGCTACTGCTGTAAAGAGCGCTGCGGGTAGTGACGGTCTGCCACCACAGCAGACGCCAGAGCAAATTGCTGAGCTCTTTGCGGCTAGCGATCTTGTTCCTGAGGCCATGTCCAAAGTCAGAAGGCGGCAATTGGCCTTAGAGGAGAGTAAGCGCCGCGCGGAGCAAGCCTCGAGTAAGGCCGCTGCGCAGTGGCAGCACCAGCATCAGCAGGCAGCATCGTCCTTAAGTCAGCAGGATGGAACTGAGCCGGATGCGGCAGGTGCGCCTGCGTCTGGGGCGGTACTAGAGCCAAATGCTGATGCGCGCAGTCATGATGCCAAGGTCGCAGGTTCGCTTACCGTGCGGGATGAGAATGGCAACTACTTATCGGTAGATGAATTCTCACGCAAGATGGCCGCAGAGCGCCGTGAGCAAGAGCAGCTGCGCACTGCTGAGGCCATGTCACGCCTTGATTACCTCGATAACTTACTGCGCCATGATGGCGGGAAGGAGGATAGAGCTGAGGTGGACACCACGGCTGTGACCGAGGCCAGTGCCAGCGGAGAAAACGCTGCTGACTCTGTGCAGAGTGAGGAGCAAGCGGTAAAATCAAAGGGCAAAACCAAGCGCCACAAAGAGGAGGCAGAGGAGCCGCACTATAAGCACTCGCTTGAGGAGCTGCTGGTAGAGGAAGAGGAGTAGTCTTTTTTCTTTAGTCACAGCACAGCCGCCCCTGTAATGACCTGTAATGCCTGTAATGAAAGGAGCGGCGGGATTACTCAGGAATGACTGTCTTCAGAGATGACAGCATTGAAGGTACGCAGGCGTATCCTACCTTAAGGTAGGATCAGGCACACCTGAAACTTTCATCTCGAGGTGTGTGCACTTACCAGCGTTCTAAGCCCGTGCGCATGAAAGTCATCACTTAGGGGAGCATGCATGAATGCTTGCATGCCTCAAAGTGGTTGCGCTACTTTAGAGGAAGCTCCTTTCAGGTAGTTCTCTGCTGCAAGGATCCCCTGTTGCTGAAGTTCGCGGTGCTTTCTTGGTATTTGGGTACAGAGTGGCTAAGATAGCGCTTGACTTTTGTTCACAGATTGTTACTTTTGCTCTGGGCATCACGAGGACACCATGCACCAGCACCGTTTCCACAAACTTACCGCTGCCGTAGCTTTAGCTATTGGCATGTGTGGTTTTAGCGCTCTGACGCCAGCCACTGCGGCCCACGGCTCGTACAATCCTATGATGCCGCGTCAGCTCAGTGCTGAAATGGCGCAGCGTGATTACGCTTACGGTTACAGCATTCTCTCTGGCCACGCGCTTGATAGCCTCGAGGAGCCTAACCGTGCGATGTGGTTTTTAAACTACGACATCTTTGATCACTACATCCTGCGTCCGGTCGCGCACGGTTACGCTTACCTGCCTCAGGGCGTGCAAAGCTCCATGGGCAATTTCTTTAATAACCTCGATGAGGTAAACAACATCCCTAATAACCTCTTAGTAGGTGATGTTGGTGGCTCGGCGGTCTCGTTGGGGCGTTTGGTGATTAACTCCACCATTGGCCTGTTAGGCTTTTTTGATGTCGCTAGCCAAATGGGGCTTACCGCTCACACCATGCCTATGGGCACGGTCTTAGGTAAGGGCGGCGTAGAGCAGGGCCCATTCTTAATGATTCCTGCTTACGGTCCAACCACCGCACGTGATCTTCATGGTAATGTGGTCGATGGTCTGCCATGGGCGGCCTTATCGTGGCCAGTGACCATTGGTAAGTGGGCTTTAGAGGGCGTACACAACCGTGCGCAGCTGATTCCCCAAGAGGATATGGTCGATAACTCCATGGATCCTTACGCTACGACGCGTGATGCCTTATTGATGTATGACGAGAATCAGGTCAATCCTGTGCAAGAGGGCGTAGTCGAGAGTGAGGACGACTTTGACGAGTCCTTATTAGACGAGATTGACGGCTAAGACCAAAGCTCATACTCAGCAAGCCAGGAGTGATCTCATAAGTGACAGCGGCAAGGTTAAGTGCAGGTAACGTCCTAATCCTGAAGATGAATGTAGCAAGTAAGCCTGAGCCTATCTTCAGGGGGCACGCAGTCTGGACTTAAATGCCGTCAGCTATGAAGTCAGTCGTTGCCATATTTAGCTGCAACCACCACCACCACCACCACTCTCCATTGTGGTAACAGCAGGGGGAGCTATCGTACTCAGAGGTGAAGCAGCGCCGTGCGCTGCCTCGCACCAAGAGGACAGCTGAAACAGCTTGCTGCCACTTTGCGTGCAGATCGTAACTGTGTCACCGCCGAGTGCTTACCCTCAAGATGGTGAGCAGTATCACTGTGGTGGTAGTTACAGCACGGGGCTGGTGTCAGACCACGTCTCTGTCACCACCAAACTTTTTACTCTGGGCGCTGTGAGCGCCCCTTTTCATTTGTGGGCGCATATTCATGAGTACTGCCGATACAGATGCTACAGCTACAGCGCAGAGCACAACCGCAGCTGCTGGCGCACCAGACCAAGAGCAGAGTAAGGTACCAAGCAACGCCACATCCCCAGAGCAAGCCAGCACTGCTTCGGCGCAGGTAAACTTTCTGGCTGCCGCTACCGCCGCTTTGCTGCAAACGCCAGCAACCGCTGCCAATAACGATTGCGCTCCAAACTTAGCGCAAACTCGCGCAGCCATTGATGAGGTCGATGAGCACATCGCCGCGCTCTTAGCCCAGCGTCAAGCTTTGGTCAAATACGCCGCTGCCTTAAAGTTAGGTGAGGGTGAGGGCGTGGTCAGCGCCGTGCGTGAGCAGAGTCTCTTACATCACGGTGCCGCTCTAGAGCAGAAATACCACTTACCATCGGCCCTGATGCAGGACTTACAACGCCGTATTCTGCGTCAGTCCTATAAGGAAGTGGGCAATCTCTTAAGCGGGGAGCAAAATCCTGATCCGACCATGGTGGACGCCGCTGGTGCCGCTAAGCGCGGCAACACCGCTGCTGCCGCTGGTTACGCCACCATGGAAGTGGTGCTCGTCGGTGGCCGTGGTGGTATGGGCCGCTTTATCCAGCGCTACTTAGAAAGCGCCAGCTATAACGTCAGCATTGTCGAGCCTGAAGATTACAAGGTAGATGACAAGGGGGCGCCGGTGACTGCCCTTGCTGCCTCGCGTGCGGCTCAGCGCTTAGCACATGCCGATTGGTGCATTATTGCGGTGCCCATTGATGTCACTACGCAGGTAATTAACACCGTCGCCCCGCTGTTACGCCCTAGCTGCATCTTAAGTGATATCACCTCCATTAAGGAGCGTCCGCTTGAGGCCATGCTCAAGGCGCACTGCGGCCCTGTGCTGGGCTTACATCCCATGTTTGGCCCTGACACCTTCTCTTTGGTAAAGCAAGTAGTGGTGGCGGTGCCTGGCCGTGACTTTAGCCGCTGTGAGTTTATCTGTGAGCAGTTTAAGCGCTTTGGAGCGCATGTGGTCTTATGTACGGCCAGTGAGCATGATGAGGCTATGCGCGTGATTCAGGCGCTGCGTCACTTTACTACCATTGCTTACGGTAACTTCTTGCGTACTCTGGTGCCGCAAAAGGCCGCTCCAGCCGCTCCAGCAGCAACAGCTGCAGCAGCAACAGCAACAGCAACAGCAACAGCAACAGCTGCTGCTAACACGCCAGAGCAGGGAACTGTAGTAGCGGCTGCACAGGGAGAGGCGCGGGCCACGGGCAATGCTTTCCTTGAGCGCTTACTGGAGCTTAGTTCGCCTATTTATCACTTGGAGCTGATGATGGTGGGGCGTTTGTTTGCCCAGGATCCGCATCTGTATTGTGATATTATTAGCGCGTCTCAAGTTAACCTCGATTTAATTCAGCGCTATGTCACCTGTGCCCAGCAGTGCTTAAACCTGCTGTTAAAGCAGGATAAAGGCGAGTTTATTAGCGAGTTTAACGAGACCACAGCTTTCTTTGGCCCGCATGCGCGCGACTTCTTACAAGAGAGTTCCGCGATCTTAGCTCTGGTACAGGACACGTATCCGGTCAAAGACTGATTCCGGTAGAGTTGCTAGAAGTTCTCCCTTCTTCCCTCCCGCTTTTACGGACTCTCTCCAGCAACAAGGGGGCATACCGCGCGGTGTGTTTCCTCAAAGCAGGTGACATTGGTGTTTCCTTTTGCTTCTTAGACACCTGCTTACGCCCCTGTTCTTAAGGTTTTCCCGTTCTTATGGCTCTTTTCAAAAAGATTGCCCTCATTGTCTTGATCAACGCGGCCGTGATCTCGCTGCTCTTAGTAGCCCAGATCAAGGTCGCTACCTATCTTTTTGATAGCAAGCTCAACTCCGCCTTAAGTCGCGCTGAGCGCGTGATGCCAGGCCTGAAGCTTAGCTATACCCCAGGAGCCAACTCCTTTACTGTGCGCCAAGGCCGTCTCTTTTATGAGATCCCTTTAAAGCAAGGCAACAATCTGGGCGTGACCTCGGTCACCGGTGCTGTCGACCTGAAGGTAGGCTTTGGTGCCTTACGCGTCACTGGTGCTATGGATAGCGTCCCAGGTGTGGGCAATATTGAGGACGTCTTAAGCAAGTTTAACGTTGAGCCGATCTCCTTTAGCGGTGCCTTTAAGGCCCGCGCCGTGACGCCACGCCTTGAGGGTACCTTAAAGACTGATTCCTTCTTGTGGCCTACCAGCACCGGCATCTGCAAGCTCGGCCAAAATTCCCTGCACTTCTTAGCCACCTCCAAAGAAGATGTCGACGTTAAGTTCAGCTCGGCGGGTGTGGTCTGTGAGGGCGCTTTACGCTACAACAATAAGCCTAACTATCGTCTTGACCTCTTAGGCCTCGATGTCCAGTTCCTGCCACGTATCATCAACCAAAAGCCACACTTTGATAGCCTGATCGTTAACTTAAAGCAGCTGGACTTTAAGTTCTCGGCTCTCTATGCCATTGGCTTTAGCCCTGAGGAGCAGGTGCGCGATCCATCCTTACAGGATGCCATCTCCTTTAGCAATGTCTCAACGCTGGTGGCTTTAAGCCAGCCAGATGATGAGGGCATGGCTAAGCTTACCTTTAGCAATAGTGGCAACTACGGCTTTGCCTTCCCTTACATTCGCTACAACGAAGAGCAGCCTTACTACCGCCTAGATAACTTTAAGCTGGCGGGCTCAGTGGAGCGTATCTCTATTCCTCGTCTGTTTGATGCGGCGAAGAGCGTGATGCAAAACGCCAGTGAGCAGTTTGACTCCAAGCAGGTGATGAAGGAGTTCTTAAGTGGCTTTACGGACACCATTATCTGTACCTTAAATGAGTTTGGTTACACTCATGAGGGCCAGAGCTTAAGCGTGACTGGTGTTTCTAATGTAGCCTTTGATGAGACCAGTGATCGTCCAAAGCTGCGTCAGTTTGACTCGGATTACAAGATTAAGGTCGATAAGAACATGCTTGAGGAAATGGCCGGTGAGAGTTACGCCACGCCATTACACAATGCGGTGGCTGCTAACCAGATCACCTTTGATGGCAGCAGTTACAGTACCGACCTGCGCATTGAGGGCAAGCAGATGTTCTTAAACGGCATTGCCGTGGAGAATCTGGTGTCGCAGGATGACATGCTCTACGAAGAGGAGCAAAAAGCGCAAGCAGCCCAGCGTGCACAAGAGCAGGCTGATGCGGCGGCGCTGCAAGCGGAGATTGAAGCGGCCCAGCGTGCTCAGGAGAATCTGCCATCGATGGTGGACGGTAGCCTCAATCAGCAAAACCAAGAGTTCAATAATGGTGCTGATGGAACGGGTATAAACTAACAGCATCTGCTCCCGTAAGGCGCGGGAGCACACTCTAAAGTGATGACGGCGGCAGCTGACTTCAAGGTAGCTGCCGCTTCACTATGAGTAGCCGTACAGGGGCTCTTTGTAGCTGACAGCTGGCTGCTTTATGCGGTTCCTTTGCTTTGCTTTCATGAGTCCCGCCACATCACCACTGAACCTCAGAGAGGACGTTACACCTCAGAGCTACCTCGCATCACCTTGAGGGTGGTATGCATGCACTCATATCCAGCTTGCAGGTGGGGTAGCAACCACTCTCAATTCATCACTAAGAGTACCTTGCTGTTAGGTGTTTTAAGTTCGTGGGTGGTATGCTCCCACTCCTATTCTGTCCTTTCTTGGTGCTGCGCCGCTCCGGTGTGTCCTTTGTTGTGAGGTGTTGTGAGGGCCTTTGCCTATGTGTGAGAAAGCTATCGCCATTAACCTACCGCAAATATACGTCGTGGTAGCGACTCTTGATGCTCTATAGTAGTCTATATCATGGTGTTGCACCAAGGATGCTTAACCCCACCGCAAAGGCCGCTTCTAAGCCAAGAACATAGGGGGAATTTCCTCGGCAGAAGCAAGAGGAAAAAGCTCTCTTGGTGTCGTCACTTGCATCCCTAAGGCTGCGTGCATACTCAGCAGCATGCGTTCTTGTCAGCATGCTTACCGTAGGTTAGAGCGAGCGTTTCCCCCACAAGCTAACGCTGGTATGCACAGGATGAACTACCGTAGACTTACGTCTGCGGTTTCACATTGCTAACTCTGCTTTTACACAGTGTTAACACTGCTTTTTTCTAGTAGCGAGCCGCTATCTGATCTTCTGATGTAGTTTGCGGATCACTACGGGCTTGTCCACAAAGCCCCCATCAAGTCGGGACAAAATATCCTTTCTTGAGTTCTTGGGAACATTATAACAGAGGCTGGTATTGGCCGCTTACATCCCTACGCTTACGCATAAGGAATTACGCGGCTTCGTTAAAGCACAGCGCTGCTCCATCCAGCCATCCATCCAGCCACCCACCAATCTCGCTATCCAGCGATCCCGACAGCCTTTTCCTTTCATGGTTATGATGGTTACAGCGTAGATACATGTTAGGGCTGGTGCTCGTTGCCACAGGGTGTGGTCTAGCAGGGGTAAAGTGCTAGATTTCCCTGCAATATATCTATGTAGTCTGGTATAATCTTTGGCATCTAAATGGGCTTTATCTGGCAAATAATGGGGTGTTTTCATCTTTTGCTGGTATACTAACCTTGTGAAGGATTTAACACCAAAAAGCCGCTTTGCAGGTCATAACATTTTCGCCATCTATTTGGGGTAAAGAGGCTATATCTACGCTAGTTTACCGTAGCAACCACGATAGCACATCCAGTAGAAGGCACATTTGTGCCTGTTGTCGAGGCGTTCCATAGATAAGCACCTCTTATGGGGATGGAATTGTGGGAAAGCTCAGAGGAACTGCCTTGGGTATAGGGGGTGACCTAAGGTAGGTTGAGACTTTTGTTGTACAGCTTGGCTGCGAGTGCGTCTTCTTGGTGGGAGTGGGGTAGAGAGTGCAAGGCGGCATCTGTTTTGGGTTGGGGCTCACGCTGCAACCGTGCTGCGCATGGCATTACTCTGCACTGCTCTGCGCTGCAACAATAGAGAAACAAGGTGATACCTTTCTCGGGCAGCTTACTAGGCTCGTCACTTCACGACGGCAATAAGTGCGCGTCTTACAAGGTCGCTGTATAGTACTGATGCGACGTGCACTGACAGTGGCAACTTAAGCTTTTCCTGTAGAGAGAAACTTAAGCTCAACCTTGTGAGCAAAGGTGCGTAATGGGCGATAACAAAGGCTTAGACCTGAGAGGTGAGCAGAGATCAAAGTCAGAAGCAGAGCTGGATCGTTCGCCTCTGTGGTCGTCGCTTTCCTGTCTAGACTTAGTGCCTCACTTGCATCACCCTTGTGCCGTTGCTCACACCGTAAGTGGCAGTCACAATCCCTTAGCCTCTATTGAGCAGCAGATGCTCGATAACAATCAGCTGCGCTTGTTTTTCTACGACTGCCTGTTAGGTGGTATCTCCTCTGTCGGTCAAGAGTTACCAGCAGATACGATCGTGGATTGGCCACAGGGCTTACATGGCTACGTGCTGCAGCTGACTTTAGATGGCGAGGGCCTCGTGCGCGATAGGGAGCAGAGCTTTACTTGCGTCCCTGGCGACCTGTTGCTATTCCCACCAAAAGTACCAATGTACTACCACCTTAAGCCCTTTGCTTCGCATTGGGTCTATGCGTGGATTTACTTCTATCCACGACCGTATTGGCGGCCTGCGCTTAACTTTCCTGATGCGATTTCCTTAAAACCGACCATTAGTGCTGCCATTGGTGATGATTTGCGCCAGCAAGCGCTGAAACTGGCGGTACCAGTAGCAGAGGAAGAGTTGGCCTCAGGTGCTATGACGCCTCAAACAGCGGCAGCTCCTAAGACCACGCTCAGTGGTGCGCAAGCTTCCGCGTATGACCCGATGAAGCTCTTACGACAGATTGCTGCTATTGAGGAGCAGCTGGGACGCGAGATCGATTTAGAGCCAGCAGAGCAGTTACAGGCGCAAGAGACCTTAGCCGCGCATTACAAGGGGCAGAGTCCAGAGGAGATTGTTTCCTCATGCTTAACCCTGTGCACCAAGGACATGGTGAGCAATGCGGTGGGTTATTTTCAGGTGCCACACAGCCAATGGGAGGAGTTTGCGTCGCTCTTTAAGCAGGTGGTGCGGCGCACGCAATCGCTCCATGAGTTTAGCCGCCTCCTTGCCAGTAACTACTTAGAGCAGATCCTCTTACGCCGCATGGAGTTGGGCTTAAACGATGAGCTCATGGTGGTGGATCAGCGCGTCAGCCATACCTGCCTGTATATGCAGGAGAATATCAGCAACCCACAATTTTCCATTGCGGACATTGCGGCGCATTCGCAGCTGTCTACTTCACGTATCTCGCACCTATTTGAGGGCAATACGGGGATGTCGATCATTCGCTGGCGTGATCAGGAGCGTCTGAAGTTGGCTAAGCACTTATTGCTTTCGACTAACATGCGTATGGATCAGATCGCAGCGCAGATTGGCATTCAGGATCGTGGCTACTTCTTTAAGTTCTTCAAGCGCAATTGCGGCCTGACACCGAATCAGTACCGCCGCGATGTGCGCATGGCCTTTTTGCAAGGAGCTGAGCTTGAAGAGGATGACTTGGATTAGAGGCGGGGAAACTGAGGAGGGCATAAGGGACTTAAAGTCCCTTACGGTTGCAGGGCAGGGTAGAGCTGCGCTGGGCATGGCCGAGCAGGCAAGGCAGGCAACATAGCACCGCAAGCAGATAAAGGCGGCTACCCCAAGCTGCTCAGGGTAGTGTTTTTTCTGGTGGTAGGTAGGGGGAGGTGGTAGGGAGCGACTTACTTAATAGATGACGGGATTTATGGCAAGCATGCTGGCCTCACCTTAAGGTAGGCTCAGGCTAGAACAGCTTTTATCTCGAGGTGTAGGCTGTTGTCAGCACTAAGCTCTGCATCCGTCAGTTATTAGATAACTCATTCCTAGGTGAGATGTTCTCTGGTGCTGGCCTACCTGACAGTGGTGTAGCCTCGGCGCTTAGTGGCGCTTAGTGCTTGTGCCCGAAGTGACGGGGCCGCAGAATGTAGCTCTGCTTCTTCTTAAACGCTGTAAACATGAACATAAACATGCACAGCACTAAGATGCCTGCGGTGAGCACCTGCCCCATCAGCTGGCTCGGAATGACGCCACGCTGCGTTAAGGCCAGAATGCAAGGAATAGCAATAAAGAGGAAGCAAATCAAAAGGACGCGGATATAGCGCACCATGGCCTCATTGGGGCTATTGCGGCGGGCTAATTTGGTTGGGATGTCGAGCTTGTATCCTGGCTCTTGGTGGTAGGTTGGGCCCTCAATAATGGCCGCATTGGCGGTGTAGCGGTAGAGTACGATCTTGACTCCAGGGCGTTGCACTGTTTCCAGCTTGAGATTGAGCAGGGCATTGGCGTGGCAGGCAATAGCGCGCTCGATCAGTGCGGAGCGGGCCTCACGCTCAGAGCCACCTTCGGCTGCTAACTGGTAATCAAAGTTCTCATGGATCATGTCGTGCTCAGGATAGCGCGCAGCGGTGGTGAGGGCTACCTTGGTGTTAGAGAGATCGAGCGCTTTGCACGAGAGGAGAGTGGACTTACCTGGGCGAAAGAACGAGGGCTGCTTGCTAATTTCAAACTCGCAATCGGCACCTACAGTGAGATTAGGGTCGTTTTTGAGCTCCCCTAAAGTAGCATGATAGGTTTCAGCGCGCTCGGGGTTGTTGACCACACAATAGCCTTGGTCGCGCTTAATCTCGATAATGGTGCCTTGCATTGTTTATTGCCTCACAGACAGCAGGGGTAATACAGCGCTCATTATAGCAGTGCGTTATGCCGCACGTTGTGCGTTGTCTCGCAGCATGCGGTGCCATACTTAACGGCCATGAGAGTCAGCACCTTCTTCAGTAGGAGCAGAGTTCCTGAAGAGAGCTTACTTTACCGGTAGTAGCTGCTTGCCAGCTGCATGGCAACCGCGCAGTGGTACCGTGAGGCCGTTGCAGCCAACAGGGCGCGACAACAATGCTCGCGTCCATTCTGGATAGTGGTGCCACTTGTGGTAAAAGGCTGTACGCGTACCGACGGCTAACAGCAGCCTGCCGCTGGCAGACGGCAGGCGCAAAAGCCGTAAGTAGCGCACTACGCATGGGCTAAAGACAACACAGCCCCGCTATCAGCACTGAGCAGGGCTGTATGAGGGGGAGTGAAACGTTAGCCGTTAGCCGCTTACATTGGATACTACGTGCTTTTGCGCTTAGCGTTGCTGCTGCATCGCCGCACGTAAGGCCGCAATACGCTTCTCTAATGGTGGGTGGCTCATAAAGAGCTCAGACAGACCAACCTTACCGCCATTAATGCAGAAGGCGCTGAACTGACCCTCTTTTTGCGTCTCAATGGACGACAGCCGCTGTAACGCCTGTAAGGCACTGATCATGCGGTAGGAGCCCTCTAAGTGCGCCGAGCCCGCATCCGCACGGTACTCTCTCCAGCGGGAGAACCACATGGCAATCATGGTCGCTAACACGCCAAACAGCGCTTGAAACAGGCTCTGCACCATGTAGAAGATAAAGATGTTGCCACCGCCGTTGCCTTCTTCATCATCACTGCGGCCAAAGCCAGACACCGCTTGCGCCGCAATGTAAGAGAAGAAGTACACAAAGGTATTGAGCACGCCTTGTAAGAGACTCATGGTCACCATATCGCCATTGGCAATGTGGGTGATCTCATGGCCTAACACGCCGCGAATCTCGTCATCATTCATGTTGTTGAGCAGGCCCGAGGATACTGCCACTAAGGCGTTATTCTTTGAGGCACCGGTAGCAAAGGCGTTTGGATCAGCAGAGTAGTAAATACCCACTTGTGGCATGCCGATACCAGCGCGTTGCGCCATTGAGGCGATTTCCCGCACTAAGAACTCTTCAGCGCGATTGTTAGGCCGCTCAATGATTTGCACGCCATAGGCGCGGATACACATGCTCTTGGAGAGAAAGAGCGAAATAATGGAGCCCACACAGCCAAAGATGGCGCACATTACGAATAAGCCGCCATAGGCTTGCGGAGAAATCCTGATTCCCAGTACGGCCATAATAATGGAGCCGACGATGCCGACTACCACTAAGACCGCGACCTGCATAAGTATGTAGAGAATAATGCCCATAAGCAGACGTCCACCGTCATGAGCCTCACCAAAGGTGAAGCGCCATCAGGGGAAAAGCTCCCATGAAAAAGAAACTGTGCAGCAACTGGCAATTACACAAGTAAACAAGCAAAGCTGCCAGTGCAAGATGCTAACAGTATAGGGGCAAAAGCTTAGCTGGGACATAGGTCTGCACAGCCTCTGGGCAGAGGTGCAGGGGCAGAGGCCTAAAGTGTGAGCACTGTAGAATTAGGCACAACGAGAGGGCAGGATAGAGGTTGAGACAGCGCGCTGGTAAGGAAGCACAGCGGCTGGAGGGAGTGGTGAGGGCGTGAGGGGCTATGAGTGCAGGGATGCGGGAGAGCAACGTTACTCACCTTGAGATTAATGGTGCAGGTGAGCTTGAGCCTCTCTTATGATGGGGTACCATGCTTACCATACGTTTCGTCATCTCTGAAGTAAGTCGCTCTTTGGCCCGCAGCTTACTTTAGACAAGCCCTCTGACGCTCATGCCTAATGCCTTTTCAGGACGTCACTTCTCTGTGGGGGGATCACCGCTGGAGGTAATAAGAGCGAGAGCTGCTCCAAAGATGGGGTGGGGCTCACCATGTCGTGGTGGCAATAGAGCGTGGCAGTAGGGAGTAGCGGGAGTAGTGAGCGTGGCGCTGGTTTTGGTGCTGGCGCTGATGCTGTGCCCACCGCGCTATTACTGTACCGAGTTTGGGTTCTGGGAACGGTTAGCTTGCACCTCTTGGTAAGCTGTGACCAGCTCCTGAAGCAGGGCGCTCTTACTTACCTCATTGCTGGCAACCGCTGGCAGTAATTGCTGGTTAGCGTAGAGAGCTTGCAACTGCGACAGGTCTAAATCCACATCGCTACCCCCACCTTGCGCAAAGCTCACGTGCAGGTAGAAGTTCTGCGGGGTAAAGGAGCTGCTGTCGACCTTACTCATGGCAAAGATGACCACTAAGTCGGCGGTCTTAACCTCTTGAGCTGCCTGTGTTTGCAGCTCTTCCTCTGCACTTTGGAACAGCGAGTTTAAGCCGGTCTTTGGCTCAGGGGCAATGGCTTTAAACTGTTCTGCGGCTTGTGGCAGGGTGCAAGAGAAGATCACCAGATTCTCGCCAGACACTGTCGTAAAGTTTTCCCAGCGCTTAGTGTGTGGCGTACAGTCAGAATAAGCGTGCATCACCCCACCTACGGTGACATTAGGCGAGTACTGCTCTAACACGCCGCGCTGCACCGTGCGGATATAGCCGTAAGGGTCAGCAGAGGAGCTCATTTCACCATCGTTCTCGCGTTGGATGGCGGCAAAGCGCTCACTTAAGTCCTTTTTGGTCTCATCCCATGAGCGGGAGGCGTCTTCTAAGCCTTTTTCTAAGCTCTGTGAGAACTCATTGAAGCCTTGGGCAAACTCAGAAGAGAACTGATCGAGGTTCTGGTTAAACTTTTCCGAGAGCTGATTAAAATCTTGAATTGCCTGATCGATGCCCTTACCTACGCTTTGGCCAATGGTGTCTTGGTTGTTTTGCGCGTTAGGCGTCTGTGTGCCTTCACTTACAGGGGCATCAGGGGCAAGGTAAGTGCTGTCAGGAGCGGTGACGGCACTCTCTGGCATAGAGTTGGTAGTATTGTCTGTAGTGGCAGCAAAAGAGTCGTGGCTAAAAAATGCCAGATAAGCAACGCCCACCGTAAAAGCGGCAGTGATAACAGCAGTCAGAACGGTCTTTTTTACGGAGATCATCGAGAGATTCTCTAAAACAACGATAAGCCAATGATACGGCACGGGCCATTATACAGGGCAAAAGCTTAGCTGGGGCTTATTAGCCACCACAGGGGCGGGTGCTGTAAAAGAGAACGCTAAGAGCAATCAGCAGGCGGGAAAGATGAAAAGGGAAAGGGAAGAGCAGAGAAGAGGTAAACAGCAGGCAAAAAGAAAGGGGCCGCAGCCCCTTTCTTTTTACTCGAGGTAAGTATCTAAAGCTTGCGCCCTAAAATTACTTGCCAGAATCAGCCATAGAGCGGATTAACTCGAGAACCTTGTTGGAGTAGCCGATCTCGTTGTCGTACCAAGAGACTAACTTCACAAAGTTGTCGGTTAAGGCAATACCAGCGGTCTCATCAAAGATGGAGGTGTGGGTGTTGCCTAAGAAGTCAGAGGACACAACGGCATCAGCGGTGTAGCCTAAAATGCCCTTCATCGAGCCCTCAGAGGCCTCCTTTAAGCACTCGCAGATCTCGGAGTACTTAGCTGGCTTCTTCAGGGTGCAGGTTAAGTCAACCACGGACACGTCGCAGGTTGGCACGCGGAAGGACATACCAGTTAACTTGCCCAGTAACTCTGGAATGACCTTGCCCACAGCCTTAGCAGCGCCAGTGGAGGATGGGATAATGTTTTGAGCAGCAGCACGGCCACCACGCCAATCCTTTAAGGATGGGCCGTCAACAGTACGCTGAGTAGCGGTGGTGGAGTGGATGGTGCTCATTAAGCCTAACTCGATACCGAAGTTGTCGTTAACAACCTTGGCTAATGGAGCTAAGCAGTTGGTGGTGCAGGAAGCGTTGGAAACGATGTCCTGACCAGCATAGGTCTTGTCGTTAACACCGACCACGAACATTGGGGTGCTGTCCTTGGATGGAGCAGACATCACAACGCGCTTGGCACCAGCCTCAATGTGCTTACGGGCCTTCTCGTCGGTTAAGAATAAACCAGTGGACTCAACAACGTACTCAGCGCCAATATCACCCCACTTTAATTGAGCAGGATCGCGCTCGGCAGTGACGCGGACGGTGTTACCATTTACGACCAGATTGCCATCTTGCACGTCAACGGTGCCCTTGAAGGCGCCGTGCATGGTGTCGTACTTGAGCATGTAGGCCATGTACTCAGGTGGCAGTAAGTCGTTGATGCCAACAACCTGAATACCCAGCTCTGGACGATAAATGGAAGCACGGAACACGAAACGACCGATACGACCAAAACCGTTGATGCCAACTTTAATAGTCATCGAAAAGTCACCCTTAATGGTTACTAGTTATTTAGGAGAGTAGCACTCACCACATGTCACTTTAGACATGCTTGTAATCGCCAAGAGCCTTAAGCCAGCGGTGCTAGCAAGTCCTAACTAGTATTCTAAAATACTCTAGTTGGGATGAATGTCAAGCAAAGCAAGGATTAGCAGCCGGTGTTTTTGCTGATTATGTGGCCTATCATCAGTTTTCACAAAAAATTTGTCTGACCAGTGTGTTTCTGGTGCCATGTTGGTATAAGACAAAAGCGCGTATTTGTCAGATTCTTGGCTGTGTAGGCCTTAGTTGCGGCATGTGTAGCGTTTGTACCGTTCTTGTCAGGGCTGTTGTGGCTTTTGGTCGCAAAAGGTGCAAAGGTGCGCGCTTAGCCTTGCTTCTTGCATTTGTCTCTGTACTGCGGGGCAAGGTTGTGAGCGGCAATTCCCCGTAATGGTGGTACATACTGGCCGTGGTGGCAGCAAGCTAAGTAGTGATACCAGCAGTCAAGAGCGTAGCACCCATAAAGAGCAGCAAAGAGCAGCATCAGCCCATTTATAGGCAGTACGCCCCATAGCTGTCAGCACTGCCAGTGCCTTTGCCTCACAAAAATTGCTAACAGCGCGCAGGGTAGCTCATTTTGTGTCAAAACCAAGTTAAGCGCGACATCCTGTCCATATCAAGGTAGAGGCAGAATTGAGATAGGGAAAGAGCAAGCGGCGCCGAGAGCGGGAAACAGCCTTACTATCTTGAATCCCAACCCAGTGCGTAGAGCATGCAGTACAGTGCCGACCACACCATTAGCAACAAGCCGATGTTTATCAGCGTTAATGCTTAGAGTGGCCATAACTCTACCTCCAGAGCTTCATCCTTATACGGTGTGCTTGCTTGCAAGCTCAAAGAAACTCCACAGGAGCTCCTGCCCTTAAGAGCGCAAAGGTCACAGTAATAGTGCACAGCCGCTTAAGGGAGCCTTGTTGCGGCGCTTTCCTTGATAGTGCCCTGCTTTCAGGTGAAAGGCCGCTCACACATGGCTGCTGTTTGTAAGTAATAGACAGTAGGACGTAGTCGGTATTGTCAGTGGTGTAGTAGCTTAGTCTTTGTTCTGTGCTCTTACTTTTCTGCTCTGGGCGCGCCTGCCTGATCCTGTCGCTCTTCTCCCTTCCGCCTAAGTGCACGCCACAAGTGTTACGCGTTTGCGGGTATAATGAGGCGCCGTGCTGTGGTAAGAAATGCGATGTTTATCGCCCCGCCGCTGCACTCCGTCACTTAATGCCTTTCTGCGCTGTAAGCCAAACCAGCCTTGTGTTGGTGTGTTTTGGGTGTGCTCTTGGCCGCCGAGGACAAAGACCGCTGCTTTCTTTAAAGCGGTGATCCTTTGCACCAGTCGCAGAAGAAACACTGGAACCAGGTGCTACCTGCCACGGTGTTCTTGTTTAGTGGTTTGTTTGTATGTTTGATATTGATAAATTTGCCGACCGTATGGGACTCGCGCGCGACTTTATCGACGCCGACGGCAAGTACACCGTAATCACACCTGAAGCCCGGCGCGCGACCTTAGAAGCCATGGGCTACGACCTCTCTGACGAAGATGCCTTACAAGAGCGCGCCCTGAAAGAAGAATTACAGCCATACCGCGATCTCATCGATCCTGTGACCGTGATTCGTGAGGGGGAGCGTCCTTTTATTATGATTCGCACTCCAGAGCGTCTCTCTGAAAGTGCTGTCGTAGATTGGACTTTAACCTTAGAAGACGGCACCATTTACCAAGGCCACGATCTCCTCTCCGATATCGAAATCGCCTCCTTTGAGACGGTGCAAGATCGTGTTTACGATACCCGCCGTTTCATCCTGCCAAACGAGCTGCTCTTTGCTACTTGCACCTTACCAGCTGCCAAGAGTGCTGCTAAAAACAGTAACGTTGCCGGTAGTGCGGTGAGCAAAGCTGTTTCTTTAACTCCAGCCGGTTCTTCCTTAGCCTCAGAGCAGGGCGTTTCTTGCTGTGACGGTGGCCTGTTACCACTGGGCTATCACCACTTCAAGCTCACCATTACCGATGGTGTGGTCAAGCATGAGTCCATTGATCAGCTGCTGATTCTGACCCCATTAAAGTGCTACGTGCCTGCGCCTATGCAGCAGGGCAAGAAGCTCTGGGGTGCTTCGGTACAGCTTTACACCTTACGTTCCCGCAATAACTGGGGCGTGGGTGATTTCAATGACTTAAAGCAAGTCTTAAAGATCGTGCACGATCGTGGCGGCGAGTTTGTGGGCTTAAACCCATTACACGCTGGCTATCCTGCTAACCCTGATCCTGATATGGTGAGCCCATACTCGCCATCATCTCGTCGCTGGCTTAATATCATTTACATCAGCGTCAACAACGTGCCTGAGTTCTTAAACTCGCCAAAGGCCCGTGAGCTGGTGCAATCCCCTGCCTTTGCCAAGAAGCTGCAAGCCTTACGTGATCGTGAGTATGTCGATTACAAGGCGGTGTTAGACCTCAAGCTTAAGGTCTTACACATGATCTTTGATATGAAACGCATGCTCGACAAGCGTTCCAATCGCTCCAAGCAGTTCCTTGAATTCATCGCCCAAGGCGGCCCAGCACTCCTTAATATGGCTACCTACGATGCCTTACAGTACGAGCTCTACGCTAAGGGCATCAATGCTTGGGGCTGGCAGAAGTTCCCTAAAGAGTATCAGGATTGCAATAGCCCATTTGTGGAGCAATGGCGCGAGAGGAATAAGGAGCAGGTCTACTTCTACTGCTACTTACAGTTCCTTGCTCATGAGCAGCTTGACGAGGCCTTTGCCGCTGCGCAATCTGAGGGCATGATCTTAGGTACCTATCGTGACTTAGCTGTAGGTGTGAGCGAAGGTAGCTGCGACGTCTGGGCAGATACCGATCACGTCTATCGTGGTGCGGCCGAGGTCGGTGCGCCACCTGATACTTTAGGGCCATTGGGTCAGTCTTGGGGCTTAGCTCCAATGGAGCCTCATGCGCTGCGTCGTAGCCAGTACAAGGCGATTATCGACCTGTACCGTGCCAACATGCGTGCCTGTGGTGCTCTGCGTATTGACCATGCTGCTGGTCTCTACCGCTTCTGGTGGGTACCTGTGCAGCATAAGCCAACTGAGGGCGCTTACGTCTACAACAATATCCACGACTGGTTAGGCATCTTGGCCTTGGAGTCACAGCGCCATAAGTGCCTCATCATTGCCGAGGATTTAGGCACCATCCCAATGGAGCTGCGTGTGGCCTTAAAGGAGGTGGGCGCTTACTCCTATAAACTCTTCTTTGGTGAGCGTGCTTATGACGGTGGCTTTATTGCGCCTCAGGACTATGAGCCACAATCGCTGTCAGCTCTGACCACGCATGATATGGCCACGTTAGTGGGCTGGTGGTCAAATTACGACTTAGAGCTGGGGCAGTCTCTGGGTATTTACAGCGAGGAAACGGCTCAGGCTCTGCGCGTGCAGCGTGATGATGCGAAGCAGCGCATCTTAGATAGCCTGCATGGCTTAGGCTCGGTAGGTGATGAGGTGCCACGCCGCGCTGCTGACATCCCTGAGATGACGCACGACTTAGTTAAGGGCTTAGAGCGTCACATGTGCCGTGGCTCTTGTGCGCTGTTCTCGTCGCAGATCGAGGACTGGATTGGCGTCTTAAAGCCAGTCAATGTGCCTGGTACCTTTAGAGAGTATCCAAACTGGCGCCGTAAGCTCACGGAGAACTTTGAGGATATCGATAAGGATATCTTTGTGCGTGAGCTGACCGCTACTATGACGGTTGGCCGTGAGGAAGCTTCTTTGCGAGATGCAAAGTACAAGCAGAGCAGAGGTCTTGATCTCTAAGGAGCTCGTCTCATACAGGCAATTACCTCTGTGAAGAAGGCGCTTTTAGTAAGGTGCAAACCTCAGGGGCGGGGGCTGGCTGAGGCTCTTGAGGCTACAGCGTAAAACACAGGAGGTGGTGCCGCTTAAGCGGTACCACCTCCTGTAACGAAGTAGTCTCAAGTCTGCTTGAGCTTGCGCCTGTCCCAAGACCATGTCCTGTCATCACCGATCCTTTCCTGTCCCTGATTCTTGGCCAAGCCGCGTCTTGTCAGCACGCAGCTCTTTGCTATTTGCTCTCTGCTCTTTGCTTTTTGCGTTGCTTTAAGCGGCGCCAGCCAAAAGCTGTCATTGCTTTTCTTGCTCGTTTCCTGCTTCTGCCTCAGCTAAAAGTAGCTCGCCTCAGATCGTCCTTGTGGTTAGGGCTTGCCCGCCTGTTGTTTGCTCAGACTTTCTACCTGTGCATGGCACTTTGTGCTGCCACCACCACCTCTAACACCGTATCCCGCAACTCTTGCCACGCAAATTGTGCTGTTGTTTTTGGCTCCTCACCGTCTTGCCCTAACGCTCTTCCTGACACCTCTTCTTCCGTAAAAAGCTCGGCACTGTTAGGCTCTACTCAGAGTTTGGGGGATAACCAAAATCAGCAGACCCCTGTGATCAAGCAGGGGAACCAATGTGATGGCTTTTGGTGTGACCAACCTTGGAGAAGTTTGGGGGGCATATCCACCAAACTCTGAGTAGCGCCCACTGTTGCAATACCTACCATGAGAGGACTGGGATAATTTTGGTCTGGCTGATAAACACATGGTTTATGAGCAGGCATCGAGACTATCTCGCGGTAAAACCTGAGCGCAAAGTAAGGATCTTTACCTCAGTTTTGCGGCAGAGGCCACTTGCATTGGCCCATACTACGTTTTAGTAGGTGACCAAGATACGCCTTACTTATGGGCTTTATAAAAACAGCCGAGATTTCCTCTCGCTTGGCACTATACTGAGCCAGCGCCTTACACCTAAAGCGCCGCCCTTGCGGCTGATTTTTGCTAATTTTGCGACTGCGCCCACGTTACGTGGCTTATTCCATAGCTCTTTTGTACTACCGTGTTATAGACTATACGGGAGTGATAGTACTTGAGAAATGAGTTACGCTCGTTCCTCAGAGCTGGCCGCGATGGGCAATAACTCCCATGATTGGCTCCTCTGCATTAGTTGCTCATCACTTTGTACAAAAAGATCAGCGCGCTTACCAAAGTCGCTGCCTTTTGTATAGGCCCACTAAGCTCGGGATTACTCTAAGCTGCTACGTCAGGGCTTTACCTGTGCCCGTGCCGGCTTAGGACACTTTCTGGTTTTGCAAGCAGTAGCGCCCCCATTCTCGTACCTCTTGAGGTGAGGCCGCTGCTGTCTATTGGCTCAAAGAGCTCTGTCCTCAGCCTTTACCGTGGTGCTGAGGTGGAGAGGCACCATATATACGCTCTTACCCTCGGTCACACACACACACACCTCCGTAAGAGATTGCCGTATGTAGGCTAAGGTGCGGGCAAGTGAGCGCTTGCCTCCCAGACTCTTGAGGATAGCAATCACGAAGGAGCTATGTAATGCTTATTGATGAACTTAACAGCGCCCGCTTAATTAAGCCTTTTGAGGTGTTAGGCTTGCAACCTAACCCAAATGGCAAGGGCTTCATTCTGCGTGCTTGGTTGCCAGGCGCTAAAGAATGTCGCGCCTTAACTCTCAAAGGGAAGAAAGAGATTTGTGTGCTTAATCTCATCAATCCTGATGGCCTCTTTGAGCAAGTATTAGAAAACGTTACCGAGCCATTCCATTACCTCTTTGAGGTGCAGTACGCCGACTCTAAGGTGGAAGTGGTCGATCCTTATCAGTTCCGTGATGAGGCTTTCTACGGTCTTAATACCATGTATGAGACCCCAGAGAACCTCTATAAGACCTTAGGTGCACAACTCGTCGAAATCGATATCGACGGTGTTAAGGTCAAGGGTACTAAGTTCGCGGTCTATGCTCCTTCGGCAACTTGCGTCAGCGTCATTGGTGATTTCAACTTTTGGGACGGCCGTCGCCACCCAATGGCTCGCTCGCTCTTAGGTCACTGGGTGCTCTTTGTTCCAGGCTTAGGTGCTGGCCAGCGCTATAAGTTTGAAATCAAGGACGTCAATGGTAACCGTCTGCCTCACAAGGCTGACCCAGTTGGCTTCTACCACGAGCAATACCCATCCTTTGCTTCGATCATTTCCGATCAGAATTCCTATCAGTGGCATGATGACGAATGGCGTAAGTCTCAGCAAAACGACAAGCTGGTGCAGCCAATGAGCATCTACGAGGTGCACTTAGCCTCGTGGAAGCGTCACCAAGATGGCTCGAGCTTAAACTATCGTGAGATGGCCAAAGAGCTGGTCGACTACTGCAAGGAAATGGGCTACACCCACATTGAGCTGCTGCCAGTAATGGAGTATCCATTCTCCGGCTCTTGGGGTTACCAACCAACCGGCTTGTTTGCCCCAACCTCGCGCTTTGGCGGCATCGATGACTTTAAGTTCTTCGTCGATTCCTGCCACCAAAACAACATCGGCGTGATCTTAGACTGGGTTCCTGCCCACTTCCCAACTGACGCCCACGGCTTGGCTCGCTTTGACGGTACTCCAGTTTATGAGTACGAAGACCCACGTCGTGGCTGGCACCCAGACTGGAATTCCCTCATTTACGATTTCGGTCGTGACACCGTGCGTAACTTCCTCGTGGCCTCGGCCTTAATTTGGCTCGATTACTACCACGTCGACGGTCTGCGTGTGGACGCCGTGGCTTCGATGCTGTACTGGGATTACTCCCGTAAGGATGGTGAGTGGATTCCAAACGTCAATGGCGGCAACATCAACTATGAGGCGGTCTCCTTCCTCAAGTGGTTCAATGAGACTGTCTATCGTAAGTTCCCTGGTGCGATGACCATCGCCGAGGAATCGACTGCCTTTACCGGCGTGTCGCGTCCTACTTATACCGGAGGCTTAGGCTTCGGCTTCAAGTGGAACATGGGCTGGATGCACGACAGCCTCGAGTACATGAAGCAGGATCCTTACTTCCGTAAGTATCACCACGGTGAGATGTCGTTCTCGATGATTTACGCTTACAACGAGAACTTCATCCTCTCTATCTCCCATGATGAGGTCACCCACGGCAAGCACTCGATGCTGTACAAGATGCCAGGTGACGAGTGGCAACAAGCCGCTAACTTACGTGCCTTCTTAGGTTACCAATATGGTCACCCAGGCAAGGTGCTGAACTTCATGGGCACGGAGATCGCTCAGGGTGATGAGTGGAATCACGATGCTGCTGTGGAGTGGTGGTTGCTCCAGTTCGACAAGCACAAGGGCATGCAGACCTTAGTCAAGGATCTCAATAACTTCTATCGCAATACCCCTGCCCTGTACGCCAACGACTACGATCCAGAGGCCTTCCGCTGGCTCGACGTCTCCGATGCGGAGCACTCGGTCTTTGCCATGCTGCGTACCATTCCAAACCGTGATCCAGGCAGCGACGGTACGCCAAAGGATCAGGTGATCATGGTCTCGAACTTTACCCCAGTGCCATATGTGGCTTACCGCTTAGGAGTGCCATGCCCAGGCACTTATCAAGTGGTGTTAAACACCGATGATAAGAAGTACTGGGGTTCGGGCTACTCCACTGGCCCTGAGAAGTTACAGGCTTCCAACATCTCGTGGCAAGGTCAATATCACAGTTTAGTGTTAGACCTGCCACCTCTGGCCACCATTTTCGTCAAGCGCATTGGTGACTAAGAGCTGTTAGTAACTCAGGGCAGTGTATAGGCCTGTCCTGAGTCCAATAGCGAGAAAAAGGCTTGTCATCTCAAGAGGGGAGGGCAGGCCTTTTTTGTTGGTAGCGATAATTTCTCGTAAATTGCCGCAAGCTCTGATCTTTGCTTGAGGCACGAGCGTAAGCCTCAGTGCGTAAGCGGACAATGCCGGATGCAGCGCATTGGTATACCGCTTTTGTTTTGCACATGCTTTTGATGTTGTCGCTGACGGTGTCAGAGTATCAATAGCGCTAAAATATCACATTTTTGCGGTCATCACGGCTCATGTAATGCTTCTGTATCAGGTGCTGGATGTGGCAGTGACGACATCTTGTGTGGAGCCTGTATACAGCGCTGCTCTGCTTTGCTCTGCACGGGTCTTGTGTGGCTAAGGTGGTCATAAAATCACAGCAACTTGTTTTTCCTCATGGTGTTGGTGCTTAAGGCTTTACGCAGCACTCTCAGCGCGCGGGAGCCTGCTGTCAACTCTCAACTACCAACTAACCAACATCAATCAAGCAAGCAAAATATGCTGCGTGATACTTCTTTTGAGGTAGCAGCTGCCGCAGCTTGATTTCCGCGCTTCTGCTTTAGCGGAGGCTATTTTTTTAGGGAACCCGCACCGACTGGCTGCGCTCTGAGAGGCAATCTCAGCAGTGATGTGTTTTACACATCTGTACCCATAAGGACACAATCGCAATTACCGCTTGCGTTGGCGCTGTGAGCATGGCTCAATCTTGGTCTGCTCCTGAAGTCTGGGGTAAACGGCACAAAAGTCGGATAAGGATGGTGTCGATGCTAGAACTTATTTCCGAAGATCGCCCGCGCATGGTCGGCTTAGGCGCAACGGTGTTTCCTGACGGTGTGTTTTTTAGTATCTGGGCGCCAAATGCCCAAGAGATTGTCGTGCATTTGTACACCGTTAAGGAAATCAAACTGGGCCAGTTTTCCCTGAACAAGAAAAAGGGTGGCATCTGGTATGGCTTTATTAAGGGCTTGCGGGCCGGTGATTGCTACGCCTTAGAAGCTAAGGGTGAGTACGACCCTAGTCGCGGTCTGTTTTTTAAAGAGGGGCACTTTCTCGTCGACCCTTATGCCAAGGCCTTAAATCGACCTTTTGTCTATAACGACGAGCTGTACAACGAGCACAGTGAAGCCTTTATCCCTAAGGCTATCATCCAAGGGCCAAGCGACTTTAACTGGGAAGGCGTGCCGCGTGTCTTTCGTGACCGCGCTGATGTGATCCTCTACGAGGCTCACGTCAAGGGCATGACTAAGCTCAAAGAAGAGGTGCCACCAGAGCAGCGTGGTACCTACTTAGGCATGTGCCATCCGAGCGTCATCGCGCACTTAAAGTATTTGGGCATTACCACCGTGCAGTTAATGCCAGTGGCAGCCTCGATGTCCGAGCCTTTCCTCGTGCGTAAGGGCCTGCGTAATTACTGGGGTTATAACCCCGTGTGCTTTATGGCCCCTAATCCTGATTACGCTGTCGACCCTGCCAATGCCGTCAACGAATTTAAGACCATGGTGAAGACCTTCCATCAAAACGGCATTGCTGTGATTTTGGATGTGGTCTATAACCATACAGCTGAGGCCGGTATTGAGGGGCCGGTGCTCTGCTATAAGGGCTTAGATGCACGCTCCTATTACGCCTTTGAGCGCCATGCTGATGGCAGCCCTGACTATAACCGCTACATTAACGCCACTGGCTGCGGTAACTCCTTTAATGCCGACAAGTTGATCTCGCTGCGTCTTGTCATGGATAGCCTTAAGTACTGGTTAGGCGAGATGATGGTCGATGGCTTCCGCTTTGACCTTGGCGTTACGGTCTGCCGTGAGAGCCATGGCCCACAACAGTTCTATGCCTTTGACCCTAACAGTGGCTTTGTCAAGGCGTGCTTTGCTAACGAACTGACTTCTAAGGCGCTGATGATTGCCGAGCCATGGGACATCGGTGTTAATGGCTATCAGCTCGGTAAATTCCCACGTGGCTGGTCTGAGCAAAACGATAAGTTCCGTGACTGCGTGCGCCGTTTCTGGCGTGGTGATCCTGGCATGTTAGGTGAGCTGGCAACCCGCCTCTTAGGTTCTCGTGATGTCTTCCACAAAGGCAAGCGCTCGATTAACGCCTCGATTAACTACGTTACCTACCACGATGGCTTTACGCTTGAGGATCTGGTCTCCTACAGCGGCAAACACAATGAGCTCAACCTCGACAATAACAACGATGGCACCACGGAGAACTTCTCCTGCAATTGCGGTGTTGAGGGGCAGACTAAGGATTACGATATTGCCAAGAAGCGTCTGCAGCTCAAGCGCAATATGATGACCACGATGGTGATTGCCCAAGGCATTCCGCACATCTTAGGTGGTGATGAGCTCTCGCGCACACAGCTGGGCAATAACAACGCCTACTGCCAAGACAATGACCTGAGCTACTACCACTGGAACATCTCGCAAGAGCAGCGCTACTTTATGGAGTTTATTAGCAAGCTCATTGCGCTCTTGCAGTCGAGCCGCGTGCTGCGTGAGATCAACCTCTTTGATGACTACTTCTACAAGTTTGAGGATGACTACATTGCCAAATGGCGTAAGTGCGACGGTACGCTGATGCAGGACAGTGACTGGAATAGTGGCCAGTACAACCACTTCCTGTTGTACATTGGTGATCGCAACTTTAAGGGCGAGCGCTGGTGTGTCATGGTCAACAACGAAGACCGTGATTTAATGTTTAGGATGCCGAGCATCTTCCACAACCGTTTCTGGCATGCGGTGCTGGACTCCTCAGAGGAGGATGGCACGCCACGGCGCTTCTCCAATGAGGCGGGCTTAGAGAGCATGAGTGCAGCGCACTCCATTAAGATCCTGCGTATGGACATCGTGGGTGGTGTCAGCGAGCTGACTTCGGAGAAGAACATGGACAAGCTCGTGCACTCGCACTTAATGTCGCGCCTCGTGCAAAGCGGTGACTTAAACGCTGACAGCGTCTAAAGACCGCGCGGCACAAACGAAGCGCTTCGTACCATGCGGCACGGCGCACACATAAAGAGGGCAGCAGAGGCTGCCCTTTGTCTTGTGCTCTTGGGGATTCGTGGGGCGTGCACCATCTGGAGATAAAGCAGAGTAGCCGTACAAGACAAGCGTACATTGTTGCTGCCTACCTTAGAGGAGAAAGCGTAAGCGCTGCTGGGGGTAAACATGTGACCGCCACGCACCACATTGATTGGTTGGGCAAAAACCCCGTAGAATAGCAGTAGTCGCTGGTACTTACCCTTACACAGTCGCTGTTATGCCATATGTGCGGGATTGAATGTCTGTCTGTCTGTCTGTCTGTCTGTATGTCCTGTTAGAGAAGCTAATATGTACATAGATGCAATCTATCCCGTCCCTGACTTAGGGGCTGGTCACTTTGCCTTTTGCAAGCGTGGCAAAGATGTGTATGTGCAGCTTATTCTGAGCCGTAAGGAACCTATTAACTAATAACTACCAGTTTTTGGCTCGCTTCATAGTTGGTGGATACCAAAGCGCAGTAGTACCAATGCAATTAAGCTTTTGCTAGGTGTTATGGCGTTTGGTGTGACCATCCTTGAGGTA
>JAHLFE010000131.1 GCA_018884035.1 Candidatus Anaerobiospirillum pullicola
CGTGCAAGCGCAGGAAGCGGGGGCTACGTGCGCCGTCATTTCCACCATAACCCCGACCCCTTTGCTAAACCCCCCGCAAAAGTGACGTGACTGCACACACCTCTCTTCCGTCCCATAAATATGCGGCGCAGCTACAGTTACAAAAAAAGACGAAAGACACGCAAGACACAGCTACTTTGTTATATTTGCTCTGCAACACATTTAAGAAAAAAGCAACTACCTCTCAACAACACCTCAGAAATGGCTTAAATAAGGGAAAAGGTGCGCAACAGCAAGGCGTAAAGGTAAAGATAGGTAAGAAGGCACTGGCAAGGAAGCTGCTGGGGGCGGGAGAGAGTGCGTTAGTGAGCGCCAAAATGGATCTTTAGAGCGATGGCCTCTGATGTGGGTAGCACGTGTCTTAGAGGTGATGAGCTTGCACGCTGGCAAGCAATGAGGAAGGAAAGCAGAAAGTAGGACGACAGACAGGCAGCTGGAAGGCAAGAGGGTAATACTGTCTGTTGCAGTAACAACCGTCCCAAGTGGTGACAGGGAAACTGACGTCGGGGAGTTAAGGCTGATTTTTCAAAAACCGCTAAGATACGGCCTTTACCTCAGAGTGGATCTACTTACGACTAACACTCAAGAGTAAGGCGATAGCCTTAAAGCAGAGCATGCCTCCATACTTAAGATGCAGAGTGGTGGCTATTGGTTAGCATCGTCAAGCAGAAACAGCTTATTTATCAGGAAAAATAAAGGCGTGCCAACTGCCAGATGTCAGAGCAGCGGTGGCTGCTCGTGCATCTTGATGCGTGGCAGGGAGTAGTTCATGGCGAGGCCTGTGCTGTGAGGACAGAGCGTGGTGTGGTACAGCAGAGCAATGCGGGCATGATCATCTGCTGTTAGCAGCAAAGCTGCCGTTACCCTTAAGGTAGGGCAGCACTTTGAGTGCAGCAGCAAACTCAGTGGTGGGCAGCGAATGGGGCTCCGCCTGCTGGTAACACTAAAACCACGGGAGCGCACTAAGCGTGAGGGGAGCAGGGATAGCGGAGCGTGACAGCGCAGCCATACATATTGCTGAGCACGGGGCGGGGGAATCACCTTCATTGTGGTAGGCGGTAGCCGCCAGAATGAAGAAAAAGAAAAAAAAAAAAGAAAGAGTCAAAAAGCGGCAGGGCTGCGTAGCAGCACTGACGCGTAACAAGGCGGGGCGCTTGCGCCACGCCGTAAACACCGCGAGGCGGGAGCCTCGCATGAAGGAGGCCGCAGGGCGGCCAACCACCTAAAGCCCGTGGCGGGAGGACACGGGCGGGCACTTTTGTTTGTGTTTGTGTTTGTATTCTTTCTTTTGTTTTTCTTCTTTATATTATTAAGGGCGGGGTAAAAGCTGATATATAAGCGGCCCACATGGGTGTAATCGGGCCATGACTGGGCCATGGGTACACCATGAATACACCATGGATTACACCATGAATACACCATGGATTACACCATGACTACACCATGGGTTACACCATGACTACACCATGGGTTACACCATGACTACACCATGGATTACACCATGACTACACCATGGATTACACCATGGGTACACCATGGTGTACACCATGGATTACACCATGGCTGCTACCAAAGGCCAAACAGAACAGGGCCTTAAGCGGTTAGCAGGGGCGTTAACGCACGCTCGGTGCGCGGCACGTGTCACTGGTCTTAACTGCAAGCTAAAGCCTGCTTTTAAGCCAATCAGGGCTTAGCAGGTTAAGGAGGTCGTACTTTTGGGTAAGTGGTCTCCATAAAGGTAGAGGCGTAAGCGCATGGGCGCGGTGCTACGACAATGGCAAGGCAAGAGTGAATATAGATGAGTGCTGGTGGCTGCGTGGGAAAAGGAGTATAGAGGGCTCGTGTGGTGGAGTCAGGAGGGGCGTACAGGTTGCGTACTTTACGCTATAGAGGTGACGAGATAAGTGCCGGATGGGGAAGGGCTGCTCAAGGCAAAACCTGATAAATCAAGGCTTTTTGTGGCTTTTGCAGATGCTGTGCAAAAAAGTTGTGCACATCGTTACTTTTTGCGGTAAGCTATAGACACTGGCGGTGGAGCAACTTTAATGTTGGGCTGTCGCAAGCAAAAGAAAAGGACGCACATATTGGAAAACGTCCTTTTCTACAATTCCACCTTTACAGGTGGTTCAACAACAAGACATCGAAAGATGTCGACGGCAATGGTAGCAAATTACTATGGAAGCCGCAATCTCATCCCTTTCTTACGACCCAGATGCGCTCACTGTGAGCGACTCTGCCTCCTCTGATGACTTAGCCCCTCTCGACGATACACAACTGAGCTTGGTGCGCTTTTTTAACCTATCTGGCACCGCTCTCGATGTCCTGCGTTGCATCAAGGGGCTTACCCGTGCTGGCCAGCAGCTGTGCTATCTCCCTAACAAAACAATCTGCGATCTCTTTGATGTTTGCCGCAGCACCGCCCAACGTGCCGTTAGGGAACTTGAGTACTTGGGGCTTATTACCGTCCGGATTAAGCACACTAAGGTCGGCCCTAACACCCGTATTGTGCGTTTCAACACCGAGCAAGTAGTGGAGTTTGGCAATAACACCGACTTCATGGACATCGATTATGAGCCTATTGACTTTAAGTCTAAGGCTAAGCCTGCGAAGTCCAGCAAAGTGGTGGCGCCAGAAGTAGGCTCGTTTCCTGAGGTGGCAGCAACAGCTCCAGTGGCCACTACGCCTGTGCCTGTTGCGGCTGAAGCAGAGTCCGTAGCTGAGTTTGTCAATACTCCAAGCGCTGCGGCTGTTACTGCCCCAGTCACTCCTGATACTGTCCCTGTTCCATCAATCGACGTCGCTGACTCTCTTGAGACTGCACCGGTAGCTACTCAAGATGCTGTGGTAGCTGCGCTAAGCGCTGCTACTGACAGCAACCCAGTGCAGCCAAGCGTTGCGGCTGTTACTACCACGGTAACTCCTGAGCCGATCCCTGTTCCATCAAGTGACGCCGCTGCCTCTATTGAGACGGAGTGCGCCGCATTCACTCCTAGCAATGACGCTACGTCTGTCCCAGGTGCGGCTGAAGCAGAGTCCGTAGCTGAGCCTATCACTACTCCAAGCACGGTAACTGTACATGCCTCTGTGCCTGTAAGCACTCCGGTACAGCCAATCGCTGCGGTTGTTGCTGCCCCAGTCACTCCTGATCCTGCCCCTGTTCCAGCAAGCGCCGTCTCTGTTTCTCCTGAGTCGGCAAGCACCGCCTCGCAGGAAGTGCTCCCAAGCGAGACGATGTCTCCCTTCGCTCGGGCTTGCCTTGCTCGCATGAGAAAAGACAAGGACTTCAGCCCTGCTGGCTTTGTGCAACATCGCATCTTCCTCAAGCAGTTCTCCGAGGGGGTATCTGATGAGGAGCTGGCCGAGTATGGCCTAAAGCGCAGTGACTGTGTGAACCTCGAGGCGACCTTGGGCGACGTTCCTAATGGGATAGGCTTACCTGCCCCAGAGCCAGTTTCTGCGCTTGCAGCAGAGACAACTCCACCAACAGCTGACGCTGCTAATGCGGCTGATACGGATGAGAGGCCTCAGCCTAAAGACGCGTTGATGCGGGCTGGCAACTTGCCTCAGGCATCTGAGGAGCTGTCTTTGGATGAGTCAGAGGACGACCTGCCAGAGAACAGCCAGGGCACCGTAGTGGTCAACGCCGATGCGCCTTACATCGAGGCGCCAATGGACGAGATACTGGCGACAGTAAACGCAACCACTAACGAGAGTGGTAACGACTCCACTGCTACCGCTGCTCCAACGGTCAGCAGTGACAGTGCCGTTGACGATGACCTCATGGCGCAAATGCTGGACGAAGACACAGAGCTCGGCTTTACTGAGATCTTGTTACGCCTCGCAGCCAACCAACATGAGCCAAGCCCTGCAGCGCACCAACCTTTAAGTGCCTTAGAGTTAGCCCAACTGCCTGCTACTGATCCGCGTATGGTGCAGCACAATCAATGGCCACTGCGGGTGTTTACAGCACCTAACGCAGCAAAGATGCCTATTCACTGCGACCTCTACCGTTTTAACTTTACTGAGCGGGTCAATCAGCTGCGTTTAGGGCCTGTCGTGTTTTGGGATGAGAGCGAGCCACATCTGTTCTTTGATTTTGCGCCTATGGCCGAGTTCTTAAGTGCAGACCACGCCTCTGCTGAGCTCAATCACTACAGCTGGGCTCACCTCCAGACGGGCTTTGAGCAGTTCTTCCGCTTCTCGCTGTTAAGTGAGCTGTGCTACTACAGTGAGGACATGTTTTCCTGCCCTGAAGAAGCCCCTTGCTGCAATGTGTCTGAGCTCAAAAAGTTCTTTGCTACGCATCAGCGGGGTATGCTGCTGCAAATGCTTGCGGTGTCGTGCGGTGTCACTTACGGCCCTTATTACAATGCCGACAATGAGCTGCTGCCATGGTGCTCGGATAGCCTCTGGCGTTCTATTAGCCGCAACATGCATCTGTTCCCAAATAAGTCGCCGCTGCCCTTTCTGACTGCCTGTGTGAGACGCCAGCTGGTTAAAAGCTTTGCTGACAAGTCTGCATACCAAAGCATGCTGCAGATCTTCACGCAAGAGTTCCTTGATTATGCCCAGAAGCAGCAGTGGGTGTCGTACTTCAACTATTACGGCTGTGGCCCTGAGTTCATGCGCTTTGTCTACCCAGCTGACTTCATGCGGCTGATGCATGTGGACTATCAGCGCTGTGTGTTTCGTCTGACCTACCCTATGTTGCTGTGGCGCAAGATTGCTTGCGTGCGTGCTGCTTCCGGTCTGGAGCTGTGCAATGACGAGGAGAACAGCAACGTTGCTGCGTCTTTGCTGGTAACTCTGGCCTATGACGAGCAAATGCAGGAGCATTGGGGCCAATTTGTGTCAGCCTTTGGCTCGCACTACCCATTCTTAACCAAATTAGGAGGCTGCGCTCATGTCTAACCTGAATCACGGTAACGGCGGCGTTACCAACAATAGTGCTGCCTCTGGCCCTAACCGTGGCACTATGGGCGGCAATGTAGGCAATCAAGCTGCGCCTCGTGCTCCAGCTGGCTACACTGGTTTTGCTACGCCAAATGGCGTGTCTGCTCACAATGCTGGTAATCAAGCAGCACCTTGCGCTCCAGCTGGCTACACCGGCTTTGTTGCACCAAACGGCGTGTCTGCCCACAATGCTGGTAATCAAGCAGCGCCTGGCGCTCCTGCTGGCTACACTGGCTTTGCTGCGCCAAATGGCGGTAATGCCCACAATGCTGGTAATCAAGCAGTGCCTCGCGCTCAAGCTGGCTACACTGGCTTTGCTGCACCAAACGGCGTTTCTGCTCACAATGCGTGTAATCCAGCTGTGCCAGACTCTTCTAATGGTACTGCTAATGGCGTCACTTACGTCAACAACCAAAATGTGGCGCCAGCGGCACAAGCAAACACTGGCTTTGCCATACCAAACGGTGTGGGGGCAGCTCAGAGCAATACCACCGCCACCGCTAACCCTCAAGGAAAGGTGATCCTTAAGCCTTTCACCTACAATGGTGATGGTGGTGATGATGTCGTTTACAACGACCTCTACTTTGGCCCGCCAGTTTCTACTGAGGCGACCGATGCCAACTCCACTCGACCTGCTTTAATCAAGCCGTCGCTGCAGGAGTTAGGTGAAATCCTGCAATACATCCCTACCGATGATCAAGAAAATCGCGCTAAGGTTTGCCTGTGCCTCGGCACAGCCTACGACCAAGATCCTGCGGTTCACGATCTGCTCAGAAACTGGCTTAACAATCAGTTTTTTTCTGAGCTGCTCTTTTTCCACAGAAAAAATCCTTCAGCTTATCAGCTCGACGAGGTACTGCTTCTAGCGCAAAAGGGTGGCTACCAGATTCCTGATAAGTTCCTGCCGTGGCTGCAAGTGGCATCAGCAGACAATGCTCAGCTGGAGCTGCTGACACGCCTTACCTCGGAGCTCAACCTCACAAGCTTCGAGCGCCAAACTCAAGCGGAGATTTTAACTTTAGGCGAGGAAGTGCTGTCTTACTGGCTTTGCGCCAGCGAGGATGACAAGGCACGCTTAAGCTTCCTTACTACTAACAGTAACCGCTTTCGCTTCTTCCACCCTGATCACCAGCCTATCATCGAGGCTCTCTTAACTTACTGCCAAGCGCGCCAAGAAAGCGAGAGTCCGTACAGACCCTTTAATTACTCGGACTTCGTTAGCTGGGTGCAGATGACCCAGCCTGATAAGGTCTCGGTCACGGCCATCGAGCAGATTTGCCAGTGCAATCACAGCACCTTTAGCCGCGTCAATGTCAATGTGTGCATGGATCAGCTCTACTGTAAGAGCGGGCGTCTGCACACCATACTTGCCGCCAAGGAGTTAATCGCCAAGCTGCAAACTACCAGCGACTACGACCTTTGCCGTAAAGCTCGTTTTGACTTCATCCTTGCCTCCCAAGGTGCTGAGAAGGAGACTTCTCTGGGGGTACAAGGGCTGGCGGATAACTCTCACGAGACCGCTGACACAATCACTGACGAAAAGAAGCGCATGCAGATTTGGGTTCCTAGCGGTTACAAGATCATCGATGACTCCATCTTTGGTTACCACCGTGGCGGCATCACCATCTTTGGTGGCAGCTCTGGCACGGGTAAGACGTGGTTTGGTCTTGACGCCACTTTTAAGCTCATCGAGAAGTACAAACAACGCGCGCTATTCTTCTCTACGGAGATGGACGTCAGCAGCATCGCTTTGCGCTACTTCGGTCTTGCTACCAACAGCAAGATTGGAGTGAGCAATCTCTGCTATGCCAAAAAGCACGGTGAGCTGCCAAAGATGGAAGAGGCCTTCCGCAAATTTACCCAACGGCATTTCTCCTATGATGCTTCTTCTGACCCTGACATGCCACTTAACCTGCATGGCCAGAGCAACCTCAAGGAGGATCTGCGCATTTACGGCACCGAGGTTGGCTTAACTCTATCCAAGCTCGTCAACCTCATCACCGAGGAAAGCGCTAAGGCACCTCTTGATCTGGTGGTGATCGACTATCTGCAGAATATCGAAAACGATCTGGTTCCACCAGACACCCAGCGCTACACGAAACTCAAGCACATGGTCGATGTGCTTAAGAAAGTAGCGCAGGACTGCAATTGCGCCATCTTGCTCTTAGCTCAGCTGACCAACCCTGCAAGCTGGGGTAAAAGGGCAGGTAGGGATGTGCCCGCCGTCCCAACTTCCAAAGACATCGCTGAGTGCTCGTATGCCATTCATGTAGCTGCCGCCGTGCTCATGATGTACAAGGTCTCTGACTCTGGGGAATATTCTTATTCATCCCCAAGTTTTCAGCAGCATTCGCCTTCCAACTCCACTGCCACTCCTGCCAGCTACGATCTTACGGATGAGGAGATCTTCGATACAGTGGTACACCAGCACAAGGTGCCACTACGCCTCATCATCACCAAGGCCCGTTTCGGTTCGTCGGACTTGCAGCTGGACTCTCCGATTTATGTGGAGCGCTCCACCGGCTCGCGTTTCAACTTCTATCTCTAAAGTTGCGTGCAGCCCGCTGCCTGCACTCCCTAACCTACAGCTTTAGCTGTGAGTACACGCAAAGGCGGGCTCTACTCTGAGTGTGGTGGATAGAGCTCCAACACTACTCCATGGTTGGTGGTTGGTTATGCCAAAGGTTGTTCACGCCAAACGCCATCACTTGGACTCCCATGATTGATCGCAAGAGCGATGCTGCTTTTTTGGCATCCACCAAACTCAGAAGAGCCCCCACAAGCGCCTGACAGCGCCATGATCTTGAAAGTAGCGTAACGAAAACCATAGCAACCACTACTCTCAGGGTACAGCGCGAGTCTCAGCGCCTTTGGCCAACACAATCCCCAACAGCAGAGGAGGTGGGAATGCTCTTTTTAGACGAACTCCTCTTAGATTCTTACTTCGATGCGACCGCTCCTGTAAAGTTAACCACCGCCAAAACCGGCGTATATGCGCCACCTACGCTGCCCAACTTCATGGCGTATTTGCGCAATCTCGAAGTGGGCATGTTCGATCTGGGCTGGGCCGTGATCGGCTCCTTCAACAAGATCCCTAACCTGCATCCATGGAAGGCACCAAAGCGCGAGCAATTGCACCTGTGGGCGCAGCAGAATCTGCTCTCTGGCCGTGCCAACTCCTTAAACCTCCGCCTTGCAGATACTGACACCATTGCCCTCGATTGTGATTTCCACTCCCCAGAGCTGATGCAGCTTTTCATGCGCCTGCTGCAAGATTACTTGCTGTTAGCTCCCAGCCAGCTCTATACCTGCTGTGGCAAAAAGGGTGGCAAGATCTTCTTTCGCTATCCAAAGGCCACCCCAGATGAGCGCTTGCCACGCCAGCTGGGGCCTACTGCCTATAGCGCTGGTCACGGCAATGATGCAGCCTACAAACAAGAGCTGGAGCTCAAGTCGGATGTGAGCACCGTGGCTGGCCTCTATGGCAAGGTCAATGGCCGCGAGGTGGTGTATGGCCCTTATGCAGACTACAAGTTTGTCTGCAACACACGGCCAATGGATCTGCCGCTGCTCACCGCCGCGCAACTACATGGTCTCACGTGGCGCTATCACGCCCTGCTGCATGCCTACGGCATGGTCGATAGCAACAACAACCGTGTGTTACCACCGCAGCAGAGTCGTTTGACCACAGAGGCGCTGTGCTCGGTCGTGTTTCTCCGCTACCTCTTTGGTTTGGGCAATGAGAAGGGCAGGTTAGACGCCATTGTACGCAACATTGAGCAAGGCGCTAACCGTGACTTGCTGTTAGTGTGGCTCAACTTTGCAGGACAGTTTGTCGCTTACCGTGCGCTAAGTGAGGTCTCTGCGGGCGTGCCGCCACAAGAGGTGGGGGTATGGCAGCGCTTTAAACAGAAGCTGCTCGCGCTGCCGCCCGTCGATGCGTGGAATTGGCTTTTAAGCTCCAGCAACCGCCTGTTTTCCCTGATGATGCCTGAGGTGCAAAGCTTACGCTTCCGTGTAGTGCAGGCATCAAGATGGAGTTTGATCGCTGATATCAGCAAGTTTGTCTGGGCTTATGCACCGTTGCCTGTACTTTTGCTGAGCGTAAGGTCGCGCGGTTCCCGCTCTTTTGATGAAATTGTACAGCTGATTTGCGAGGCTGTGCAGCGCCCTCATTATCGGGTTTAAGGCGGATGCTTTTAAGGTGCAGTCTGACTTGTACACTTGACTGTACCTCAAGATCTGTGGTGACAGCCAATAGCCACAGACATCGTGCTTTTTGCCTTGTTTACGTTTCTTGTCAGGCGAAGCTAACACTTAGAGCTTGTGGGGTCAGGAAGGGGACGGAGACCGCGCTAAGAGGCTGCTTGGGCGGTGGTCACTCCAATTCAAAGGGGCGCAAGCGTATCGGTCGTTGGCTGTGTGTGTGCGTGCGTTTGGGGGGAAGCGGCAGCTAGACCTTATTTGGCTGGGAATAGGGTATGCTGCCTACCAGAGCTGCTACTGCTGGCGCCTGTTCAAGATGTATAGCTCCTTGTCCTTGCGGCCCACAACATCCTTACCAGTGGAGATAGGAGCGTGGCTCTAAGGAATGAGTGATGGCAACGTCCCCCACCTCGAGATGAATAGTGCAGGTGAGTCTAAGCCTATCTTAAGACGGTGCACCATGATTACCCTAAAGTCCGTCATCTGTTAAGTTAGTCATTCCTAAGTCCTTAATCTCTGTCTTGCAAGCCGCCCTGTCAACTTATCTTGAATCCCAGCACCGATCATGCGCTCAGTGCTGCTCAGTGCAGCCGCAAAAACCTGATGTTTATCGGCGTTATCAATAAGAGGAGGTTGTTGCTGCCCAGCGATTCATTACTGATTCGGTGTGCTTGCGTGCTGATTGGGGATGCCAGCTTGCAAGCTCATAGCCCCTATCTTGAGAGCATGCCGCAGACAAGAGCTGCTCTTAGCTACTGCTCTTAGCGACTGCTCTTAGCGACTGCTCTTAAGTAGCGCCTGCAGGCAAACACCTAACCTTAGAGGTAGGTCTGCCTTATAGGTGGTCTACCTTAAGGTGCAACACTGTTGCGGGTGTCTTCTTGAGGTCACGCCTTAACCTGTGATCACGGCTCATTCCGCCACGCCACTGACCACACCACCAGAGCTCGCCTTAAGAGCGCCGCAAGCACCTGACAGCGCCCCACCTGCGGAGCCCTGCCCTGCAAACCATATCAACATCGTCACTTTTAGTGAGTAGCACGCTGTGATGTTATTAGCCTCCAAGCACGCCAAAGACAAAAGCAAATTGGACATGCCTGACATGGAGCCCAAGGTGCCCCTTGTCATCCGCTGGCACTTGGACATCCCGCTTATTATTGGCTTGCTCATGTGCCTGTGCATGTCGCTGTTTGTGCTCTACTCGGCCTCGGGGCAGCACATCGACATGCTTGAACGCCAAGTGATGCGCACCAGCTTAGCCTTTTTGGCCATGATCATTACGGCCCAAGTGCCGCCCAAGTTTATGCTGAAGTTTGCGCCGATTGCTTACATCGTGTCGCTAATTCTGCTGATCATGGTTGAGCTCTTTGGTGATATCTCCAAAGGTGCGCAGCGCTGGTTAGATTTGGGCATCATGCGCCTGCAGCCTTCGGAGTTTTTAAAACTGGCGATGCCGCTTACTATTGCGGCCTTCTTCTCCCGTGAGACCATACCACCTCGCAATATCAACATTGTGATTGCCTTTATCCTGCTGGCGATGCCAACGGTGCTCATTGTGTTGCAGCCTGATCTGGGTACGGGCATCTTAGTGGCGGTATCGGGCTTTATTGCCATTTTCCTTGCGGGCTTGAGCTTTTGGTGGTTGCTTGCGGCGTGCGCTGGTGGTGCCATTGCGCTGCCTATCATGTGGAATTACGTGCTGCATGATTACCAAAAGCAGCGCGTACTGACCTTTATTAACCCTGAGAGCGATCCGCTGGGTGCAGGCTACCACATCATTCAATCGAAGATTGCCATTGGCTCGGGTGGTATCTACGGTAAGGGCTGGTTACAGGGATCACAATCGCAGCTTGATTTCTTACCGGAGCCGCATACGGACTTTATTTTTGCGGTGCTGGCCGAGGAGTCTGGACTGATCGGCTTCATCATTTTGATGCTGATTTACACCTTTATCATCTCGCGCTGTGTGTATATCACGCTGCATACGCGCAGCAACTTTGACCGCATTTTGGCAGGCACCTACACCTTTACGATTCCGTTCTATATCTTTATTAACATTGGCATGGTCAGTGGCATTTTGCCGGTGGTGGGTGTGCCGCTACCAATGATCAGTTACGGTGGTACGTCGATGGTGATTCTGGGCATTACCTTTGGTGCCATCATGTCGATACACACGCACCGCAAACAGAACTTCTTCTCTTAGGTGGCAGTGGTATGAGCCATCTCTGAGGGCTTACACTTACCAGTGCCATACGGCGCTATCTCAAGGGTAGCCTGCGCGCAAATAACACCGCTGGGAGTAATGAACGATCGCTGATTACGCTGGCTACTCTATGGTAAGGCTGGGACAGCAGAGCATACCAACGAACCTAAGAGCTGACTCTCAACTCAGAGCGTTAGCAATTCATCCTTAAGGGTGATTAAGATGTGCCAACCCCGCTTGTAAGCGCTATAGCAGCCACTTACTGCACCCATCCTCAAAGGGCATGGACGCACACCAAGAGCAACATCAAGCCATGGTGGTGTTAGGTTCGTGGGAATGACATCAGCCCCTCATCTAAGTTCAGACCAGTTGCGCTTGCTCTCGGCGTGGCTATCCTACCAGCATCCTCTCGACGCTACCTCAAGAGTAGGCTAAATTCCCACACTAACGCTAAGAGTATTGGCTACCCTCTACTCCGTTCTCAGCTACAGACTATAAAGGCCTCTGTACCTGCTATTCCTACCCGTGTTTTAGCCCCAATCGCAAAAGCCTTAACCAAGCTTTTGCCCTTTGTGTTATCCTATTCAATTTTGCACCTCCTAAAAATCGCTTGTCTATGCCCTCCTACACCGTACAGTATCTGCCTGCAAACAGAAGCTGCGGCAAAAGCACCAAGCGATACCCTGCCGTAAGCAAGACTACCCCTGCTTACCTCAGATTAAAGCAGCACTCCCCTGCTCTCTTGTCCTTTTTGCGTGGTTTGGTCTAATTCAATATGCCAGTAGCACAAAGTTCTTTCTCTTCTTTTGCCGCACGTGCCCAACGCACCCTTTTAGGCTGTGGTGCCACTCTCCTCTTAGCCCTCTCCACGCCTGCACTTGCCGCCAATACCGCTAACCTCGATGAGCTGGCAGCTTACGCCGGTATCGATAAGTCCTTACTCGATAACGCCATTACGCAAGCTAACTACCAGCAAAAGATCATCGATACCATGACTCGCCCTTACGAGAGCAAGCCATGGTACACCTACCGTAAGCTCTTTATCACCCAAGATCGTATCAACAGCGGTGTGCAGTTCTACCTGCAAAACGAGCAAACTCTGCAAGCGGCCCAGCAGCAGCTGGGTGTGGCCCCAGAGATTATCTGCGCCATTATCGGTGTGGAGACCTTCTACGGCCGCAACATGGGATCATGGAAAGTCTTAGACGCCCTCTACACCTTAGGTTTCCACTACCCAGCCCGCGCCTCCTACTTCTCTAAGGAGTTTGCCAACTACGTGAAGCTTGCCACCCGTGAGGGCTGGAACTTAACCGACATTAAGGGCTCCTATGCCGGTGCCATGGGCATGGGGCAGTTCATGCCAAGCTCCTACTTAAGCTACGCTATCGATTTTGATGGTGACAACCACGTCAACCTCTTTAATGACGTGCAAGACGCTATCGGCTCGGTCGCTAACTACTTCCGCGCCCATGGTTGGGTCGATGGCGGCGGGGTTATGTACCCAGCACATGTTTACGGCAACGACGGTAAGGTTATCTCCCGTGCCACCATCGATGCTTTAATGGACAAAGAGTGGAAGCTGACTCCACAAGAGCTCTACGCTGCCGGTATCACCACCAAGGTCAACTTAAGCCCAAAGCAAAACATTCGTCTCTACAGCTACGAGCTTGAAGATGGCACCTACGACTATCAGGTGGGCTTAAATAACTTCAACGCCATCACGCGCTATAACAAGAGCCCACTGTACGCGCGCGCCGTCTTTGAGCTCTCTGAGGCTATCGCCGTGGGCTACCAAGAGGCGAAGCTGCTGCAAGGCCAGTACGTCGGCCCAGCTGGCAAGCGCCCATAGTCTGTGCAGCGTCAGCCCCCACCATTAGCTTCAAGTAGCAACGTAGAGGGTACAGCGTCAGCTGTGCCCTTTACTGTGACTGGCCGCGTTCTGGTAGCGAGGCACCAACTACATTTGCCCTAATTTTTCTGTGCGAATATAGACTCGGCCTTATGTAGCCTTGCTTTACGTTGCATTGCATTGCATTGCTTTGCCAGTCTCTCCCTGTTTTTCCTCCCCCAATACGCGCTGTTAACTCACAAAGCGCTCTCATTACTGCCGCTTGCCTGTGGGACTTGAGATGAAGCGCACCCCCGCGACCCCGCGTTTTGGGCTCTTTCTCTGTGGCTATGAATTTGTCTAAACCCCATTTATCCGCTGTGGCGCTCGCCATTTTCCTCTCTAGTGGCGCACTGATACTCAATGGCTGCCAAAGCACGGCCGTTGAGCAATTAGCGCAGCAATCCCATGGCGCTAAGGCCGGTGATGGCTATACCTACGGTACTGGCCCCAATAAGACCAAACCATACCCACAGAGCGAACCAGTGAACATCAATGATGTCGGTGGTGCTACCCCACGCTTTGAAGCCCCATCGCGCGGTGGTAACAGCGATTACAAGGTCTTAGGCCAGAGCTACCTCGTATGGACAAACTGCAACTCCTACCAAGAGGTGGGTACCGCCTCGTGGTATGGCCCTGGCTTCCACGGCAATAAGACCTCTAACGGTGAGCTCTACGACCAAAAGGGCTATACCGCTGCGCACAAGAACCTGCCGCTGCCGTCTTACCTCAAGGTCACTAACCTCGAAAACGGCCGTGCTGTGATCGTGCGTGTCAACGACCGTGGTCCGTTCCATGGCAGCCGCATCATTGACCTCTCCGAAGGCGCCGCTAAGGCCATTGACATGACGAAAAAGGGCACCGCCCGCGTCAAGTTAGAGCTGATCAACACTCGTCTCAATAACACCACCACAGAAGGTGGCTCAGGGCAGGCGGTAGCACAAACAGTTGCTGCTGGTGTCATTGGCAACATCATCGAGAGCAATACCACCTCGACCACGCGCAACAATCTGCAAAAGCTTGGTGACTACCTCTCTGAGCGCAAAAATAATGGCGAGGTCAGTGACTCCACCAAGGCCGCTGCTATTGGTGCCGGTTTATACTTTGCGGGCAAGATTGGCAGTGCGTTAAGTGAGATGTCCGCTGAGAGCAACAGCAGCTCTAACAGCACATCTTTGCGCAGCACCCCATCAAGCTCGGTGACCCGAACCGTGACCACAACTACCACCACTAACGATGGTACGAGCACAACTCAGCAGGTAGTGGATACCACGTCCTTTGCGCCGGTGAACAACAATCAGGCCAATTACGAGGTGTCTTACGCCACGCCTACAGCGCCACTTGCTGACGTCTCCTCAGGTAAGGCTGTGCCACTGAGCAGTGGTGCCTATGTGCAGCTGTTTAGCTCCTCGACCTTAGAGGGGGCCACCAAGTTTAAGAACAATATCCGCAACACCACCAAGTATCAGGTGGTGATCATGCCGGAGGACAACCTATTCCGTGTGCGCTTAGGCCCAGTACCAGAGGCTGATGCCTATGATGCTTTAGAGCAGATGCGTGCTGCCGGTTACGTTGACGCCTTTATCAAGCACTTGTAAAAGGCTGACGGCGCTGGCGGTAGTGGCGGTGGCAGTGGCAGTGACGGTGGTGATGGTGAGAAAGACAGCTTTTCCCAACGCTCTACCGCTCCACCGTCCACCGTCCCATCACTCCACCGCTTCACCGCCCACGTCGCAACAACAGCAAACAACCCAGCAAGAGTTACGGCCTCAGGCGCTGGCAAGCCCTGCCCTTGATTTTAGGTGGTAAAGCTTGCGTTGGGATGCGTCATGACTACCACTGGCTCTTCTGCGCTGTCATGACACTAGGTGGCGCTTAGCGCTGTTTTTCGGATTTGTAGTAGCAATGAAAACAAAATTGCGTGCTCTGTTTGGAGCTCTGTGCTTAGCTTTTTGGACTGTGTGTGGCACCACTAACATGGTGCAGGCCGCTGATGAAAGCATCCCTGATCCTTTTGCCGCCATTAGGGCCCAACAGCAACAACAAGGCTCTAACCCTACTCCTGCTACGACCAATCCATCCTTAAGCCCTGCCCCTGTAGCCCCGATCATTATCCCTGAGGCCCCAACTTTTAATGCCGAATCGTGGGTCTTAATGGACTATGCCACCGGTCAAGTGCTCTTTGAGCATGAGCAACACCGCAAGATTTGGCCAGCCTCTCTTACCAAGATGATGACCTCTTACGTCATTGGTATGGAGATCAAAGCAGGCCGCTTAGACCCTGAGGGTTATGTCACCATTCCAGAGAATGCATGGGCGAAGAACGAGGTCTTCTCTGACTCGAGCAAGATGTTTATTGAGGTCGGCAAGAAGGTCAAAGTCTCTGACCTCAATAAGGGTATCGTGATTCAGTCGGGTAACGACGCCTGCGTGGCCTTAGCGGTGGTGCTGGCTGGCTCTGAAGAGGGCTTTGTCAGCGTCATGAACACCTACGCTAAGCAACTGGGCCTGAAAAACACCCACTTTGCTAACGTCCATGGCTTATTTGACGAGCAGAACTACTCGACCGCCTATGACATGGCGCTCTTAAGCCGTGCCTTAATTCGTGACCTGCCTGATGAGTACAAGCTCTACTCGCAAAAGGAGTTCACCTTTAACGGCATCAAGCAGTACAACCGCAATCGACTCTTATGGGATAGCTCCATGAACGTCGATGGCATCAAGACCGGTCACTTATCGGCTGTAGGCTACAACCTAGCCGCCTCGTCGCAAGAGGGCAATATGCGCCTCATTGCGGTGGTGATTGGTGCTAAGTCCGAGAGCGATCGCGCCTCTTTCTGCAAGCAGATGTTAACTTACGGCTTCCGCTACTTTGAGTCGTACACCCCATTTGAGCAAGGCAAGACTCTGCTCACTCGTGAGGTGCGTATGGGCGATGTTGATACCGTGAATCTGTCGGTTGCTACCCCTGTAAGCCTCATGATTCCGCGTGGAAGTCAGCAAAGCATCAAGATCAGCTATGCTCTTAATCAGTCTACCTTTGTCGCACCAATTAAGAGCGGTGAGCAGCTGGGCGTGATTACCTTTAAACTCAATGATAAGGTGTTAGCTCAATACCCATTAGTGGCGACCAATACCATTAATGAGGGCAGCTTCTTCTCCCGCATGTGGGATAAGATTGTCATGAGCTTTACCAATTAGGCCCTGTCTTACAGTCCTGTAAGGAACAAGTGATTTCATAAATGACAGCGGCACGCTTAAGTGCTGGTAGTCACCACCTTAAGATGCATGAAGATGCATGGTGAGGTGAGCCTGAACCCATCTGAAGCAGGGGCAGGTGTGCAAGCAAGCATGCATGCTTGCTTGCCCTACACTCCGTCATTTCTGCAGTCAGTTGCTCTAAGTGCTACTACGGCGACGCTGCCGCGTTATACGCGCCCACATCACGTTGTGTGACCGTAGATAGCACCTGTACTTTGCGGCCTTGCGGTGTAAGGATTTGCCATGCCTTTACAGTACAAGTTTAACGAAGTCCTCGATTTTCCTTGTGATCAGCACCTGCGCATCATTGTCCTCACAGAAGACTCCCAACCACAGCGCTTAATTGACAACATTAATGAGCTCATGCCAGAGAGCACTGATGTCGACAGTATTATCGACTCCAAGCTCTCGGCTAATGGCAAGTACACCTCCTACAACTTACGTGTACGCTTCCAGTCTGCTGAGCAGATGGAGATGCTCTATCGTGAGTTGCCAAAGCAGGACTTTGTGAAGCACCTGCTCTAAGGTGCAGTTGTTTCAGGGCTTAGTGGATAGGCTTCCCTTTCACTCCGTTTAGAGGGACAAAAGTTGGCACAGCGTAAGACTTCACGCGAGAACAGCAACGGCTTTGAACGTGAGTTTGGCAACTTCTTTGGCATATTGTGCTACCTCTTTGTGCTGGCCATTCTGTGCTTCATGATCTTTGTGGTCTTAGCCCTGTTCCGCATCTCCAGCTTCACCTTTGACACCTACAATAGTGTCAATGAGATTCCTTATAACGAAGTGGGCCTGCTTTTAGGCACCTCTTCGCTCACCTCTGATGGTTCGAGCAATCAGTTCTTTGTCAATCGCATTCGTGCGGCAACGCAGCTGTACGAGCAAGGCAAGATTGACTACATCTTAGTCTCAGGTGACAACCGCCATCTCTCCTACAATGAGCCACGGCAGATGATGAATGCCCTGTTGCGGGCGGGCGTCCCACGGGAGCGCATTGTGGCTGACTTTGCAGGCTTTTCCACCATTGATTCGGTAGCGCGTGCCTCCAAGGTCTTTATGCTGCGTGATGTCACCATTATTTCCCAAGAGTTTCAAAACGAGCGGGCGCTTTTTATTGCGCACAACGAGGGCATGAATGCTATTGGCTTTAATGCCTTGGATCCCACCTCGAAATGGGCGCACTTTGGCGTGTACTTTAGAGAGATCTTTGCCCGTCTCAAGTGCATCTTAGATGTGTACTTCCTCAACACGCAGCCGACCTTTTTAGGTGAGCCGATTCAGATTGGCACCAGCCCGCTGCCAAAAGAGCCGAGCAACCCGCCAAAGCACGCGACGTCGCGGCCAAAGCAGCCCTCGGCTGCGGCCTTTGCGCTGAAGCACCCACATCAAGCGACGCTGATCGCTAAAGAGCAAAGCGACGCAGCGATTATCCTGAAGCAGCAGAACGTGGCCTTACAGCACTTAGAGCAAGTGGTACAGCGCGATCAGGGTGGCTTGACGCAGCAGTAATACTCAGACATTCCGCTGCGTGTGGTGGATACTAAAAACAGCAGTGTCACTGTGATCAAGCATGTGCGCCGCTGTAATGACACTTGGATTGACCAACCTTGCGGTATTGTTGTTTCTCTATCCACCACACGCAGAGGCTGGACGGAGCCAAAGTAGCTGTGAGGAGCTTGTACGGCTAACGACAAAGCCAAGTCACAACAGCGCCTAACGCTCGCTCGATGCACTCCGCAGCTTCCCCTCACCCAGCACGCTCTGTTACGCTCCCTGCTTACATACTGTTGCTGCTCTGCTATGATCTGCAGCTGCTTGCTGCTTTGCCTTGAGGCCAGCCACTATCGGCGCATAATCCACTGGTGGCTGATAGTTCTTCTCATTGACCATGAGTGGCTCTAATAACGGCTCACGGCGATGAGCGTAGTCAATGACGTGATCCACCTTACGGCCATGGCTATTCTCGTAAATGTCGACAAAGTAGCGCTTATCCGGCACCGTCTTAAAGATGCGTAGGAACCACATGTACTGCTCAGGAGCCGCCGCAATATCCTGCATAAAGATGTCAGTGATACGCTGCAAGTCCTCATCTAAGCCCTGCTCATTGTGCCCTGCACTACCCGCATTTTCCTGAGGAAAGTTGTCCACCGCCGTAAAGTGCAGCTCGTACATGGCGGTTTTGAGGTTATAGCAGCAGTACAGCACCAGCACTACCGCGTCAGTCACCTTCGCCATACGTGGCAGCGAACCCACCATAGCCTTGGGCACGCCAAAGAAGTTCACAAAGTGGGCACTCTCAGGGCCTAAGTCCTCATCGCAGAGGAAGTAGCAGTGACGCCCCTGCTTTAAGGCTTTTAAGATCGAGCGAAAGCCTGCTTCACGAGTGTGAATGGTGCCACCAAAGGTAATGCGCTGGTAGTTTAAGAACCAATTAAAGACAGGGTTGTCCTGATCATTGACCACCGCAAACATCGGCAGGCCACTAAAGGACAAATAAAGGCCACAGCGATCAAGGGCAAAGGTATGTGGCACGCAGAAGATAATCGGCTTCTTACTCTGTAAGGCCCAGTCTAAGGCCTCCTGATTAAACACCTGCCAGCGGCGCTTGAGCATAAAGCGCGGTAAAAAGACGCTCTCACCATAAGAAAAGGCCGCAATGAGCGCCTGCAGCAGGATCTTACGGTAGAGAGTCTTGCACTCAGCATCGCTCTTTTCGGGAAAAGCAGTGTGCAGGTTCGCAAAGACAATGCGGCGAAAGCGAATATTGAGGTGCTGCAGCCCAAACGACAATAACCACGACAAGCCATCGCGGATACGGTTAGGGATGTAAGCGCAAACGGCCAGTAAGCCTAAAGCTAGCCATGATCCCCAGTACTTTGGCCCCAAGAGCTGTCGCCATGCCTGCGGATCAAAACCCGCATGGGTTACGGTATCAGCTTTAGCCTTGGTCTTGGCTTGGGTTTTAGCCTGAGCAGAGTTTTTGGCCGCAGTGGTGTTATCTGCTGATGCTGCTGTAGGCGTAGCTTGAGACTCGGGGCTGGTAGTAGTAGTAGTAGCCGTAGTAGCAGTAGCATTAGCAGACGCAGTTGTCTCTGGTGTCTTTGCTGTAGATTGCGCGCGCGCATTTTCAGGTTTTGCTGCCACTGCTCTTCTCCGCTACAAGATAAGACCATGCTCGTACCACCCTGTGCCTTAAGGCACAAGTACGACTGTGGAGCCATTGTAACAAAAGCCAAGCACTGGCTAAATGGCCCTATCTCTCAAAAGCAAGGAAGAACCAGCTATAAGGCCCCAACAGGCCCCAAAAAGACAGAGGCCATGCCACCGTGGGTAGCACAGCCTCTGTTTATGCGTTACGACTGACCTGCTTAGCAGCTTACTGACGAGAATATCCCCAAAAGCCAATCTCAAAGGAGGCAAGTGCCTACAAGCAGGTGTTTTACCCTGAGAGTAGGTGTTTGCTCAAGCGCTAATCTCGAGATAAGACGCCGTCAGGTGCTTTGCTGTTACCTCTGACCTGCTCTTTAGGTTCCGCGCTGCGCAGCAGGATGCAGTACGCCTTAGAGAATCTTGTTTAAGAACTCTTGGGTACGCTGCTCCTGTGGATGCAGGAACACCTCATCAGGTGAGCCACTCTCTAAGATCTTGCCCCCATCGACAAAGATCACACGGTCAGCTACTTCACGGGCAAAGCCCATTTCGTGCGTCACCACCATCATGGTCATACCCGACTCGGCCAGATTCTTCATTACGTCGAGAACTTCCTGCACCATCTCCGGATCCAAGGCCGAAGTCGGCTCATCAAAGAGCATGATCTTAGGGCGCATCGCCAGCGCGCGGGCAATAGCCACACGCTGTTGCTGACCACCGGAGAGCTGAGCAGGGAAAGCATCCGCCTTGTTCTCTAAGCCCACACGCTTTAACAGCTCTAAGGCAATAGCCTCAGCTTCGCTCTCGGACTTCTGGCGTACCTTGATTTGCGCCAGCGTGATGTTCTTTAACACCGACATGTGGGGGAAAAGGTTAAAGTGCTGGAACACCATGCCCACTTCTGCACGAATGGTGTTGATATTGACGTCGCGAGTAATGTCCTGACCGTCAATGGTAATCAGGCCATCCGATGGCACCTCAAGGTAATTCACGCAGCGCAACAGCGTGCTCTTACCCGAGCCCGAGGGGCCAATTACCACCACCACTTCGCTCTTGGCGACGTCGAGATCGATGCCCTTTAAGATCTCCAAGGAACCGAATCTCTTGTGCAGATTGCGGATCTTAATCATTGGCTGTTCGGTTTCGGTTGCCATGGCTACTTAAACCTCTTTTCTAAGAAGGCCACAAAACGGGTGATGGTTAAGGTCATGATGAGGTAGATGATAGCCACTGCCGTCCAGATTTCCAGCGAACCGTAGGTGGAGGCAATCACCAGCTGCCCCTTACGTGTTAACTCCTCAAAGCCAATCACCGACACCAAGGACGAGTCCTTTAACATGGCAATGAATTCGTTACCCAGCTGTGGGATCGTGCGTCTAAAGGCCTGTGGCACCACGATATAACGCATCGTCTGTGTCCAGCTCATACCTAAAGAGCGGCCCGCTTCCATCTGGCCCTTGTCGATCGATTGGATACCCGCACGGAAGATCTCCGCCACATAAGCACCGGAATTGATCGAGCAGGCTGCCACCGCCGCGACAAAAGGCTCAATGCGCATGCCTAAGATAATAGGCAATGCAAAGTAGATGATAAAGATCTGCACGAGCAGTGGGGTGCCGCGGATAAAGTCGACGTAGATTTTGGCTGGGATGCGGATCCACGGATAACGAGCCAGCTCGCAGATGCCTACGAACAAACCAATACAGGTACCAATGAACACCGAGACAGCGGTTATTTCAATGGTCACCAAGGCACCTACGCCCAGTAAGGGCAAGCTCTCGATGATGAGGGAAATGTCAAAAGGTATCGACATACTTTAAACTCTGTAAACCGCGCACATGTAATCCCCCGCTCTGCGGTAATGTCCGCTGCCTCACGGCAGTAGAGAGTTGTGGGTCAGCACGCCAATTACGCTCTTCAGAGCCTCTTCAGAGCCTCTTCAGAGCCTCTTCAGAGCCTCTTAAGAGCACCTGAAAAGCAGGCTGGCTACTAACCATTCTTCTACACAAGCGGCTTGTCTCTACGCTAAGCTTAGCTAAGGAAAGCAAAGCTACGCTCAAGAGCCAAGCGTGACAAAAGCGCAAGCCTTGTCAGCTTTGCAGCTATGCCCAGTGCTCTTACACTCAGGGAATTTATAAATCACGAGGAGGTGACGGCGATAAGGCCGCAGCCCTACCGAAAACAAAAGATCAGAAAAGGTGATCTCCACACGATGTGGTCACTCGTGCAGTCCACAGCCTGATGGGGGAGAGATAGAGGAAGACGAGCTTGGAAGTGAGTCAGCAGCAGTAAGGAACGACTTACTTAATAGATGACGGGATTTATGGCAATCATGCTTGCCTCACCTTCAGGAGGCTCAGGCTAGAACCACCTTTATCTGATGGTGTAGGGTGGTGCCAGAACTCCCCCCTTTATCTGTCAGTGATTAGAGCACTCATTCCTAAGATGCGCTGTAAGCTCTTCAGGCCAGAGCTGCCAGTGACGCTGGTCGCCCCAGCCTGTAAAGGCGGCAGGAGACGCAAGCCCCTACCACTAAAAGAGCGCTCCCCTTAGCCACAGATGCTCGGCAGAACGCTCTTTAATCTGTGATTAGCCCCAATGAGGATTAGTCCTGAGGATTAGTCCTTTGGCGCTAACTTGAACCACTTCTGGTAAATCTGGTCGTAAGTGCCATTCTCACGAGCGTTCTTTAAGCCCGTATTGAGCTTCTCTAACAGCTCAGTGTTGCCCTTACGCACAGCAATACCATACTTCTCAGCAGTGAGCACCTCATTAATCTCGGTCACACCGTCAGAGGCGTTGCTCTGGCTTAAGAAGTACAGGTTAATTGGGCGGTCATTCACCACGCCCTCGCAACCACCTGCCTTTAACTCCATAAAAGCTTCTGGCTCGGTATTGAAAGCCTTGACCTTACCAGGGGACAGCTTCTCAGCGGTGAAGGCACCAGTGGAGCCGATCTGTGCGCATAAGGTCTGGCCCTTTAACGCATCGATGTTTGGATACTTGGAGGCAGTGTCCTCACGAATCAAGACCGACAGGCCCGAGGTGTAGTAAGGATCAGTAAAATCCACACGCTCAGCACGCTCTGGGGTAATGGTCATTGCCGCAATAATGACGTCGATTTGCGAGGTCATAATGGCTGGGATCAGACCATCAAAAGGCATATTGATGACTTGCACGTCATCATAACCAGCCTCTTTACCGATAGCACGGATTAACTCGACATCAAAGCCAGTTAAGCTGCCGTCGTCGGCGGCAAATTCAAAAGGCGCATACGTAGCCTCAGTACCGACACGTAAGGTCTCAGCTTCGGCTGCGGAGGTAAAGGAAAAAGCAGCGCAGCTTACAGCGGCGGCACAAGCTACGGTCTTAAATAAGCCACCAATCTTTGACTTCATGCACAAACTCCGTCATGCGCTTCTTTGACCACCAAGACCGGTCTTACAAGACACCGACCTCTGGTCTTGGCGCCAATAATACAGGCACAGCCACCATCACGAACCTTAAGCGCGTCAGCTCGCAACTTCAGCAGCGTCAGGGTCAGCTTTGAGGCTGTCCCTTCTCTGCGAGACTGTGCCCCCTTAGGGCATACTTGACACTAATTTTACAGCAAATGCCCTAATTAAGCCTAGCTTTCGCTGTTTACCGCGTTTCTAGAGGCAAAAATGTGAGACAGGGCGCATCATTACACGCACCTAAAACGCCACAGGCCACAGCCTCAACCCAAAGTTAAAGCTATGGCCTGTGTAGCTGCGATGCGATGCGTGGCAGCTAGCTAGTAGCTATCTAGCTAGCTAGCTAGCCAGCTGCGCAGCGCAGCTTAGAGTTGCTGACTACTTGCTGGTGTGAGCAAACCACTTGTCATAAATCTGCTGATAGGTGCCATTATCACGCAGTGCCTGTAAAGCGGTGTTGACCTTCTCTAGGAGCTCATCATTGCCCTTTGGTACGACCATGGCCATGTTCTCAGCATCGAGCAGCTCGTCAATCTCGTACATACCCTCAGAGCCTTGCGATGCCATGAAGTAGAGGTTGACTGGACGGTCGTTAACCATAGCCTCGCAGCCACCAGACTTTAACTCTAAGTAGCCGGCGTAAGCGTCGTTAAAGGTCTTAACGTTACCAGGGGAGAACTCCTCAGCCTTCATGGCCGAGACGGAGCCTAATTGCGCGCACAGGGTCTTACCACGTAAGGACTCCGTGTGAGGATACTTGCTCTGATCAGCAGCACGAATCACAAAGGTGATACCAGAGCGATAGTAAGGACTGCTGAAGTCCACGCGCTTGGCACGCTCCTCGGTCACGGTAAAGGAGGCCACGGCCATGTCCACTTGCGAGGTTAAGATGGCAGGGATTAAACCATCAAATGGCATCTGCACCCACTCCACAGTAGCGCCCATTTCCTTAGCGACTGCATTCATGAGGTCAATGTCAAAGCCCACTAATTGACCGTTTTGGGTGAACTCAAACGGAGCATAGGCGGACTCAGTACCTACTCGCAACACGTCCTCGGCACAGGCTGCAGTACTAAAAGAGGCGGCAGCCAGCGACAGCATCGTGGCCCCAACAAGAGTCTTAACCTTATTTACTGAGAACATTACGTTTCTCCAAACCACTCCGAACTTGAGCTCACAGCACATAATGGCTGCAGGAGGAGAGCTCTTTTTGAAAGAAAAAGCTGATATGTATCGCTTTGGGGGATCCATTGTAGTGCACGGCGGCGGGAGTTACATGTATTTCTCTGCAGATGCGATTTTTACGCCCCAAAAAAGAGCAAAACACATGAAAAGCGGCATCCATTGCACCCAAATAGTGATACTTTGCATTTCTTGCGGCAGCCCTGTGTCAGGCAGAGAAGTTAAGGGTAGGCAAGCGCAGCAGATAGAGCTTACAGCTGGGGCTTTGCGCTCTTGCTTGCTCTTGGTGTTGTGAGGGTGGATAGAGGATCACAGGCTGATGTAGGGCTCTTAGTGAGTCTAATGGTGGTGGATAAGGCGAGAGGTGCACCATAGATTAGCGCCGCAAGACAGCGTAACAGGGCACACTGGCAGCGGTGGCGGTGGTGCGGATGGCAGAGCAATAGAGCCCTGAGCTTTGGGCCCTGAGAGCTGTGGCAAATGGGGTTACGTGGCCAGAGCAGCTGTAGAGTAGCAGTAGCAGTAGCAGTAGCAGTAACAGTAACTGTAACAGTAACAGTAAGGAACAGCTGACCTAATAGATACCTGCCTTTATGGCAACTATGCGCGCTCCAGCTTCAGGTAGGCTCGAGCTAGAACACTCTTTATCTCGAGGTGTTGAGCGTTACCAACACCAACACTCATTCCTGCATGCGGCAGCACTTATGAGATCACTCATGCCTAAGCGCTATGCCATAATGCAGCAGACATGGCAGCACCATACGGCACGGCGTACCCAGCAGAAAGGCCTGCAAGGCCTTGGTATACGGCGAATATACGGCTATGAGGGCAAGCTGGCGTGCCTGTGCCTACTGACACCCAGCGTAGGTAACCTAAAAAGCGCCTAACAGCGACTTATCTCGAGAGTAGCGCCGCAGCAAAAACCTACTCTCAGGGTAAAACACCTGCTTGTAAGCAGTTGCCTCCTTTGGGCTCTCCTGTGGAATTTGCTTTTTGGGGTACTCGCCACACAGCTTTGCTGGAGCCAAGGTCATTGTGATGCCATGGCCCCTTAAGGTGCGCTGTACTCATGTGGTATTGTGTTGTGCTTACCTCACCATAAGTGCACCGCCACCATGCTCTGGTATACCGCCCCTACCCTCGCCTTTTGAGCATTTCTCACATTTCCGCAAATTCGCATTTACGGCGGCCAAAGCTATTGCTATAGTGATAGCCATTGCAGAAACACTCTGGCAGCACCTCTTGGGTGCTTGCCGCTACGTTTTTGCCCCCTTTTTCTCCTACCGTAACGCCTTTTGAGCTTAGCTTTTGCAGACGTTAGAGCATGCAGCACCAAACTGCATGAGGTAACCGGCTTCGACCTCGCTCGTCGCTGCCTGTTGCCGTCAGGAGTCATCTGAATTTAGGGAGCTCTTCTGTGCCTCGCACAAACATTATTTTCGATTTCGGTGGTGTGCTTCTCGATTGGGATCCACGTTACCTCTACCGCGATTACTTCCACGATGACGCTAAGATGGAAAAGTTCTTAGCTGAGATCTGCACTGGGGAATGGAATGCTCAAATGGATGCCGGCAAGCCTTTTGCCGAAGGCGTCAAGGAATTGAGCGCCAAATACCCTGAGTGGAGTAAGGAGATCGAGCTCTATCACACCGGCTGGGAAAAAATGCTCCATGGGCAGCTGGATGACGGTGTGGCCCTGTTAAAGAAAGTGGTCGCTGATCCTCGTTTTACGGCCTACGGTCTCACCAACTGGTCAGCTGAGACTTTCCACTTTGCCTTTAACAAGTACCGCTTCTTAGATGACTTTGAGGGCATCGTGGTCTCCGGCGAAGAAAAGATGAAGAAGCCGGACAAGCGCATCTACTACACCCTCTTAGAGCGCTACCACTTAAAGGCCAAGGACTGCATCTTTATCGATGACAACCAAGCCAACGTCGATATGGCCAATGACCGTGGCATCTACGGCATCTTATGGCGCCACAACCCAGATGAGGTCTGGGCTGAGATTGAGTCGCTGCAAGTGCCTGATCCAGAAGAGGACGAGGCAAACTCCTCGGAGCAGTAATAACGCGCTCTCGCCTCACTTAGGAATGAGTGATCTCATAAGTGACGCAGACAAGGTTAAGTGGCGGTAACTGCTCACCTCGAGATGAAAGGTACAAGCGAGCCTTAGTACATCTTAAGCTTTGGCACGCCAGCTTACCTTAAATGCGTCATCTATTAAGTCAGTTGTTCCTGACCAGCCACACCGGCGAAACACTTAGGATTGGCATTCCACACAGACCCTGTACACGGGCTAACCCTCTACGAGCGCTAACGTTGGCAACATGCGCTTTTGGGGTAGGGTTAACGCCAAAAACAGAAAAGGGCGGCCTCCTTTTAGGAAGTCGCCCTTTTCTTTTACCTGAGGAAAATGACCTAATAAGCGACGGATGCAATGGTGAGTGCTGGCACCGTGCCACACCTCAAGATAAATGCTACCGATAAGCTTGCACCTATCTTAAGATGGCTTAAGATGGCTCACGCCTGCCACATAAGTCCGTCATCTCTTCAGGCAATTCCTCCTCCTTCTCAGACTAAAGCTAGTCGAGGAAGCCCTTTAAGCCCGCACTACGGCAAGGATGACGCAGCTTACGCAGAGCCTTTGCCTCTATCTGACGAATGCGCTCACGAGTCACACCAAACTGACGGCCTACCTCTTCTAAAGTGTGGTCAGAGGTCATGCCAATGCCAAAGCGCATGCGCAGTACCTGCGCTTCCCGTGGCGGCATGTCATCAAGCACCGTGTTAATGGCGTTCTTGAGGGACTCAGAGGTCGCAGCATCCACTGGCACCTCAATCGAGCTGTCCTCAATAAAGTCGCCTAAGTGCGAATCATCGTCGTCACCTACCGGAGTCTCTAAGGAGATTGGCTCCTTAGCGATCTTCATGACCTTGCGGATCTTCTCCTCAGGAAGTCCCATCTTGGTAGCCAGCTCCTCTGGAGTTGGCTCACGGCCCTTCTCTTGGAGCATCTGACGGGAGATACGATTGAGCTTGTTAATGGTCTCAATCATATGCACTGGGATGCGGATGGTGCGCGCTTGGTCAGCGATCGAGCGGGTAATGGCCTGACGAATCCACCACGTAGCGTAAGTGGAGAACTTGTAGCCACGACGGTACTCGAACTTGTCCACCGCCTTCATCAGGCCGATGTTGCCTTCCTGAATCAGGTCGAGGAATTGCAGACCGCGATTGGTGTACTTCTTGGCAATGGAGATCACCAGACGTAAGTTGGCTTCCACCATCTCCTTCTTGGCCTTCTTGGCCATGGCATCGCCCATCATGACGCGACGAGAGAGCTCACGTAAGCGGGAAATAGAGATACCAGCCTCGCCTTCAATCTCTTGTAAGGCCTCGACGCACTTTTCGATCTGTGGACGGTACTCCTTTAAGCGGTTGGCGTAAGCACGGCGTGGCTTAATGGCCTTTTCAAACCACTCAATGTTGGACTCCATGCCCGACTCAGTGTAGAAGGTACGCAGGTCTTCGACCTTCATACCGCAGCGATTGACCGCAATCTCACGAATGCGACGATCCTGAGTCTTGACGCGATCCATCATGTCGCGCATCTGGTTTAACAGCGATTCAAGCTGCTGTGGCACTAAACGGAAGGTGGAGAACATCTCCGTTAAGCGCTTGAGCTCGTCTTCGTACTTGGCCTTAGCTGCTGGGGTGGTCTTGCCACGTGCGGCTTGCACACGGTCAAATTGCACCTTAAGCTCAGCAAAGCGAGTACGGACTAACTCTGGATCGGGGCCGGAATCAGAGCTTGAGGAGCCACCTTCATCACCGCCGTCCTCATCGTCATCCTCAATCTCAGCACCGGCCAAGTCCTTAGAGGCCTTAACGCGACGCTTAGCAGGAGTACGCTTGGACTTTGGCGCTGGCGCCTCTTCAGGAACCACCGCATCCTCTTCGATTTCCTCATCTAAGGACTCGATATTCTCGCCCTTTTCGATGGCTTCGAGCGAAGACTCGTCAAGGTTGTCCGCCACGGTGTCAACCTCATTGAGCTCCTCTTCGCTCACATTGGCAATAGCCGTGGCTTGAGCGTTCTTTTGATCATCTTCGTCCACGTAAGGCTCGGCAAAACCTACGATGATGTCCGACAGACGTAAGTCGGAATCAGGACTGAACGCCTCATCCACACGCTTAAAGAGCTCACGCATCGCCAGTGGATACTCCACGATGCACTTTTGTACATCGTTGGTACCCTTCTCAATGCGTTTGGAGATCTCGATCTCGTCCTTGCGCGTCAGCAGTGAGACATTGCCCATCTCACGCATGTACATGCGCACCGGATCAGTAGTACGACCGATGTCCACGGAGCTGTCAAGCTGCGAGGCCACCGTCTCAACATCCTCGGACTCCACAGACTGCGAGTTCTCGTTGTTTAAGAGCAACTCATCAGGATCAGGTGGGGTCTCACAGACGTTGATACCCATGTCGATGAAGGTCTGAATGAAGACTGACAGCTGATCACCAGAAATGATGTCAGGAGGAATCAGGTCATTGATCTCTTCGATGGTGAGGTAGCCCTGCTCCTTACCTCTGGCAATCAACTGCTTAAACTCGGTACTTGCGGAGTTGTTATCCATCAACAATAAGATCCAAACATTTACTTAGCCGAAAATGATCAACCCTCTATTATAGATAACAAAGGGCCTAGTGATCAAGGCATGGGGCAGACACCTTATGCAGCGCGGCTAAAAGCCGTTGCGTGCAGGGGCTTACCCACATGGTATCTAAGCTAAAGACGCGGGAGCGTCAGCTTTAGCTTTGTCGGCGGCGAGGAACGCGACAACTGTCAGGGCATGCCATGGCATAAAGGTGCTAAAGAGCACGGCAGGGGCGAAAGCTCAGGGGCCAACACAGCTAAAACAATAAAGACAAAAGACAGCGCCATCCCCCACCACAGTGGTGGAATTAGTCTTTGCTATACTACGTACTGAGGCAACAGCGTCGGTGGCCAGAAAGTGGCAGCAACTACAGTAAGAGAGCCCGTCCTCTGCCAAGCAAAGAAAAGCAAAGCAACAGAGACGGCAGCAAGCTACAGCTACAGCGCACGATGGCACAGAGACACGGGTGGTGTCGTTACAATTGATGGTGTTGTGGATTCAAGGGGTAACAGGCGTCTTGTCTTAGTACGTTACTCTGCAAAGATTTAATCGCTCACCTTAAGCCCCCTGCTACACGAGCTGCGGCTTATGCTGAGGCATAAAAGCCACTTGCTCTGTATTCAGGGCTAACAGGTTGGAGCTGCTAAACAGTATCACCACCACAGCTAAAGTGAACTTGGGAGCAAAGATCTATGGTGGGGTCAAGACCACACCACCTCAAGGATTGCTCTGCTAGCACGCTTAGCCCACGGTGGCATAACAGCCGCTTAAGCGCTGAGGTAAGTATGCTCAAGTGACCACAAATGTGCCCTGCTTTTGATCCTGAGCGAGGATATGGGTGGCAATGAGCGACAGACACTCTGGCAAACAGGCTAGGCTACAGGTTACTGCACTTGCGGTTTTCATTCTGCGCTAAGCAGAATTCTGTTTATCACATGGGGATGCTCTGCAACAAATGCAAGGTGCACTTTGCAAATTTGCACCGCGCAATAGAATCTTCATGCAAGAATTATGGTGCACTAGCGCAAAGTTGCACTATAGCTCCGCTAAGATTTTAGGCTGGGGCCAACTTTATGGGGAACAAATGGCAAGGCAAAGGGCGCCGTGACGCTGCTTAGAGGGCGTTGTACTGGGGGCCCAAAGAAAAGCAACAGCACCTGAGTACGCATTGCAAAAAGCTCGTGGCGCCGTCATACAACTGACGGCAAGAAGCTGCAGGTAGGTGGCTTGGTCGTAACGATATGCCGGAAGCTAACAGAGCCAACAGAGCACAGTGCTTCGCAGTGCAGCACAGCGCAGCACAACGTAATGCAGCGCAGCGCGTCACCGCAAGCTCTTTGGCGGCGCTGGTACAGATTATGACATGATCAGGCATCAGCTGTGGTAGTAGTGGTGGTAGTAAAGGTGCTAGCTGTAGTGGTAGCGTGGTGACTGGGTAGGCTGGGTAGGCTGTAGCGTTAACAGCAGAGCAAAGCAGAGAGCGCTAGCTGCGATAGCGGCATGAGCGGTCGCTACGGTAAGGTAGCAGCGAAAGTAGCGCGCAACCGGACGTACTAAGCGTAGTTGATATCGCTTGCAGGACGCGATAAATAGCGGAAGGGATAAATCACCGCCCGTGGCACCTTAATCATGGCGCCTACCGACAACTCCCGATTGCCGATACGAAACTCACGGTTGGCAAACATTAGACGAAAGATACCGTCTTGCGACTCGTCCTCACCATCGAGCACGATAAAGTCACAGACCTTATGATCCTTAGTGTAAAGCGAGGTCACCATACCGCGCTTAATCACTTGCTCGGGGCCCGCATAAGGCATAAAGGCGTGCTCAATAGCGCGCTTGGGGGCACGGACAAAGCGATAGCAAGCCACAGCGTTTAAAGCCAGCTCCATGTTGGTAGAAACGCCCTGATCAGTGCCGTTATCGTAGACGCCGATCTCATTGAGACCGGTCATGAAATCATTGAGGAGTTGCCCATCTAGTACACAGAAAGGCTGGCCGTATTCTGGGAATACAGCAAGATGTTGCACCTTGAAGTTGGTCCTAAAGAAGTAGCGCACCCCGTTATCTAACGTCAGGTGCAGGCCGAGGTATTCATCACCCCCAACCTCTTGATAAGACCAAGTCCAGGAGTCACCTGGTGTTATTCTCATGCCACAAACCTTAGCGCAAATGCTCTTACTCTGGCCCAGCGGCCAAAATCTGTGTCATCCACAGTAGGCATTCACGCCCGTGTACTTGTAACCTCTACAAACAGGAAGGCAACATGCGTGACGCAAATACCACGCTGTGACGCGGATCTTTGCTCATGTCCCCTCCTCGTGGGAAAGGTCCAACATGGTGTTAGTAGTTGAAAGTTATGCAGAGGCAGCCTGCCTTTAGGCAGACCAGACTTGCTTACAGGCCTAAGGAGAGCACTTTCTCGGCACTACCCCTAATCTCATCTCCCTTATCCTCACCATGAGCAAGGTAGCTTCACGATAGTAACCACCTCACCTCCCATGCCACGCACCTGACCACAGAGGCTACAGTCGTACACTGTGGCGTTACGTAAAAGCAAGGGAAAATCAAAACACGCACAGCACTGCTGGAGAAGATCAGGACTCGACACTGTCAGCACCGGATGGGGACAAGTCGTTAGACCTCAAGCTTACAAAGGCCAAACGCCGCGACATACGGCGCGCCACAGCATACGAAAGCTACTCTTATTCTGCATGGGTGCTATCAGCGTCCTTGCCATAAGCCCCTAAAAGCGCTTCTTAGCCCTGTGACTAAGCCCTTTTTGGCACCAGAAACCGCCGCACAAACGTGGCGTTACTCTTTGTGCCCGTAAGCGTTAACGGACAACAAGTCATAAAAGCAAAAAAAGCAATAACCATACACAGGTATGCTAGCGCTGAGCACCACAATCACTCTTTTGCGGTGAAATCTGACATAGTTCACAGGAGCAAAACAAGGCATTGCTTTCTAGCAGAGCACGGCATTGCACCAAGCTGGACGCGTCATCTAGCAAGTGCTGCTGTAAAAGTGCACCGCGCTGCTTGCGGCGTGGTGAGATCTCCTTATGCTAAAGCAGGGCATAAAAATGACAAACCGGAAGTGACACTCACCACTAAGCAGCGCCTCTTGTTATGATTACCCCACCGTCTCAGCATACAGTTACGGCCATGGCTGTATAAAAGCCCCTATTATGGCCTTGACCACGATGAAGGGAGCCAGCGCACGCGCCCACCTACTTTGGGTTAGGTAGCCGCAAAGACCATGACGATGCCTGCTCTTAAGTGAGTGCCAGATAGCCCCCACTCTCAGAGTATTGCGAGCTGCTTTTGGTGGTACTTGACTCTTGTGGTCAGACAGAAAATGCCTCTGCTCAAGCCAATGCAAGGGAAACGCTACCACCTGAAGAAACCTCACTACGGAAAAGCGGACTCTACGCAGAGCTAGGTGGATAAGGCTCCAACACACCTCCAAGGTTAGTCACGCCAAACGCCATCACAAGGATCTCCTGCTAATCGCAGAGGTGATGCTGCCTTTTGCTAACCACCACACGAGAGGGAGCAAGGAAATCCCTGAGGCTGGCTTTTGGAGGTAGCAGCACTACGGGTATGCTCAAGGCTATGACGGGCTATAAGCAGATCAGGCAGATGCCTAATCTAACCGCCACCACCCCAAGGGATCACCAGTCTCTGCTTATCCCCCGCGCCGTCTTAGCGGCGAATCTCCTTAGGAGATGCGAGAAATCAGCAATGCTTAAGCGGAGCGACGCTTAGGAGCGGCGCTGAGCAGCTCGGCAGCAGCACAGCAACGTCCTTATCTCGAGGTAAGAGTATGGTGCAGCGCCCTACTTAAGCGGCTAACACCTGTAGGTGCTGCAACATCTTGCGCTGGCTTATCTTGAGACTCGGCCACATCACGCTGCTGTCCCTACTCCCTACCGTACAGACTTACAGGTTATCGACGATGTCAGCAATGACCTGTGGGCCCTGATAGACAAAAGCTGAGTACAGCTGCAATAAGGACGCACCCGCTGCCATCTTCTCGCGCGCGGCAATCACGCCGTTAATACCACCCACACCAATCAGTGGAATCTGGTTCTTTACGCTCGCGTGCACCTTGCTTAAGATCTGCGTCGCCTTTTGGCGCAGTGGCTCACCTGAGAGACCGCCCCACTCACTGGCATGTGGTAAGCCGTAGATCTCATCACGGCTAGTTGTGGTATTGGTGCAGGTCATACCATCGATCTTGAGGCTTAAGCAGGCTTGGCAGATAGCGTCTAACTGCACATCCGTAAGATCTGGGGCAATCTTTACTACCAGCGGCACGTACTTGTTATGCTCATGCGCCAGCTTAGCCTGCTCCTCTTTTAAGGCACCAATGAGCTTAATAAGAGGCTCGGCCTCTTGCAGTGCGGTGAGGTCTTTGGTGTTAGGGCAGGAGATATTGACGGCGATGTAGTCGCAATACTTGTAGACCTTATTCATGCAGATCAGATAATCGTCAGCTGCACGCTCCAGCGGCGTGGTCTCGTTTTTACCGATACTCACACCGACAATGCCCTTATAGTGACGCTGCTGCAACTTGGTGACGAGGTAGTCTACACCCTTGTTATTAAATCCCATGCGGTTAATGAGGCCATGTGCCTGCACGATGCGGAACATACGTGGACGGGCATTACCCTCTTGTGGGAGAGGGGTTACGGTGCCGAGCTCTAAGTGACCAAAGCCCAGTGCCCCCAGATAGTCGATGGCATCGCCGTTTTTGTCCATACCGGCGGCGAGGCCTAAGGGGTTGTCAAACTTTAAGCCCATGACTTCGACTGGCTTTGAGGCGACCTTTTGTCCTGCCAGCTTGACAAGAGGCTCTTTTGCGAGAAAAGAGCCCAGCTTAATGGTCATGGAGTGCGCATTTTCTGGATCCATGCAGAAAATGAGAGGGCGAATTAAGCTCGGATAGAGAGCATACAGCGACATGAAAAACGCCTTCTAGAAGACAGTGAAAAGAACTTACGCCAATGGTGGCGGGCTCAAGCCACAGTGGTGATGGTAGTTACGGAAGTGGTGATGGTGATGGATGGTAGTGGTGGTAGGCCAAAGCTTTAGCAGGAGCCGCTGTATCTTACCGTGAACATGGCCAAAAGTGTTACCCCTCTTCACGGTTCTTACCACAGGAGCAAGGAACAAGGAGCAGAAGCAGGCTAAGACAAAGACAAAGACCAAGACAAAGACAAAGACCAAGACCAAGACTCATGATCTACGCCCTAACCCGCGCGCCTTGCTACCATTAGCACCTCAGAGCGGCAGCGACGCTCAGCCCCCAGCCACAGAAGATACAGCGAGCAACAAGAACAAGCTCAGTGCTGATACAGCCCAGTGCGCTCTGCAGGGCCGCAGAGGCTGTGACGTGCGCACAGAGGCTAACGCACGTGCAGCTAAATCTGCTCTAAGCGCAAAAATTTGTTGTTCTCGTTTACCACCAAGACAAAGTTACCTTGGATGCCACTGCGGGTGGTAAAGCGGCGCAGGTGATTAGCATCAAGGTCAATGATCGGCCCCTCCATAGCCCGCACCCGCAAACGGTGGGCCGAGCCACGGTAGACGCGCATCAGCTCGTCAGGATCGATGTTGAGATAGAAGTGATAGTAACGCTCAGCCATAGCTTGCTTGCACTCCGCTGCACGTTAAGAAGAGAGGCGCGCTGTGCCTTGGAACAAATGACTTAATGATGACGCACTTAAGGGTAATCATGGTGCCCCCTGCTACAGAGAGGCTCTGGATCAGGATCACTAGCCCCCTTCATCTCGAGGTGGGTGACGTGGCAATAACGCCTCACCTCTTGCGTCATTTATTAGCTCACTCATTCATTCACCTGCTGTGCATTGCAGTGCGCTGCGTTGCACTGCCCAGTCAGCACACCTCTCCTCATAGTGGCACCGCTGAGAAACTACTTCGCAGCGGCGTCATCACCCAAAGCGGCATTAACCTTTTCAAAGACCGAGCGCGAGAGGTTAGGCAGCGCCTTGATCTTCTCTAAGTAAGCACGCGCCTGTTGCTGACGGCCCTGATCGAAACGCTTAAAGTTGATCATGCCATCTAAGATGCGTGCCGCCATCGATGGGTTAATGGTGTTAAGACGCTTAACCACATCCAAAATGAGCAGATAGCCCATGCCATCGCTGCGGTGTAAGGCCACTGGGTTGCCATAACCAAAAGTACCCACCAAGGCGCGTACACGGTTTGGATTGGTGAGATCAAAGCGTGGATGGTCTAAGAGCTTACGCACCACATTGACCGTATCCTCAGAAGGCACCGCCGCCTGCACACTAAAGAACTTATCAAAGGTCAGTGGGTCTTCACCATAGCGCGACTCAAAGTCCTCTAAGAGCTTGGCCTTGCAGGTTAAGTCCTCATTGACGGCAAGCGACAGGGCCGCTAAACGCTCAGTCATGTTGTCCGTCTCCTCAAAGAGGCGGGTGGCCAGATCGTCAGCCTTCATCACTTCGCCATTAGCCACGTAAGCACGGGATAGCATCTGTAAGCAGGCATTGTGTACCGCACGCTGCGCAGCTGATTGTGGATCGTACTTGTAATGGCCCTTAGAACGCGTCTTACGCTCTAACTCCAGATAAGAGTCTTGTAAGGCTTGGGCTACGGCGGTTTCCACCGACTCACGCACCGTAAAGAGACCGTCGAGGTTGATCTTATTAAAGGTCTCCATTAACGAGCGCATGCCTGGGATGGTAATGAGCATCGCCTTGAGGTTGTAATCAAGAGTCTCATCTTGCAGCACGTAACCAATGGCCTTAATGATGTCATCTGGCACGGGGAGCGCACCGGAGGCGGCCTTATCAATGTGCTGATGGATATAACCAGAGATTAAGGACATCTGCGCATCGACCTTGATAAAGGTGTCATCGCAGTGCTCTAACATGTTGATGTAGTCAGCGGTGGTGTAAATGGATTTGAGCTTGACCGGAGCGGAGAAATCACGCAGCACTACTGGCAGCGTGCCCTCTGGCACATCCGTAAACTCAAAGCGCTGCTCCGCTTGCGTAAAGAGCAGGACGCCATTGGCAGGAAGCTCCACTGGCACCACTTGTGAGCCGTTGGCCTCTAAGAACGAAGTGCGCACCGGAATCACAAATGGCTCCTTGGTCTTTTGATTTGGTGTTGGTGGCGTGCTCTGCGTTAAGGTCAGCACCAGCTTGCCCCGACCAACGGCCTTAGCCTTGGCTGTGGCCTCAGCTGCAGCAGCTTGCTCTTGCTCTGGGGTTAAGACCACCTCAGGCACGGCTGGGGCCGCACCCGCTGCTGTCGCTGTAGCAGCATCAGCAGCGTCACTGCCCGTAGCAGCGCCCGCCCCTGCAGCCGTAGTAGTAGCCGCTGGCACTGCACTATCAGAGCCCACCACAGCTGGGTTGGTACCTTGGGCAGCAGCCACCACCTTTTGTACCTCAGATGGCGCTGCGCTATCCACAACGGAGGCCAGCTTGGTGGTAGCAGCGACATCATTTGCGGCGGCAGCTTCGGCCAGCGTAGCCGCTTTAGCCTCTTGCTCTTGCGTCTGCTGCTGCGCCTCAGCCGCTGCTTGCTCTTGGGCCGCTTGCTGGGCCTTTTCCTTAGCCGCAGCTAAGCTCTGAGTTAAGGCCTGCTCTTTGACCTTTTCTGGGGACAGCCATGTCCACTTAGCATAGACCTCTGGGGTACCAGCTTGCGAGTACCAGCGTCTAAACTGCGATAAGTCAGTTAAAGACGCCGTTTCCATGGCAAGAACAAAGTCCTCGATTGTGGCTGCTGAGCCGTCGTAGCGGTCTAAGTAGTAAGCCACGCCCTTTTGAAAGTTCTCCTCACCTAAGATGGTGTGGATCATTCTGATGATCTCTGCACCCTTATCGTAGATGGTCACGGTGTAGAAGTTATTCATCTCCATGACCTGCTCAGGGCGCACAGGATGAGCCATTGGGCCCGCGTCCTCGGCAAACTGAGCCGAGCGGATGACGTTAATGGCCTCTAAGCGGGTGAGTACACGGGAGTTAACGTCACTGGAGAACTCTTGGTCACGGAAGACGGTGAGACTCTCTTTTAAGGAGAGCTGGAACCAATCACGCAAGGTGACGCGATCGCCTGTCCAGTTATGGAAGTACTCGTGACCGATCACGCCTTGGACGTGGTAGTAATTGCTGTCGGTAGCGGTTTCTGGGTTAACGAGGACGCAGCTGGAGTTAAAGATATTGAGGGACTTATTCTCCATGGCGCCAAAGTTAAAGAAGTCGACAGCGACCACCTTAAAGTTGTCTAAGTCGTACTCAAGGTTAAAGCGCCGCTCGTCCCATGCCATGGACTCTTTGATCGACTGCATAGCCCACAGACCACGCTCGTAAGCCCCGCGATCGACGTAGAGGCCTAACTTCACCTCACGACCTGATTTGGTGATAAAGGTATCTTCGATGATATCAAAGGTACCGGCGACTAAGGCAAAGAGATAGGATGGCTTTGGGAATGGGTCTTCCCAAACGGTGTAGAGGTGACCGTTCTTTTCGCCAGATTCAATGAGGTTACCGTTAGAGAGGAGCACACCACAGCCGTACTCAGGGCCGTAGATAGTGACGCGGTATTTAGCTAAGACGTCAGGGCGGTCTAAGAAGTAAGTGATACGGCGAAAGCCCTCTGGCTCGCACTGGGTGCAGAAGCAGCCATCGGACTTGTATAAGCCCATTAAGGAGGTATTTTGGGCTGGGGAGATCTCGCACTTGGTGGTGAGCTCAAACTCATCTGGCACCTCAGGCACGATGAGCTCATTGCCGACGACAGAGTACTTGCAGCTCTGGCCGTTTAATAAGACGTCTTTGAGGTCGAGGTCTTCACCGTCGAGGCGCAATGGTGCCTTATGATCGGTGGTGAGGCGCACGTAATGGGCAGTAGAGCTCACTTGGGTACACTCGTCAGAGAGGTGGAAAGTGAGATCGATATCTGTTGCCGTAAAGTCAGGCTTTTTGTAATCCAAGCGGCGCTTGGCCTTAAAAGAGCTCGCAGCCATCAAAAACTCCAACCAAAACCTAAAAGTGCGGAGGGGAAGCCACGGACGGGTATGATGCGCTAAAGCGCAGGTGGTGCCCCAAGCATCCTTATGATACTGATGCTAACCATGATAAGCAAACGCGGTGTAAGTGTGGGGTGCGGAGAGTGTGGATGGAGAAAAGAGCACGGTAGGAGACTGTGCAGGGAATAATGATAGGCATGAGTGCACAGAGGGACAATGATAGAAGCTGGATTTACTCTGAGGGGTTGGAAGTATTGCGCTGGCCGTTTTGACGCTGTTGAGTTGGGCGGCAGCAGACGTGAGGCAGACCAATACTCATACGTTGGCGTGGCCAGCTGGATGCTTACCCCAAGAAGCTGCTACTGGGAACATCACCTGTGCGTCATAAGGAGCCATGAGGCGTTTTGTCTCCACCACACTGTTGCTACCAGTGGTGAGGCTAAAGCGCAGGAAAATGGGTGGGGAAGATCTCAACTCTGAGGTAAGAATGCGCTGGCAGTCTACTCAGGGTAGCGGTTTTAGGGCTCTACATCAGAGTTTGCGGGATGCCAAAAAAACAACAGCGCCCCTGCAATCAAGCATGGCACCATGTGATGGCGTTTGGCGTGACCAACATTGGAGTAGTGTTGGAGCAATATCCACAACACTTTGAGGAGAGCCGGTTTTAGTGAGCCTGCTTTTGCGAGAGGTACCGCAGATTAACGGGCAGCAAAAAGCTGAGCGCAAGCTTTGTGTTAGATTAGAGAGCGCTTCTTACTCCACGCTGCGGTGCTCCCTTGCTGCGCTAACTGCGATTAGCGCCATAGGGCCCTTAAAAGCGCCCGCCCCTCGCATACCTTAAGCGCGAACTTATGGCCGCTTCTTACTGCAAATACATTTGGAGATAAGACGCTATTGCGCGGTAAGACCTCGCAGTTACACTTTTGCCTTGGGTGCATGCCTTGCATGGCGGCAAATAGCCGTAAGGCAATCACTTATTTCTTGGCTGCAAAAGCCAACTCAGCTTCGTGCTCGCGTTTAGTCTATCAACTCTTAGGAGCTTTCTCATGAGTGATCAGTACTCACCACCATCTTCAGACCTACCCGCCACAGATGACACAACTATCGCTAATGCTGTCACCACACTTTCCCCAGAGGAAGCTGCCGCCCAAGGCATTACCGAGGCCGTAACCACTGAAGAATCGACCACCTTCTCTGCACAAGAGATTGCCACGACCTCTGAAGAGGTTAAGCAAGCAGATCAGCAAGAGAGCGACAACAACAGTGCTTTTGATCAGCTGTTGCAGCACTACCGTGATTTAGCCTCGACGCCACGTGGGCTGGGCAACAGCTTTGAACGGCTAATCCAGCAAGCTCTGCTGCAGGTGCCGCCATACAGTCTGCGCTTTACACAGGTGCAAACTTACAAGGAATGGCAAAGCGAACATCCCGAGCTCCTGTTAAGTGAAGTCGATACCGGTATTGACTTAGTGGCCACGCTCCGCGAGCCGCTTTCCAGTGCCCGTTTTGTGGCGATCCAGTGC
>JAHLFE010000132.1 GCA_018884035.1 Candidatus Anaerobiospirillum pullicola
TCCACAAAGCCCCCATCAAGTAGGGACGAAATATCCTTTCTTGAGTTCTTGGGAACATTATAACAGATGCTGATATTGGCCGCTTACATCCCTACGCTTACGCATAGGGAATTACGCGGCTTCGTTAAAGCCGCAAAGGCCTTAAGTGCTCTCCTCAAGAGACACGTGGTCTTCAAAGAGTTTGAGGTGGTCAATGTGGCGGGTGCGGCGATTATGATGACAGCGTTATTGCCAGCGATAGCGTCAGCGTTGTCAGCGATAATGCCAGCGCCAGCTCCTTGGGCGCCACTGAGGCATTGGATGCGGTCAATAAGGCTATTGGCTTAAAGCCTGAGGAAACGCGCACTATTACCATTTCCTGTGGCCGTCTGACTACGGGCGTGACAGTTAAGGAGTGGACTGGTGTCTTGATGCTGGCAGGCTCCTACCAAAGCACGGCTGCAAGCTATTTGCAGACCATTTTCCGTGTGCAAAGCCCTGCGCTCATTGCCGGTCAAGTCAAGGAACATTGCTATGCCTTTGACTTTGCGCCTGACCGTGCCTTAAAGGTAATTGCGCAGACTTTTGGCGTATCGCGCCGTCCTGATGCCGCTGGTAAAGACAGCGCCCGTGCTGCTTTAGGAGCGTTTCTCAACTTCTGTCCCGTCATTGCCTACGAAGGCTCCGTCATGAAGGAAGTCAGTGTAGGCCAGGTCATGGAGCAGATTAAGCGCATCTATGTTGAGCAGGTGGTGGCTCATGGCTTTGATGACACGCACCTTTATAATGACAAGCTCTTAAAGCTGGACGAGGTGGACTTAGCGCAGTTTGAGCAGCTCAAGGGCATTATTGGCCAAACGCGGGCCTTAGGCACTACTGGCAATGTTGATCTTAATAAGCAAGGCTTAACGGACGAAGAGCATGAAGAGCTCGAAAAGATCAAGAAGAAGTCCCGTAAGGAGCGCACCGCAGAAGAGCTGGAGCGGCTTAAAGAGCTGCAGAATAAAGCCAAGATCCGTGACAACGCGATCTCTATTCTGCGTGGTATCTCGATTCGTATGCCGCTCATGATCTACGGCGCTACTATCAGCGACGAAAGCCGTGAGCTCACTATTGAGAACTTTAGCTCTCTGGTGGACGACGTGTCGTGGGCGGAGTTTATGCCGCAGGGCGTCACCAAAGAGATCTTTGCCCAGTACATCAAGTACTACGACCCTGACATCTTTACGGCTGCTGGTAAGCGCATTCGTGCCTTAGCGCGGGCTGCTGATGACATGGCGATTGAAGAGCGCATTAAGCTCATCAGTGACATCTTTGCCAGCTTCCGTAACCCCGACAAAGAGACGGTGCTCACCCCATGGCGTGTGGTAAACATGCATCTGAGCTCCACCATTGGTGGTTACTGCTTCTTTGATGCAGACTTTACCCACGAGCTTACTGAGCCACGCTTGGTTGAATACAAGGATGTCACGGAGCAGGTGTTCAGACCTAAGACCAAGCTCTTGGAGATTAACTCTAAGAGTGGTCTTTACCCGCTGTATCTGACGTATACCTTAGTGCGCAGCTATCTCGACACTTACGGCAATAAGCTCGATTTGCTCACACGCTCCCAGCAACGCAAGATTTGGGACGATGTCCTGAAGCGCAACATCTTTATCATCTGTAATTCCCCTATGGCGCGCGCGATTACCGCACGCACCTTGGTAGGCTTTCGTGATGTCCCGCTAAATGCCATCTACATTGATGCGCTTACCGAGCGCATCAGCGCTGATCCGCGCGCTCTCAAGAACATCATTGCGCAAACACCAAACCTGTGGCCTAACCAGAGTGATACAGCCATGAAATTTGATGCGATTGTTGGCAACCCACCGTACCAAGTCATGGATGGTGGCGGTGGCGCGAAAAGTAGCGCCAAGCCACTGTATCATCACTTTATCCGCAATGCTAAGCAGCTGGATCCTCGCTACTTCTCTTTTATCACGCCGTCACGCTGGTTCGCGGCAGGCAAAGGGTTGGATGATTTCCGTGAGGAGATGCTCCATGATCATCACATGCGTGTGATGGTGGACTTCCCTAACTCCAAAGACTGCTTTGCTAATGCGGATATTGCAGGCGGTGTTAATTTCTTTTTGTGGGATCGGGAGCATACGGGCACCTGCTCTGTTACCAATGTGAGTAATGGTACTTGCGAGACCATGTCGCGTTCTCTTGATGAGTTTGCGCAGTATGGCTTGTTTGTGCGCAGCAATACGGCCTGCAGCATCTTGCATAAGGCCACTCACCATAAGCCACAGAGCCTAACGCTCATCGTGTCTACGCGTAACCCTTTTGGTATCGATTCTAAGCAACGAGGCGTAGCTACTAAAGATGCAGACAAGCTGACGCTCTACACCTCCGATGGTGTGGGTTACATTGAGCCAACAGAGAGTCTTCTTGCCAACGCTTACACGGACTCTTACAAGGTTTTGTGCTCAAAGGTTACGTCAGAGCACGCGGGTATACCTTCCAAGAATGGCACTTACAAGGTGCTGGCGCGGCTTAAGGTGCTTGAGCCTCAAGAGGTGTGCACCGACTCATACCTCATTATTGGCTGCTTTGTGCAAAGATATGAGGCCGAGGCGCTTAATGCCTACATGCACACTACCTTTGTGCGCTATTTGTTGCAGCAGGCCCTCACGACCATGAATATCTCCCGCGACCGCTTTGTCTTTGTCCCCTTACAGGACTTTAGTGCCAACTCTGATATCGACTGGACGAAGTCCGTGGCTGCGCTTGACGCGCAGCTCTTTGCTAAGTATGGCCTTACGCCGGAAGAGCGTGCGGAGATCACGTCCACCATTAGCCAGATGTAATGGCGTGAGTGGCTATTGATCACGCCACGCGAGCGGGCTGGGGAAGAGGGTGTAGTGGCATACCCTAGAACCTAAGAGCTGAAAGCTCAATACGGAGCAGCAACAACGCATTCCTCAGGGTGATAAGATGCGCCAAACCAGCTTGTAAGTGCTATAACTGCCACGCACAGCACTAATCCTCAAAGGGTATGGATGCACAGCAAGAGCACCATCAAGCCAAGGTGGTGTTAAGTTCGTGGGAATGGTGTGGTGGTGGTTGGTGGCTTGTCTTTACGTACTTGCAGTCAGCAGCGGCTGTAGCAATAAGGCACGGTAAGCGGAGTATTAAGAGATTAGGAGAAGGGCGCAACAGGGGCGGGTGCTGTGATGCTGCGCATTTAGCGCAGAGAGATAGAGGGAGCCTGTGGGACAGGCGACTTTGGATGCGGCCTTACACAGGGGAATGCGCTGACGGTGTACACTCAGGTTTGCGGCGCTGTGTGATGCTCAAGCGCCGGTGTGCTTCTGTGGCCACATTACGCCCTGTTATGGCCCATAGGTAGTGTGACGATCATCACGGCTGGGGTAAAATGCCTCTGCTAACAACTGTACCTCTCTGGCGACAGTAGCTGTAGTCGCTGCTTTGGTTTGCGAGGCTACTGTTGTGTTTTGTTAAGGCCCGTGTTTTTTGGTAGTGGCAGCTCTTTTGTGTGCACTTATGGTATCCAGTGGGCATCAGCCCAACGTCTGTGCCGCGTCAACTAAAAACAGTGGGTTGGCTGTCCCTTTTGCTTTTGAGGCTTCCCCCATGCAGGAGCAGAAACATTTAGACCCAAGCGCGCAACACCAACGTGAAGTGCAATACATGTCGGTTGCCGCTGACACTGGTGCCAAGGAAGAGCTGATTTTGCCTGAGCAAAAGGATTTAGCTCCGCTCAAGGTAGTCGCCCTCGACTTAGACGGTACCACGCTGCGTGAGGATAAGACCTTTTCGCCACGCCTCATTAAGGACATCGCAGTTTTACAAGAGCGCGGTGTTACCGTTGCCATCTGCTCAGGTCGTGCCCCAGAGAGCGTTTTGACCTTTTCCCGTCAGCTCAAGTTAGATCAGTACTCTGGCTACTGTGTGTGCTTTAACGGCGGCGCGCTGATCAATCTCAAAGACATCACCAAAGACCTCTTTGTATCGACGCTTGATGCCACTGACCTCATCGACATTGAGGCGCAAGCGCGCTTACATGGCTGTGCGGTGCATGCTTACAGCACGCGCCGTGTGCTGCTCACAGAGAGCAACATTAAGTTCACAGAGATGGAAATTGCCGCCTCCATGCAGCCTTTTGAGACGATCCTCTTCCCAGATGAGGTGCGCCCTGATGAGCAGGTCTATAAGCTCATTGCTGTAGGTGAGTCCGAGCACTTAGAGGAGATGCGCTGCAATCTGCCAGCGGAGTTCCATACCCGCTTTAACATTGCCCGCACTCACTCTAACTTCCTTGAGTTTATGCAAAAGGGCTGCTCCAAGGGAGCAACCTTAGACCAGCTGTGCAAGCTCATTGGCTGCTCTTTAGAGAATGTAGTGGCCTTTGGTGATGCCGAGAACGACATCGAAATGGTGCGTATGTCTGGTGTGGGCGTAGCGGTAGCTAATGCCATGGACACCTTAAAGGCGGTGACTCCTTATCGCACCTACAACTACATGGCAGATGGTGTGGCTATCTACTTAGAGAAGCTCTTTGGCCTGCCAGCAGGTGATGCTGAGGCGTAATCAGACATCATATTAAGTTCAGGGTAGGCGTACCCCAGAGCGTCAGGGTAGCAGCGTGCTCTGCTGTAAGCCAACGTTCTCCACCACCTGAGAATCCAGCACGTAGTGCACTCTTAAGTGCAGTTCTGGCGTTAGCAGTGCACGGTGACTCACCATTAATGGTGGCGCCGTACTGCTACTGTTAAGTAGAGCACAGCGGACGGGGAAGCTCGCTACTCTGGCATTGAGCCTTAAGGTAATGCGGCGCTGCTGACTGTACTTGTATTGCCTTGCTTTGCAACGCTGCTACGCAGCTGCAGCTACGGTTCTTACTTCGAGTAAAGAGCTCTACGGTGAGCCATTGGTGTGCGATATTTGGGTAAGGACTAAAGCCTAAAGCCTAAGGGCTAAGGGCCATGCGCTCTGACGCACAGACCATAAGCTCTGCCATGATGCGGGAAAAAGCCAAGCTTTGTTGGGTGGTATGGGGCGGGCGCTGGAATTGAGCGCTGCTAGCGGTGGACGTGACTCGGGACGTGGTGAGCTCACCTTTGGTCTTGGTGCAGATCTAAAGCGGAGACCACCCTAAGTAGCTTGCTGTGGCTACCTCGATCCTATTGGTTGGGTATGGGGGCACCTTGCCCCTTTGCCGACTATTTCCGCCTCTTGGTGCCGTGCCTAAGGCCAGCCTATATCTTTTTCAGGACAATAGCTTGGCTTCATGGTGTCTTGAGGTGATGTAGGTAGTCCAGTATCCATGTTACTGACGCCAGTAAAGCAAGTGCATACGGGGTGAGGGGCATTCTGCGTTTTCTGCTCTGCAACTTGCCTGTGCCTTGAGCGGAGTTAATCCCACAATCCTCATCGCGGCTGTGCCCATGATGCTAGCCCTGCGGCTGTACCCTGTAGCATTTACTTGCACTCAGCACCGGCGCTGACAGTGCCAGCCTTACCACTCCTCATGTTCTTTGTTCTTGAGATCCTCTGTAATGCAGCAACCACAAAACGATCAAGGTGCGCCAAAAAAGCCCCCTAAGGCTGATGCCGCCACCCGTAGCCAACACCAATACGCCCATGCCTATGGCAAGGTTGGGTCTGATGGCAAACCGATCGATAACCTCCCCTTACGCGTCACTCTCAAAGCTTTTTGGCTCATGCTCAAAAGCTACTGGGGTTGCAGGGATAGCCTCAAATCGTGGTTTCTGCTTGCTCTTATCTTGGGCTTAACCGGCGGCTCGGTGTACATCGCCACCACTTTGAACACATGGTATAAGACCTTCTGGGATACCATCCAAGAGTACGATCTGGACGGCTTTAAAGAGCAGCTGGTGGTCTTTGTGATCATTGCCACCATCAATGTGCTGGTAGTGGTCTACAACGCCTACTTGAAGTCCTGCTTAGCCATCAACTGGCGTAAGTGGCTCACTGGTAAGACCATGAATCGCTGGCTGCAAGACGACAACTACTTTAAGTTGCAGCTTGCAGATAAGTACACGGATAACCCTGATCAGCGTATTGCCGAAGATCTTAACCTCTTTGTCTCTTCAACCATTGTGCTGATCTTAGGCACGGTGACCGATCTTGCCATGATGGTGACCTTTGGTATCGTGCTGTGGGAGCTGTCCTATGCCGTAGATATTACGGTCTTTGGCTATGAGCTCTCCTTGCCAGATGGCTATATGTGCTATTTAGCGTTGCTCTATGCCATTGCCGGTACGACCTTAACCTTTTACTTAGGCCGTCCTTTAGTGCGCTTAAACTTCAGACAACAGCGCTACGAGGCTGACTTCCGTTTCTCCTTAATTCGCGTGCGTGAAAACAGCGAGTCCATTGCTCTTTACAAGGGTGAAGAGGAAGAGAGTAAGTACCTGCGCCATTCTTTTGCTGATCTGGTCAGCAACTACATTAAGCTCATTGTCTGCACCAAGCGCTTAGGTTTCTTGACCTTAGGTTATGCGCAGACGGCGGTGATCTTCCCTATCTTGATTTCAGCTCCGCTGTACTTTGCAAAGGTCATTACCATGGGCTCGATCATGCAGATCAACTCTGCTTTTGGTCGGGTTCAAGATAGTCTGTCGACCTTAATTTCCAACTTCAATTCATGGGCCTCATGGAAGTCGGTGGTTGACCGTCTCTCGCTCTTCTACCTGTCGATGGAAGAGATGGAGGGCATTGAGTGCTTAAAGACGCCACATGACCGTGATGCGGTGGAAGTGGAGAACTTTGAGTTAAAGAGCCCACGGGGTAAGGTGCTTATTGAGGATCTTAACTTTAAGCTCAAAGAGGGGGAGTCTCTCTTAATTCGTGGCCCTTCGGGCTGTGGTAAGTCCACTCTGATCAAAGCCATTGCTGGTATCTGGCCTTATGCCAGTGGTGAGGTGCATTATCTCCATGATGCCCATCCGCTCTTTTTGAGTCAGAAACCGTATTTGCCGCAAGGTTCGCTGCGCCTTACGGCCTCATATCCGAGTGCGAGTGAGCACGAGGGTAAGACGGAGCATTACTTTAAGCTGCTGGGCTTAGAGCACTTAATTCCGCATTTAGACGAGGTCGACACGTGGTCGCATATCCTCTCCTTAGGTGAGCAACAGCGTGTGGCTATTGTGCGTGCGCTTCTCAATCGTCCTGATGTGCTCTTCCTTGACGAGGCTACCTCGGCTATGGATGAAAAGAGTGAGAGCCTTGCCTATGAGCTCTTACGTCAAGAGTTGCCACACACGGTGATGATCTCGGTAGGTCACCGCTCTACACTTATCAGCAAGCACGATAAGGTGCTGACCTATCGGCCTCAGGATGAGGGCTATACGCTGACGACCGCCAGTGAGGCCTTAGCGCACTTGGAGCAGTATGCTGACTCTGACATCAAGACAAAGTTAGAGGGCAAGAGCGCTGCTGATTCTGCTGCTAAAGACGCAGAGGAAGCGCTACCAACCTCTAAAGATGCCAAGCTGTCGTTTTAGCGTGGTTGCGCGCTGCTAATGCTGCTGACGCAGCTTGCGCAGCTGACGCTACTGACGCGTGGATAGCACTGTAAGTGCGCTTAAAGCCCTGCTTGCTGCGAGGTAAGCGGGGCTTTGTATTTGGAGCGAGGGCGTTTTCTTCTATGTATGAGCGAAGAGCAAGGCTACTCTCCTTGCCATTAACCTACCTCAGGGATACGTCGCGGTAGCGACGCTTGATGCTTTCTATCAGGTTTATGCATCAAGGAGCTTAACCTCGCCTCAAAGGTCGATTCTAAGCCAATACATAGGAGGAAAATACTCTGCTGGAACAAGGGGAAAAACGCTATCGTACTTACGTCCTTGCCTGTAGTCCAAACAAAAAGCCCAGCGCCTGACGGCAAACTGGGCTTTGCGCTTACTTCAGCGTAAGCAGTAAGTTAAGACAAGGCAGTGCTCACGCACTGGAGCTACGCTTAGGAGCTACGCTTATTCGTCGTCGAGGGCGTTCTTTTCCTTAACTTGCTGCTTGGCAATAGCACGGCGTACCACCGCTTGCAGGTTAGCAAAGCGGTTGGTTAACTTCTCCGATGGGCCAAACAGTGGTCTCTTACCCTCTAAGAACTTATCATCAAAGTCGCTCACGGCACGCGCTACTAAGCGGTACAGACCAATCACCGCTAAGATGTTTGGAATCACCATTAAGCCGTTAAAGAGGTCGGCTAACTCCCACACGAGGTTCACCTGTAAGAACGAACCCATGAGCAGGAAGCACAGTACCATGATGGAGAAGAGGTTAAGGTTGCGGTAGCCAAAGAGGTATTTGAAGTTCTGCGCCGCAAAGAAGTACCAGCCAATAATGGTGGTAAATGCCGCAAAGAACAAGCATATCGCCACGAAGCCTGCACCTGCAGGGCCCATACCCTTAACAAAGGCATTTTGTGTCAGCACAATACCTGTAGCTGTACCGTCAAGGGAGTTGGTCACCATGATCACAATGGCGGTAGCGGTTAAGACGATAAAGGTATCGATGAAAAGACCAACAATGGCGGCTAAGCCTTGCTCGGCAGGGTGACGCACACGAGCCACAGCGTGGGCATGTGGAGTCGAACCCATACCAGCCTCATTGGAGAAGAGACCACGGGCCACACCGTAACGGATCGCTTCCTTAATCGAGGCGCCAATCACACCACCGGTAGCTGCCTCTGGGTTAAAGGCGCCAATGATGATGGCCTTGAGGGAAGGGATGATCATGTCGTAGCAGGACAACACAATGTACAGCGAGCCTAAGACGTAGACACCTGCCATAAATGGCACCATCTTTTCGGCAAAGCTGGCAATACGCTTAATGCCACCGATGAAGATGAAACCTGCTAAGAAGATGATGAAGATAGCAGAGACCCAGTTAGGGATGCTAAAGGCGCTGGCAAAGGCGGTAGTAATGGAGTTGGCCTGCACCATGTTGCCAATAAAGCCTAAGGCGATGATGAGCAGGAAGGAGAAGAGCGTTGCCAGTGGCTTAAAGCCTAAGCCCTTAGAGATGTAGTAGGAAGGGCCGCCAGTGATGTTGCCTTGACCATCACGTGTGCGGTAAATCTGCGCTAAAACAGCCTCAGCAAAGATGGTTGCCATACCAAAGAAGGCTGCTACCCACATCCAGAAAATGGCACCTGGGCCACCCATGGCCATAGCAGTGGCTACACCGGCTAAGTTACCAGTACCCACCTGTGCCGCAATAGCGGTGGCCAGCGATTGGAAGGAGGTCATACCATGCTGACCGGCCTTTTCACCGCGTAAGGAGAAGCCGCCAAAGACATGCTTTATGGCTAGTGCGAAGTGGCGTACTTGGACAAAGCGGGTCTTAAAGGTGAAGAAGATACCCGTGCCCACTAAGATAGGAATTAAGCACCACGGGCCCCACAAAATGGAGTTAATCTCACGGACAATTTCCGTTAACTGATCCATTTGGTTTTGTGTTCCGGTTGTTTGGCTCGCTTATTTTTCTAGGAAGCACGACGAACAGAGGCGGGACTCATGGCTTCTCATGGCTTACTGCCATGAGAGCTATAGAGCTTTGCGGCAATACCTTAACGAGCGCTAAGGAAAATAAGCAGGACAAAGAAAGAAAGCAGCAGAGGAAAGGGATATCTCTGCCATTGAGCGGGCACATTGTAGCATAGGGGGGAATTTTTGCCCTAAAATAGGGCAAGGGGCGGGGTATAGGGGCGCTAAAAGCGCACCAAGGGGCAGTTTTAGGGCGAAGTACGCCTATTGTGCACTAATGAGGTGCTTTTAGTGCCAATAATTGGCAGAGCCGCTATAGGCGAAACCATGATCCGTGGTGACGCTTTGCATCACACGTATGTATGGGCCATATGGCTCATATAAGCCACCTCTTGCTATGAGGAGGATCTGCTCAAAGTAGTGGGCTGTCCATTACAATAGCACTAAGACGTTTTTGGTAAGAACCTATGGAGGGTTGAACAGCCATGGCAACTAGTGAGTCTATAGAGACAGAGTTAGCAAACTTGCCCAAAATCCCTCTGGGTGTTTCTGATTGGGGCAGTTTGCGGGCTGGCAATTATTTGTTCGTCGACAAGACCGCCAAACTTAAGGAACTGGTGGAGTTTCACTCAGTATTCTTAGCCCGCCCTCGCCGTATGGGTAAATCTACCTTGTGCTCGATGCTCCATGCGCTGTTCGCCCACGGCAAGGAGGGCTTTGCAGGCCAAGCTATTTATGAGCTGTGGTCAGAGCCAACTTACCCCGTTATTCGCCTGTTTCAATAGAATGGGCACTTATATCAGCAAATTTGAAGTAAGACTCAAAGAGCACATTGTCAACGCTTTCAGAGCAGCTGGCTGCGCTGAAGCCACAAGATTTGATCAGAGCCAGAGCTTAAGTGGCTTATTAGATCAATGCAGCGACTTCGCTTATCAGCATCAGCTGGTGTTCTTAATTGATGATTGGGACAAACCGCTGTCTAATCGCTTAGACAATGAGAGCGAGTTCAATGTCGTCAAGGATTTATTAGCAGTCTTTTACTCGTGGCTGCGTAGCTTGCCAAATCTGCGCTTCGTTTTGGTCACTGGTATTATGCGCTACCGTGAAACATCATGGTTCACGGGACAGGATATCCAAGACCTGAGCATGGATCCTGACTTTGCAGACTTGTTGGGCTATACCCAAGAAGAGATTAAGCAGGCTTTTGCTCAGTACATTCCGCTTGCCGCTGAACGGATGCATATCACCCAGGAGCAGCTGCTGGAGCAGCTGAAGCTCTATTATGCTGGCTTTTGCTTTGACTACGATGCCTCGGTCGAGGTGTATTGCCCTTTGGCCATTAACAAGTTCTTCTCTGCTGTAAAGTCGAAGAACAAAGTGCCTTACTTTGAAAGCTACTGGATGCGCAGTGCCAATGATCCTTCAGCGTTACTTTCCTACTTGCTTGAGCATACTCTGAAGCAAGCTGAGCTCAAGGAACTTTACGAGCAACAGTTTACTCTGTCTTATGCTGAGCTCACTGAGGCCAATTACTGTGGGGCAGTAAAGTTTAAGCAGCTGTTGGTGCAGGCGGGCTATTTCTCCATCAAGTCTATTGCCGGTATTGAGCTTGATGATGATGATGAACCAGATTACCCTGAGCATCGCAGGTTCAATTGCGCTATTACCAACAAAGATGTGGAAAAGGGCTTTGTCCCTGTGTTGACTCAATACTTGCGGAGCTGATCGTTGCTGTTAGATGATGGGGGTAGGCAGGTAGTAGATTGACGATGTAGCGTAGGGCTCTGCCGTGTCTAAGCGCAGCTCTATCTTGTAGCCACTCCGCTGTAAAGAGCTGCACGCAGCAGCCTGTCTGGCTACAGGCTGGCGTCAATGTGGGGCGTGTGCAGCATGGAGTTCTTCAGCAGTGGTTCTTATTCCTTGCTTGCTGGCTTCTTGCTGTCAGGCTCAGCGCTTTCTTTGGCCGCCACTGTGTCTGGGCTGGCAATGCTGGCATGGCTTGCTGGGCTGGCGGTGTTGCTTGCCGTGGTCTCTGTAGGCACCTTGGTAGCTGCACTATTAGTGCTGCTTGTAGTGCTGCAGGTGAGAGCTTTTTCCGTGCTGTTTGACACGTTGGTGCTAAGCGCCGTAGTGGTTGTCTCCGTGTCTGCTGCGTGGTGGTCTTCAGTAAAGGCCTTTAGCTTGTGGTGGAAGCGCTTCTTTAAGTACACAACCAACACCACAATCACGATCAGTGCAAGGATGAGATAAATCAGCTTTTGCACATCGTGCACATATTCCATGAGCAGGTCTAAGTTGTCAGCAAAGAAGTAGCCCAGATAGACCCAGATTGGCACGGAGATGAGGGCGGCAAAGCCGTCCATTAAGATAAAGGTGTGGTAAGGAATACGGCGGCTCATGCCCGCAACAAGGTAGATTGGTGAACGCAGGCCAGGTAAGAAGCGCGCCACAAAGAGTAAGGACAGACCGTACTTTTTGAACTTGCGCTGAATTTGTGAGAAGCGGCGTGGTGAGAGGATGCGTCTAAAGGTGCGGATACGCTGGATGCGGTAGCCAAAGATGCGGCCCGCTAAGAACATGGTGCTATCGCCGATCAGCACACCGGCTAAACCGACAATGCACATGGTGTGGGGATTGGCCAAATCAAGACCGGAGATCACACCGCCTGAGACTAAGGTAATGTCCTCGGGTATTGGCAAGCCAAAGCCACAGAGAATTAAGATACCGAAGACTGCAATGTAGCCGTAGTCAGTGAAGAAAGCGATGAGAAAATCTAACACACCATCTCCCTATGGTAGCCGAAACCTCCTCGTGCGCTCTAAAAAGAGTAGTAGCAGCGCTTAGGCAGCAGAAGCGCTTAGACAAAAGGAGGTTGTATCCACAAGGCCGCCAGAACGGATGTGGGAAATTTTAGCAGAAAAAAGCAGCTACGCGGGGTTTTCAGTGCATGGTAAAGCAAGGCGCAGCGGCAAGGTGTTTTTCCTAGGGGAGGGCACAACAGTAAAAAGCTGATATCTATAGCTGTGCATAGGGCTGACAACAGGGCTCAGGAGCTTACTTTAAGCGCCTTAGGGCACTGCACTACAGGCCCCGCTGAGGTGCATTTGCCGCCATCTACCATACAAGTCTCATACAGAAAGCAGGGTACGACTGCCTTAATTGATGACGTGCTTTAGGGTAAACATGGTGCACTGTCCTAAGTTAGGGTGAGACGCACTTGCTCCTTTCATCTCAAGGTGTGTATTTGCCATCACGCCTCCCATCTCCGTCATTTATTAAAGCACTCATTCCTGAGCATGCATTTGTATAGCTTGGCTGTGGCGTGCGTCGCGATAGCGCCCCAGCCCAGAGCTCAGTGCTTACCATTGCTTACCAGCTCCTTGGGCCCACTTCTTCCTATGCTTTATAAGATGGGGCTTTTGGCTTATACTTTTCTCGGTTTTAGCACTTTTTCAGGGGCGCTGTTGCAGCTTGTACATACTGTTACAGACTGTATCCCGCCGCCTGCATCTTGCCGCGCGCTTTGTGCACCACTCGCCGCTCCGTTTCCCTCCAGATTGCTTCCCAGCTAAGCTCAGAGCACTTGCACTTCACAGGGGTAAGATCGTGTTGGCTCTTAAGCCACTGCGTCTTTACGCCTGCTTTTTGTTGTGCTGATTGCCTGTGCTTATTGCTAAGCTTCTTGCTCTAGCGCTCAAGCTTTGTTTCACCACATAGCTTCACCATCTGGAGATAGAGTAAGGTCGCGCCTTGCTTACACGGACGCGGACTGTTAGAGCCAGCATGGGGCTTTTTGCCCCTGCCTATAGCGGTTTTACCCAGCCTCTAGAGCTGGGACATTCTCACGCGCTTAGCACTACCCATGCTGCGCTCAGCGCTATCCTTAGGAGACTTTTCGTTTATGGCAGCTGTTACCAAGGGAAATGCGGAGCATTCCAGTCCCTTACGCCTCGTGCTCTTCTTAGTCTGCCTCCTCTTATGCATCGGCAGCTTCTATCTGCTCGCCGACTACCAAATGGGTGCCGAACCTCGCTTAAGTGGTGAGCTTATCTTAGGTCAGGTCGATACTGTCTCCTATCAGCACCAAGACGCGCCTATCCGTAACTTCTTCTTTGAGTACTTCGGCCTGCTCTCGTACATGTGGGCCTTGCTCTTTGTCTACGTAGGCTACTTCATCTGCTTTAAGCCCGTCGATATCTTCCATATCGATTTCTATAAGGTCAGCCTCCGTATCTTAGGCTTTAACCTCACCTTATTAGGCTTAGCTGCGCTCTTTTCGCGCTACTCTGATCTGCACACTACAGGTGCCGGTGGCCTTTTAGGCGACATGCTGAACATGTTTTGCGACCTCTTCTTGCCGCACGTGATTAGCGTCTTTATCTTTGCCTTTGTCACCTTCAGTGGCCTTGCCTTCATGTGTGCCAAGAGCCCACTCTATATCTTCGATAGGGTCGGTGAAGCCTTCTTTAAGGTCTTACCAGCCCGTGATGAGGATAAGGATAGCGCGGCCAAGAAAAAGGCTAAGATTAAGGCTAAAGAGCAGAGCATTAAATCCCACGGCATCGTCGATATCCACGAAGCATCCCTTGCGCAGCAAGCTGCGAAAAAGCGTGCTAGCGAACAAGCTGCACAGCAGGCAGCAGCCTCAGCTGCCGCTGCGGCCGCTGCTGCAGCAACCGCCGCCCAAGCCGAGGAAAGTGAGAGCACTAGCACTGCTCACGACAGCGACAGCAATGCCACGCCTTCTTTGGGCGAAGCTACCATGTCTTTTAGTGCCAACGATACCGAGAGCTTCGCACCTCTTAATCAGCAGCCATATGCCTCTGAGACCGTAGAGGAGCAAGTTGCCTCCACGGCGCAAAATGCAGCAGCAGCAGCAGCCACTATCTTGCAGCCTATCGATCCGCGTAACCCAGCCACCATTCCAAGCCGTGACTATGAGTATGCCCGCATGTCTGAGCAGGATCAGGAGCGTGAGCGAGCTGCCTCTTATATTCCAACTGCTGAGGAATTAGCCGCAGCTCCATTCTTAGATGGCTTAGATGAAAGCTCTCGGGCTATGCAGAGCGCAGGTGCTGCTGAGGGAGCTGATGCTAGTGCGGATCAGCTTGATGCCGAGCACTATGCTCCTGAGGATAGTCAGAGTGCTTTTGCCGCCGCCTCAGAGCGTCAGGATGTAAGCAGTGCTGCTCCCGAGCATTTTGTTGCGGGCACCGACGGGCCTTCGCTTTTTGAGCGCATGCAGCAAATGGCGCAAACAAGCTCTTTAAGTGCCAGTGGCTTTGATGCCGACGCTTCTGCTGCTATGGCAGCGGCTGACGCGGCCAGCGCTGTGAATTCTGTTGTTGTTGCAGGTGATGTAGGAGATGTAGGTGTAGCCTCGGCTGTAGCTACAGAGCAGCTTAACTCTAATCCTAGTATGGAGTATGACACTGCTTACCAAGCAGATGCCCAGCAGGAGTTAGCTTCTGACCCAAGCTTAGCCCCATTCTCCGCTGATGCTACGGCGCGTGCTGTGACCGAGCCGGTGCAGACCTTAGCTGAAATGGAGAGTACGCCATCCACTGTAGCGCCAATGCCGGCCATGCCGCATGCCTCCGCTTCTGTGTTCGAGCCACCAGTAGAGCCAGAGCCTTACAGCCCTTATGCTGCCTATCAGCAAAAGATGCAGGCGCTGTCTTCTTCTTCTTCTGACGCTGATACCTTTGAAAATGCTAGCGGGACGGGCGCTGCTACTGTTAATGCTACTGAGGCTGATGCTGCAACTAACGAGCAAGTGTTACCAGAGAGCGCTGCGTCCTCCCTCTCTGAGGCGGAGCTGAGCCCTTATGGCTATGGTACCTACGCGGAGCAATTTATCCCGCATAAGACTAGCGTTAAAGAAGCTGCTGCCAGTGGCAGTGCCGCTGGAGAGGTAGAGCCTGCTAGCGCTAGTGCTAGCGCTGCGAGTGCCGCGATTGCGCCAGAGAGTAGCACTGACGATAACTTAGGTCAGAGCACGGTTATTACCCGTACAGAGCCACCTGTGAGCAACTCTCCTGCTACCATGGTGGAGAGTGCGCGCAGCAGTGGCACTGGCATTGATAGTAGCAGTGAAGCACTGCCAGCAGCGGCCGTTCTTGACGCTGTAAGTGATGGGGCCGTGTTGGCTGCAGCTGACACCGCTAGTGAGGCTCGCCAGCATGATGACGATGACCGTACTGACAGTAGTGCTGACTACAGCTCTGCTGCTCCTGATGCTGCCTTTGCTCAAGACTACAGTGCCCAGCAGACTACCGTAGAGCAGAGCCAGAGCGCCGCGTATGACTACACTGCCTATCATGCCTCTCATGCCTCTGCTGCTACTGACAGTGGCAGTGACAGTGACGCGAGCACTTACTCTCAAGATGACACCAGCCCTGTAGACAGTGCTGACAACACTGCTACAAGCACTGCAGCCGAGCCAGAAGATGACGGTGCTGTACACACCATTGTGCAGCGTACAGATCCTGCTGTCTTTGCTGCGCAATTAGCCGCCCAAAAGAAAGCTCGTGAGGAAGCTGCTGCCGCCGCTGCCCGTGCCGAGCAGGAACGCCTTGAAAAAGAGCGCCTTGCTGCAGAGCAAGAGGCCGCTGCGCAGGCTGCTCAAGTGCAAGCACAGCAGCAAGCCGAGGCTGAAGCTGCCGCCCCGCAGGCTGCTGCCGCTACCACAGTTGCTGCGGCCGAAGCCACGAGTAATGATCAGACTACAGGTGAGCAGCCAGAGACTGCTAGCGCTGCTTCTGCTGACAGCGCCTTAGCTGAGGATGACGATCCTGCCCTGCACGATCCAAACGAAGTGCATACCGTCATCATTAAGACGCCACTGCCAGTAAAGGCGCCAGAGAGCTTTGCTACCACTACAGCTGCCCCTGCGGAGCGTAGCGACAGTGCGGCCACAGAGCAAGACACAGTAGAGAATGCAGAGAGTGGCTCTGCTGCAGATAGCGCTTCTGCAGCTGAGATAGGGGCGGGCGCTGCTGACGTCGACATCGACGACGAAGATGATGAGGATGAGGACGACGGCCCTATTTACGCCGGTACCTACGCCTCAAAGCTCAATAAAGACAAAGAAGATGCGGCCTCCGCCAAAGATGCCAGCGTAAGTGCTGAAGATGACGAAGAAGACGAGGGGCCAAAGTACATTACCCCTGGCGTCGACATGAGTAAGCGCTTAAGCAAAAAAGCACGGCGTAAGCTCCGGCAGCAAGAAAAAGAGGCTAAGAGAGCAGCCGCTGCCGCTGCTGTTGAGTCCGAGGAAGACTCCTCGCGCCCACGCACCATTATTCAGGATACCCGTAAGGAGTTTGAGGCTGCGCAAGAGCGCGCCCGTGCCGCTGCTAACGTCGCTGCCAATGTGGCTAGCACCGCTGCAACTGCCGCTAGTGCAGGTGTGGCCGGTATGGCTGGAGCTGCCGCTGGCGCTGAGACTGCCCTCGCGGCCGAAACTGCAGGCGCTGCTACTACAGCTGCTGTAAGCGCAAGTGAGGCTGACAGTGCCGAGAAAAAGCGTGATGTTACAGAGTCGGCTATCTTAGAGGCGCTCTCGACCATTGCCTCGGAGCTCAAAAACGTTACAGAGAGCTCCTTAAGTAGTCGCCATGCTCATGAGCAGGAGGTAGAAGCTGCCTCTGCTGCCGCTGATGCTTTTGCCTCTGATGCTGCTGGCGCTGACGCTACTGCTGACGCCGCTGACAAAGCGCCAGCTACTAAGAGTGCGGTTTTTGCCGACGCTGACAGCACTACCTCGGTGCCAGCCGAGGCTAGTACTGAAGCTACTGCCACCAAGGAAGACAGCGCTAGCACCTCAAGCTTTAGCAGTGCGGTAAGTGGCAGTGAGCCTACGATTCTGAGCGTGAGTGCTGTGAGCAGCAATGCGGCCCCAATGGTCTCTGCTACTGTTGCTGCTGATAATGCTACGGCTGACAGTGGCTTTGCTGCTGAAGCTGCAGCTGTTAGCCATGAAGCTGCGCTGGCTGCTTCCACCACCGCTGCTGCGATTATTGCGGCTGCTGATACCGCTGCGCAAACAGCAGCGGCCATTACCGCAGGTCAGGATGCTGCGGCCAGTGCCTTAGCTGACGCTGTGGCTACGGCTGTGGCGACCAGTGATGAGATTTCTCGTCACGATGAGCAAGCGTCCCGCGTGGCCGCAGCAGAGACTCAGGGGGATAGCACAAGTAGCGAGGCTGCGGCTGGTGTTGGTGTTGGTGGCTTTACGGACTTTGCCAGTGCCAATACGCACATTCAGCGTGGTAGTGGCACCCCTGAGCGCAATCTCGATCAGGTGCAACCTAATATCAGCACTACCATTACCCGCACCTCAAGTGCTCTAACCTCTGGGAGCACAGGACAGTATGGTGCTGATGGTGGTAGTGGCGCCAATGGCGCCAGTGGCGACGACAATGACTTTTTGAAGTACGCCGTTACCCATGAGGGCATCACCCCTAAGACAGTAGAGGTGAACTTATTTGACGATGACGACTCTTTTACGCAGAGCGTCAAGCGTGAGCAGAGCCTCTATCAGCCCCAGCATGCCTATGACTTTGGTAATGGGCAGCAAGCAGGGGCCATTGATGAGAGCTTAAGTGGCCAAGATGGCGGTGACAATGATGATGACTTTGTGACCGGTGCCAGCCGTGCCGCTCAAGTAAACCCAATGCCACAGCGCACGCAAAACTTTAGCTTTACGCAGATTGCGGAGGCCAAGGCGGCGCAAGCAGCTCAAGAGGCGGAGCAGCGTCATAAGCTGCAACAGCAGCACAGTGCTGTAAGCTCCAGTCAGCAGGGCGCGGCAGCTGAGGGCAGCTCTCAGGTGGCGCATGATGCCCAGGATGACGCTGTTCGTAGTGCTGTCAGTGCGTCTGCTGCTTTTAAGCAGGAGAGCACTGCTATTGAGACCGACAGCGCGAGCGCGTACCACGCTCCAGAAGAGGGGGCAGTGCCTGCTGCAACATCTACAGCTGGTAATGCTCCAGAGTCTCTGGCAGCGGGTAGTGATGCTAGCGCCGAGAGCAGTGTCAGCACCACGACCTCGGGCGATAACATCATTTCTTTTAATAACTTTGGGGCACATGAGCCACACACCTACGAGGTAGGTGATCTCACTTCTGCCTTTATCCCTATGCCAAGTGATGACCTTGCGCAAGTAGGGGGACACATTAGCACGGGTGAGCTCAGTAGTATTTACGAGCAAACTAACAGTGGCATCGAGCTTACCGAAGAGGTCACGGCTGAGGACAGCGAGGTAGAGGATACTGCTGCCGCGTCAGATGTGGACACGGTCTCCCCTGCTGAGGCCACTGCCAGTGATGCGGAAAAGAGTGCTGCCATTGCGTCTGCTGCCGATGATGCTGCTGATGCAGATCAAGCTGAGGTCGCTGAGGCAGAGACCGACGATGAGTCTGATGACTTTGTGGATGAGGCTGAGGACGAGGTCTATGACGCTGCCCCTACAGCTATGGCGCCAGCGGGAACTGCTCCTGCGGGCATGATGTCACAGGGCATGATGAACCCAATGATGGGGATGAATCCAGCGGGCATGCAGCGTCCACAGACCCTCGTGCAGACCATGCCTAATGGGCAGCAAGTGCAGTATGTACAGATGCCTAATGGTCAGTACGTGCCAATGGTTAATGGCATGGTTAACCCTATGATGAATATGGGGATGCAGGCCATGCCACAGTACGTGCAGCTGCCTAATGGCCAGTATGTACCAGTCATGAATGGTATGCAGTACCCAATGGGCAATGTCGCTCCAATGGGGATGATGCAGGGCATGATGCCTAATGCCGGTATGGTCAACCCTCAGAGCGCCATGTCCGGTACTACAGCCCTGCAGCCTCAGGGTATCGCTCCTAATACCGCTTCCGGCACTGTGGCGCCTGTCGCCGCCGCGCCAGTGGCGCCTGCCGCTCAACCAGCAGCCCCAGCGGCTGTCCCAGCAGCAGCCTCTGCTGCAGCTGCAGCTGCTCCGGCCCCAGCGGGCGCCTCAATGGCTACGACTCCTGAGGCCATGACCGAGCCTCAGGGGGGCAGTGAGAACTTAGAGAGCTCTGGCGTGCACATGCGCCCGCAAGAGCTCGGTGCTCATGGTGTTTCTGGTACGGGCCTGCCTACAGCGGGTAATGCTTTTGCTGGCGCCCACAATAGCTCAAGCAGCAACTACCCTAGCTATATGGCAGGTGTAGCTGCAGGTCACGACATTAAGTTTGATGCTCCTAAGAGCTTAGCGCTGTGCTCGGTACCTAACCACCACTACGATGAGTGGCGGCCAAGCCTCGATCTCTTAGCGCGCTCCAATAGCCATGTAAACGTCCCGCTTGATGAGCTCAATAAGACCTCCGAACGTATCAACAGCGTGCTGCACTCCTATGGCATTAAGGCCTCGGTAGCTGATTATTTAACCGGCCCTGTGATTACACGCTTTGATCTCGAATTGGAGCCAGGTGTTAAAAGCTCCGCTATTTCCTCTATCGATAAGGAGCTGTGCCGTAACCTCTTAGTGCCAAATGTGCGTGTGGTGCCGATTATTGATGGCTCGTCTTACGTGGGCTTAGAGGTACCTAATCACCAGCGGCAGCTCATTACCTTAGGTGATATGGTGAGCAGCCGTGAATTCCTTGAGACTAAGGCCTCCTTACCGATGTGCTTAGGTGCTTCGGTGGTAGGTGCGCCGGTAGTTAAGGACTTAGCGGAGACGCCGCACTTACTGGTGGCTGGTACCACGGGCTCAGGTAAGTCCGCTGGCCTTAACACCATGCTGATCTCGCTGCTCTTAAAGCGCTCGCCTGCGGAGCTGCGTTTGATTCTGGTCGATCCAAAGCAATTGGAATTCTCCATTTACAAGGATTTACCACACCTCATTACGCCAGTGATTACGGATGTGGCGGAGAAGACGCCAATTGCGCTGCACTGGTGTGTGGAGGAGATGGAGCGCCGCTTTAAGCTGATGTCCCTCTTAGGCGTGCGTAAGCTCTCGGAGTATAACGAGCTCATTAAGAGTGAAGCCGCAGCGGGCCGTTCGGTGCCTGATCCGCTGTGGAATGCTGACATGGGCCCACTGGCGCAGAGCCTCAAGCCATTACCTTGGATTGTGGTCGTGGTGGAGGAGTTTGCGGACTTAATGGCGCAAAGCGGTCGCAAGAAGGATAAGGAGAACACTCCAGAGAGCCTGATTGCGCGTCTGTCGGCTAAGTCCCGTGCTGCTGGTATCCACTTAGTGCTGGTAACCCAGACCCCACGCTCTGAGGTGGTGACTGGTATGATTAAGGCCAACTTCCCATCGCGCATTGCTTTTACGGTACAAAGCCGCTTAGATTCAACTATTGTGCTCGATGACAAGGGTGCTGAGGCCTTGCTGGGTAACGGTGACATGCTCTACAAGTTCACCGGCGCGAGTAGCCCAACCCGTGCTCATGGTGCCTTTACCAGCAATGCTGACGTCAAGGCCGTGGTTGATGCGTGGCGGCAGTATGCTGGCTCCCCTGAGTACCTCGAGGATGTGATTGCGGTACCAGAGGAAGAAAGCGAGGACAGTGGCGAGGAGAAGGTCAAAGAGCTCGACGTCAAGTTTGATCAGGCGGTGGAGATGGTGCGCGCTCATATGGAAAAGCGCAATAAGCCACCGACGATTACGGACTTACAGACGGAGCTGGGTGTGGGCTACCCTCGTGCCAAGAAGATCTTTAAGCAGCTCACTGATGAGGGCATTATCGACTAAGTGAGGCCTAAGAACCGCCGCGTAAACTGAGTTACCGCAAGGTAGCAGTACGCGGCGGTGCTGTTTTGAGTGGGTAAGCAACCGCCAAAAAAGACATAAGAGGTGGACAGCGCTTTGCTGTTTGCCTCACCCTTGAGCTTAAGTTTCTGCAATGCAGCTTTTGCTGTGCGCTCTTCCAAGGTAAGGATGACATGCGTTTTTTCTCTGCTCTTAGTTTCGCTCTCACCCTCTCTGTAAGCACGATGGCATGTTTTCATGCCGCCCCTGTTTGTGCTGCACCGCAAGGACAATTGATTGCTGCTACCAGCAAGCTCTCACCAGAGACCCAAGAGCTGCAGGACATGCTCGCGCGCTTAAGTGGCTTTAGTGCGCACTTTAAGCAAGAGGTCTCAGATCAGTCGGGAGAGAGCCTCAGCAACTCGGAAGGCAACATTTACCTGTTACGTCCTGACCACTTTATGATGCACACCACTGCTCCTGACGAGCTGGCGTTGTACACCCAAGATCACGATATCTACTACTATGATGCAGTGGTCAATCAGGTCTCGATCTTTTCCATGGGCAATATGCTGGCAAATCCGCTGATGCTCTTAGTGAGCTCTGATGAGGCCGCATGGGCGGAGTATGACGTCAGCCGCGACGGTAACCGCTTTACCCTTGTCCCTAAGACCAGACAGGATGTGCTCAGCCTGACCATTGCCTTTGCGGAAAAGCCAGTGCCAAACGAAGAGGGTGAGGAGTGCTACCTGCTTGATGCACTGACCATTCGTATGGATGATGGCAATAACAACTTCTACCTCTTTACGCAGCAACAGGCTACAGCTGATGCTGAGGACTTTAATTTTGCGCTGCCTGCTGATGTAGAAGTAGACGACGCTCGCTAAGCACCATAAGTAATGAGTGTTCTCAGCAGAGACGGCTGCAAGGTTAAGTGAGGAGGTACGTACCTCATCTTGAGATAACACCTTGAGCTGTATGGTGCAGGTGAGCCTAAGCTTATCTTGAATCTCAGCACAGAGAATGCGCTTAGTGCTGTTCACTGCCTCAGCAAAAAACTGATGTTTATCGGCGTTAACGACATGCTCTGACTGATGCTGCCCAGCGATTCATTACTGATTCGGTGTGCTTGTGTGCTGATTGGGGATGCCAGCGTGCAAGCTCATAGCCCCTATCTTGAGTGTGGGCACGCGGGATGGCCGCAACTGTCGTCACCTATTAAGCAATTGCTCCGCAGTCTCCTAAGGGACACCCTCAGGGATAAGCAAGTATCCCAAAAAGCAAATTCCAAAGGAGAGCCCAAAGGAGATAACTGCCTACAATCAGGTGTTTTACCTTGAGAGTAGGTGTTTGCTGCGGTGCTACTTTCGAGATAAGGCGCCGTCAGGCACTTTTTAGGGTAACTACGGGATAATGGCCACAACGCAACCGCAGTTGCAGTGTGGAGGCTGTGGCTATCGTTAAGGTAAGGCGCCGCAAAGCGGCGCTAAGGCGCGCTGTGCGCGCCCTATCTTTAGAAATGGTGTGAGCAGACGCAGCACTTTGAGGTCACAACTTACAGGGAATTGCCACCGCCTTATCCCGTACCACAAGGGGCTTTGAGGTTACTTACGAGTGCGCAAAAGTGCAAAAGAGTGGTAGTTTTAGGGGAGGCTACTAAAAGTGCGTTAAGGGAACGCGCCCAGTGGCTACAGCTCTATGCTAAGCGCGGCGGACTGCACGCGGTGCGCTGCTGGTGCTGTTTCGCTGCAGTTGTGTTGTTGGTAATAGTGGTAACGGTGGTAATGGAGGCGACTTATGGTTGAGCAACAGGGCATGCTCTTTAGTCCAGATTTAGAAGCAGACATAAAGCCGTCCTTACCAGAGCCAAATACGCCATGGAGCAAAGAGCCAGCGCAAGCGCAGGCAAAAGCACAAGCACAGTCACAAGACGCTACCACCGGCGCTAAGAGTGCTGCAGACGGTAAGGCAGAGCCAGAACAGGGAGCAGAGCCTGCGCCACAAGAGGATAAGACGGGAGGCATCGTCATTCATCCACCACGGCGTAATAGCAGTATGGTCTATGGTAACGCTCTGGTCGATGAAAACGCCGAGTTTGATCCGCTAGCCCCGCTAGCCGCACGCTTGCGCCCACGTAACATTGATGAGTACATTGGGCAGAGCCACTTATTAGGAGAGGGCAAGCCTCTGCGTCAAGCGCTCGAGCGGGGTCGCTGCTACTCCATGATTTTTTGGGGGCCACCAGGTGTGGGTAAAACCACGCTGGCCTTTTTGATTGCCCGTAGTGTCGATGCGACCTTAGAGCAGATCTCGGCGGTCTCGGCAGGTATCAAGGACATTAGAGAGGCTATCACCAGAGCCCAAGAGCGTAAGCGCCATGGGCGGCGTACTATTCTCTTTGTCGATGAGGTGCATCGCTTTAATAAGGCGCAGCAAGATGCCTTTTTGCCGTACATTGAAAACGGCACCATTACCTTTATCGGCGCCACCACCGAGAATCCGTCTTTTCAGGTCAATCAGGCGCTGCTCTCTCGTGCCCGTATCTTTGTCTTAAAGGCGCTGACGGCAGAGGAGCTCAATAAGCTCATTGATTGGGCTCTGACCTCCGAGCGTGGTTTAAAGCACGAGCGCTTAGTCTTTGATGACAAGGTGCGGCAAGCTCTCATCGATCTTGCCGGTGGTGATGCTCGCCATCTGCTGACGACCTTAGAGATGCTGGCAGATGATGCTGCACCTTTGGCCGATGGGCGTAAGATCATCACTTACGCCATGGTAGGTGCCGTCGCAGGTCGCCGCATTATTAAGTACGATAAGGGCGGTGATGCCTTTTACGATCTGATCTCCGCTTTTCATAAGTCCGTGCGTGGTTCTAATCCTGACGCGGCTTTGTACTGGTATGCCCGTATCTTAGAGGCAGGTGGCGATCCCCTCTATGTGGCGCGCCGTATCTTGGCTATTGCCACCGAGGATGTGGGCTTAGCCGATCCTCAAGCGATGCAAGTGGCTCTTAACGCGTGGGATATCTTTACCCGTGTAGGTGAAGCTGAGGGCGAGCGGGCGATTGCTGAGGCGGCGGTGTATATGGCCTTAGCCCCCAAGAGTAACCACCTCTACACCGCGTTTCATCAGGCGCGAGCGGATGCCTCGAGCTTACCGTCGTTTGAGGTACCACTGTATTTGCGCAATGCACCGACTAAGCTGATGGAGAGTTTGGGCTACCATCGGGGCTATCGCTACGCGCATGACTATCCAGGTGCTTATGCGGCAGGTGAGTGCTTTATGCCAGAGGAGCTCGATGGGCGGCGCTATTATGAGCCATCGGATCGTGGCTTTGAGGGGGTATTAGGACAGACCCTGAATTACTTACGCTATCAGGATGCGCAGGCGCCATTGGAGATGCGTCGTTACCCACCACAGCATGCGGAGATGATGCAGAGCAATCTGCAGTGCTACCATCCCGAGCTGTTTGCAGAGCAGCAGCTAGCAGCGCCGACAGCGGAGACGCAGGCGGCATTTTCGGGCACGACGCGTGGCATGCAGACCAATCAAGGTGGTGGCATGCAGAACACGCATGGCAACAATAGGCCCCAAGATGGGGTGCAACAACCGCCACTGGGGAGAGATCACCCTTATCAGGCGCCGATGGCGGGGGCGGTGAACGCACAGCCACATCCGCAGTCTCACAGTAGAGCGCAGTCTCAGGACATGCAGGGGCAGCAGGGCATGGAGCAGCAGCCAATGCAACAACAACCGCAGCATAATGCTGGTATGCCGAGCGGCAGCATGCCTTGGAATGGCCCTGACGACTATTAGGAGTGAACTCTTGTCTACAGGTGGAGTGGAGATGCCCCAAGCAGCACTATTGCAGGCGCTGGCCGTGCGGTAACGGCGGCACTCAATGAGTATTGAGTGTTGAGGCCCTCTCATGCCTTGAGAATAAGAGGCTGCTGATGATGCAGTCAGACCAGCTGCTTATGCTCTGGGTAGGGAGCGCGCAAAAGGGGCTCATGCACGCTCAGAGCAGAGTGCGTTGCTGTTACTCGCTTAATGCCTGCACCGCCGCAAGGTCACGGCTCTCTGCACAGAACACCATGGCCACTCGCCACAGCTTTGGCCTCTTGAACATGGTATCGCCGTAATTTCTGGTTTGGATTTGCGTTAGGGCTTGCTGCAGCATGGAGTTAGTCTGACTGAGCGTATCGGCATACTTAAGCTCAAATACCACCGTCGTGTTCTGCCAGTCAAACACTAAATCAGCTCTGTCCTGCGATTCGTGCAGGTTTACCATCACCCTGATATCCAGCACTAACGCAATAGCGATATGCAAAGTGCTTGTCACCGCACTTTCTTTCGTTAAGGGGTAGTGCTCGTAATCGATGCTGTGAAACAGCTCGTTGAAGCACTGCTGTAAGGTGGCAGCGTCTTGGGCCTTGATAGCAGTACGCAGCTTGGCGCTAAAGGCTTTTCT